>NZ_JBFUEA010000003.1:0-435511 GCF_056404435.1 Mucilaginibacter sp. P2_D11
ATCTAATCTCTTGTCGTCTTGCATCTGAACGGACAGTTATCAAAAAGCATACAGTGGTGAGCAAAAGCATCACACGTATAGAAGAAAGTAAATAAGGGTACACGGGGGATGCCTTGGCTCTCAGAGGCGATGAAAGACGTGATAAGCTGCGATAAGCCGCGGGGATCAGCAAATATGAATTGATCCGCGGATTTCTGAATGGGGAAACCTAACTATCTGAAGGATAGTTGCAAATATGCGCAAACCTGCTGAACTGAAACATCTAAGTAAGCAGAGGAAGAGAAAATAATAATGATTTCCTGAGTAGTGGCGAGCGAAAGGGAAAAAGCCCAAACCTATTATGTTACGGCATAGTAGGGGTTGTAGGACCACAACATGAATATCAAACAAAACCGGAACGGGGTGGGAAACCCGGCCATAGAGCATGAGAGCTGCGTACGGGTAATGGATGATAGGATAGTGGTATCCTGAGTACCGCGAGGTCGGAGACGCCTTGTGGGAATCTGCCGGCACCATCCGGTAAGGCTAAATACTCCTGAGAGACCGATAGTGAACCAGTACCGTGAGGGAAAGGTGAAAAGAACCCCGAACAGGGGAGTGAAATAGAACCTGAAACCGTGTACTTACAAGCGGTCGGAGCGGACATGTTCCGTGACGGCGTGCCTTTTGCATAATGAGCCTACGAGTTACTCTTCTCTGGCAAGGTTAAGTGTTTTAGGCACGGATCCGAAGCGAAAGCGAGTCTGAATAGGGCGCACAGTCAGAGGAGGTAGACGCGAAACCTTGTGATCTACCCATGAGCAGGTTGAAGGTGCCGTAACAGGTACTGGAGGACCGAACCGATAAACGTTGAAAAGTTTCCGGATGACTTGTGGGTAGGGGTGAAAGGCTAATCAAACTGGGAAATAGCTCGTACTCCCCGAAATGTTTTTAGGAACAGCGTGGTGGTTAAGTTATATAGAGGTAGAGCTACTAATTGGGTGCGGGGGAGTCAAATCCTACCAAATCCAGATAAACTCCGAATGCTATTTAATATACACTGCAGTGAGGCTATGGGTGCTAAGGTCCATGGCCGAGAGGGAAAGAACCCAGACCATCAGCTAAGGTCCCCAAATTAACGCTAAGTTGAACTAACGAGGTCCGATTGCACAGACAGCTAGGATGTTGGCTTGGAAGCAGCCATTCATTTAAAGAGTGCGTAACAGCTCACTAGTCGAGCGATCGGGCATGGATAATAAACGGGCATTAAGCGTTATACCGAAGCTATGGATTTACAGAGATGTATCTGGTAGGGGAGCATTCTAATTGCCGGTGAAGCAGGAAAGACAATTGACTGTGGAGGAATTAGAAAAGCAAATGTAGGCATAAGTAACGATAAGGCGGGAGAGAAACCCGCCCACCGAAAGACTAAGGTTTCCTGATCAACGCTAATCGGATCAGGGTTAGTCGGGGCCTAAGGTGAAGCCGAATGGCGTAGCCGATGGACAACTGGTTAATATTCCAGTACTTTTTATAACTGCGATGCGGTGACGGAGTAGTGACACTGACGCGTGCTGACGGAATAGCACGTTAAAGGCCGTAGGTATAGGGTTTGTAGTTAAGTACGCAGACCTTGCTGAAAGCTGATAGTATGCCGAGCCCTCGGGTAAGGCAATAGTTCAGGTAATCAAACTTCCAAGAAAACCCGCTAAGCTTCAGGTTATGAAAACCCGTACCGTAAACCGACACAGGTAGTCGAGGAGAGGATCCTAAGGTGCTCGAGTGAATCATGGCTAAGGAACTCGGCAAAATGGCCCTGTAACTTCGGGAGAAGGGGCGCTGGTAGCAATATCAGCCGCAGTGAAAAGGCCCAGGCGACTGTTTAACAAAAACACATGGCTATGCAAAATCGAAAGATGACGTATATGGCCTGACACCTGCCCGGTGCCGGAAGGTTAAGAGGGGATGTTAGTCGCAAGGCGAAGCATTGAATCGAAGCCCCGGTAAACGGCGGCCGTAACTATAACGGTCCTAAGGTAGCGAAATTCCTTGTCGGGTAAGTTCCGACCTGCACGAATGGTGTAACGATCTGGGCGCTGTCTCAGCCATGAGCTCGGTGAAATTGTGGTATCGGTGAAGACGCCGGTTACCCGCAACGGGACGGAAAGACCCCATGCACCTTCACTACAACTTAACATTGATATCGGATACAGGATGTGTAGGATAGGTGGGAGACTGTGATCATGCTTCGCTAGGAGTATGTTAGTCAACGTTGAAATACCACCCTTTCTGTATTTGGTGTCTAACCCTGTAATGCGGGGGACATTGTTTGGCGGGTAGTTTGACTGGGGTGGTCGCCTCCAAAAAGGTAACGGAGGCTTTCAAAGGTAAGCTCAGTACGCTTGGTAACCGTACGCGGAGTGCAATAGCATAAGCTTGCTTGACTGTGAGGCAGACAAGCCGAGCAGGGTCGAAAGACGGATATAGTGATCCGGTGGTTCTGCATGGAAGGGCCATCGCTCAAAGGATAAAAGGTACGCTGGGGATAACAGGCTGATCTCCCCCAAGAGCTCATATCGACGGGGAGGTTTGGCACCTCGATGTCGGCTCGTCACATCCTGGGGCTGGAGAAGGTCCCAAGGGTTGAGCTGTTCGCTCATTAAAGTGGCACGCGAGCTGGGTTCAGAACGTCGCGAGACAGTTCGGTCCCTATCTGTTGTGGGCGTTGGAAGTTTGAGTGGGGCTGACCTTAGTACGAGAGGACCGGGTTGGACTAACCTCTGGTGAATCTGTTATGCCGCCAGGTGTATTGCAGAGTAGCTACGTTGGGAATAGATAAGCGCTGAAAGCATCTAAGTGCGAAACTAGCCACAAGATGAGACTTCCATTGAGGATCGTAGCAGACTACTACGTTGATAGGTTACAGGTATAAAGGTGGTGACATCAAAGCCGAGTAATACTAATCATCCGAAGCTTTCTCATAGCAGGTAATTAAGGGTGGGATGAAAGATATGTAAGACAAAAGATAAAAGACTCCGGTCCTTTGTCCTTACTCCGAAAGTCTTTTCTCCCACCTCAACACAAAGCTGTTGTTTTCTCTCGAAATTACTTCTTTCAATCATGTTTAAGATATGAGATGTTAGATATGAGATATGAGACCGAAAGGTTGCATACTCAAATACTAAGCTCCTATCTAAATTAAAATATTGATTTGTTCTATTGCAGCCATGAGTCTCAAATCTCATATCTCAATACTCAAATCTAAAAGCCTTCAGGTGCCTATATCGGCGGTGTCCACCTCTTCCCATTCCGAACAGAGAAGTTAAGCCCGCCAGAGCCGATGGTACTGCAGTAAAATGTGGGAGAGTAGGTCGGTGCCAAATCTTAAAGTTAAACCCCCTTGCGTAAGCTTGGGGGTTTCTTTATTTATAAGCGTTTTTACGTCCCTTCGGCCGAGCCCCCTACCTTCCTAAACAATCCCTTCCCCCGTATTGAGTTTGCATACCCGGTAATTAGGAGTTACATTTAGCTACCAATTATTAATACCCAAATTTGCAAATGAACAGAAGGCGTTTCCTATACACCGGCGGCTTGTTGGCTGCCGCCTCTGCCGTGCACGGTATGGCCCCGCTGATAACCAAAGGCGCCAAACTTGCGCCGGGCATACAGCTTTACATGGTGAAGGATGAGATGGCTAAGGACGCTGCCGGCACGCTGAAGCAGCTGGGTGCCATGGGCTACACGCAGCTGGAAAGCTATGGCGGCGACAAAGGCGTTTTTTGGGGACTCACCCCAACAGAATTCCAAAAACTGGCAGCGGGCCACGGCCTCAAGCTGGTATCTACCCACCACAACCCCATGCCCACGGCCGGGTTCGAGCAGCTTGCCGCGCAGGCAGCGCAGATTGGCATGCAGTACCTGGTATGCCCATGGCTCGGCCCACAGAAAAGCATCGACGATTTTAAACATTTTGCCGACGAGTTCAACGCGCGCGGCAAAATTTGCAAGACCCACGGGCTGCGCTACGCCTACCACCCGCACGATTACCCTTACAAACCTGTCGACGGGCAGTTGCCCATAGATGTGCTGCTGGCCGGTACCGATGCCGCTTTGGTAGATTTCCAGATGGACGTGTACTACACCGTAACCGAAGGGCAAACCCCCTACCAATACTTCGCTAAGCATAAAGGCCGCTTTAAGCTGATGCACCTGCGCGATGTGCTGAAACACCGCCTCCCTAAGGGAAGTGTCGATGAATCTGCCTGCGATATGGGCGAAGCCATCATCAACTTCCCCAGGCTTATTAATGCCGCACAGGCCGAAGGCGTGAACTACTTTTTTGTAGAGCAAAGTCGCTTTAACCACGAAACCCCTTTGCAAAGCGCCAAAAAGAATGTGACGTACCTAAACAACCTCAGCTGGCGTAAGCCGGTGGTTGAGTTTTAGGTTTGCGCGCTTGTGCTCACGATAACGCGGAGAAGCTTGCGTCAGCGGGGTAACCATAAATATTAATGCACTTTTATTTTATGAGAAAGGGCCTTTCACCGGCACGTATCTCTCGTGCGTTCTAAAAGCTCGTCAAAATAGTCCTTGCCAAAACGCTCCCCCTGCTTTAGCCGCTCGCCGTCCATCACAAAGCCTTTTATCATATCCTCCCTAAGCGTCTTTTTGCCCATATACGTAACTGCGTAGCCTGGAAGCTGTTTACCCGCTAGCCAACAGCTATTATAGCGTCGAGATTGTAAAAACCAAGGTGCCGGCTTACATCCCGCGTGCCTTCTTTTTCAACTACTCGAATTTTTCGAGTAGTTCCGTCAACGCAGGGTCTCTCGATAGAGGACCCTGCGCACGTAGGACATTAACGCATGCAAATCAGTAATTACTACCCGTATATAAGCGGACAGCGTTTACCATGCAAGCTGCAGCAGGGTGCTCTATCGGGAGATCCTGCGGAGACAACAAATTATTGAACCAATGAAATTTAAATTTAACGGAACACTGGTAGAAATCAATGCCTATGGCGATGTGCGCTGCGATGACATTGTAGTCAAAAACGTACTGACCCCCGTTGTGCTCCATGGGGTGAGCAACCCCGAAGATGGACACCCCGCCATCATTGCCATTACAAGTATTTTTGGCCAGGATTCGGTAACGGATATTGACGACGACGATAGCGGGATGGGTTATTGACTTAAGCAATTCCCCGCTACCGCATAGCGTCCCCGCTTGTGGTTGGGTGATGCTTTTAAATGGCGAGAGGATGGAAATTTGGCCGGATAGGTTTGGCGGCTACCTTACATACAGGCAGTATGGTGAAAACATCTACCACAAGCCAAAAGAAAGATTATGGCAGTCACCGCTGATAGAAGCGGTGCCGGGCTTTGTCGGGCTACGCTTTGCTTCGGCCGCCTTCTCCCCCCACGCAATCCCTCGCGCGGGCGGCTTCCCCTTTCAATCCCTACTGCGGGGGAAGGGGATAGCTAAAACATCCGTTATTTAACCAAACCGTCCATAGCAACCCCGAAACCACACAATCTTCTATGGACTATCGACTAATCGCACCTTAAATCTGCACACCTGCCTGCCGGCCGGCCGGTCTATAATCTGCATATCTGCACATCTACTCCCTCCCCCGCTACCGCATAGCGTCCTCGCTTGTGGTTTTGTGATGCTTTAAAATGGCGGGAAGGATGCAAATTTAGCCGGATAGGTTTGGCGGCTACCTGGCATACAGGCCGTACGGCGAAAATACCGAACGCAGGCTAAAAGAAAGATTATGGCAGTCCGCTGGTAGAAGTGGCCGGGCTTTGCCGGGCTACGCTTTGCTTCGGCCGCCTTCTCCCCCCACTTAATCCCTCGCGCAGGCGGCTTCCCCTTTCAATCCCTACTGCGGAGGAAGGGGATAGGTAAAACATCCGTTATGGAATGAATCACCGACGCAATCAAAAAACTATCCGCTGCCGCATAGCGTCCTCGCTTGTGGCTGGGTGATGCTTTTAAATGGCGGGTAAAGTTGAATGGTTCGTTTTACCAGCGCAAATACCTATACAAAATATATTGTTTTTCGAGATAATTTAGGTATTTAGACTATCTTGCTGCCTGAAATTTATACGGAGATGAACCGAATAAAGGAAGTACTTGAGCAAAAAGGGATTAAGCAAACATGGTTAGCCGAACGACTTGGAAAGAGTTATAATATGGTTAACGGATATGTGCAGAACAGGCAGCAACCTAGGCTTGAGGTTCTCTATGAAATAGCAAAAATATTAGATGTTAACCCTAAAGATTTATTGAAAGGGGGGGCCAAATGAGTAAAGAAAATCAAATCGAACAAGATCTGATCAGGCAGTTAACAGACCTAAAATATATTCCTCGTCCCGACATCGTGGATAGGAAAACACTTGAGCAAAACTTTAAAGCCAAATTTGAAGCACTAAATCGTGTGCGATTAACGGATAGTGAGTTTTTACGCATCCGCGAAGAAATAATCAACCCCGATGTTTTTGCTGCTTCCAAACTTTTGCGCGAAAGGCAATATTTTCAGCGCGAAGACGGCACGCCATTGCATTATACACTGGTAAACATCAAAGAGTGGTGTAAAAATGATTTTGAGGTCATTAGTCAGTTACGTATCAATACAGAGAATAGCCTCCATCGGTATGATATTATTTTATTAATCAACGGTTTGCCGGTAGTACAGGTTGAGTTGAAGAAACTCGATATTTCGCCTCGAAAAGCCATGCAGCAAATAGTGGATTACAAAAATGAGCCTGGTAGTGGCTATGGTAATTCACTGATGTGTTTTGTGCAATTGTTCATCGTGAGCAACCGCTCTAACACTTACTATTTTGCCAACAATAAAAACCAGCATTTTCAATTCAACGCAGATGAGCAGTTTTTGCCTATTTACCAACTGGCAGACGAAAGCAATAAGAAAATCACGCACCTTGAACCGTTTACGCAAAAGTTTTTAAGCAAGTGTACGCTTGCCGAAATGATAAGCAAATACATGGTACTGGTAGAGAGCGAGCAAAAACTGCTGGTTATGCGGCCATACCAAATTTATGCGGTAAAAGCCATTGTAGACTGTATTCATCAAAACAGGGGCAACGGCTATATCTGGCACACTACAGGGAGTGGTAAAACGTTGACTTCTTTCAAAGCGTCTACACTCCTAAAAGACAATCCCGATATAGAGAAATGTTTATTCGTAGTCGACCGTAAAGATCTTGACCGGCAAACCCGGGAAGAATTCAACAAATTTCAGGAAGGCAGCGTAGAAGAAAATACCAACACAGAGACCTTGGTAAGACGTTTACTTTCTACCGATTATGCCGACAAAGTGATTGTTACCACCATTCAAAAATTGGGCCTGGCATTAGATGGAACAGACAAGAGGAATTTTAAAGAGCGTTTAAAATCTTTAAGCAATAAACGGATCGTTTTCATTTTTGACGAGTGCCATCGTTCGCAATTTGGAGAAAATCATAAAGCGATAAAAGAATTTTTTCCGAATGCGCAATTGTTTGGTTTTACAGGTACACCTATTTTTTCGGAAAATGCTACTTACAAAACCCGCGAAGACCAGTACGAAACCTATAAAACTACTGAAGCTATTTTTGAAAAGGAATTACACGCCTATACCATAACGCATGCTATAGAAGATAAGAATGTGTTGCGCTTCCATATTGATTACTATAAAGGTAGCGGTAATCAAAACCCTAAACCCGGAGAAGCAGTAGCGCAACAGGCCGTAGCGGAAGCCATTCTTAGTAAACACGATGCCGCCACCAACCAGCGAAAATTTAACGCGGTATTGGCCACGGCTTCAATAAACAACGCCATAGAATATTATCAGCTTTTTAAAACCAGTCAACAAAAAAAGAAAGCCGAAAACGAAAATTTTGTTCCCCTGAATATCGCTTGCGTATTTTCTCCGCCGGCAGAGGGAAATAAAGACATCCAGCAGATACAGGATGACTTGATACAGGAAAAGGAAGATAACAAGCAAAACCCCGAGGAAAAGAAAAAAGCGCTAACGGCAATCATAAGCGATTACAATAAGCAATTTGGCTCTAATCATACCATCAACGAATTTGATTTGTATTACCAGGATGTGCAAAGGCGCATTAAGGATCAGAAATACAGCAACAAAGACTATCCTTATAGAAATAAAATCGACCTTACCATTGTGGTAGATATGCTGCTTACCGGTTTCGATTCTAAATACCTCAATACGTTGTATGTAGATAAAAACCTGAAGTACCATGGGTTGATACAGGCGTTTTCGAGAACCAACCGGGTGCTGAACGATACCAAACCCTATGGTAACATCCTTGATTTCCGTTCTCAACAGGATATGGTAAACCAGGCCATCACTCTTTTTTCGGGAGAAGATGGTAGCAAAGCCGCTGAAATTTGGGTGGTTGATCCCGCACCGGTTGTAATAAGCCATTATCAAAAGGCCGTGGAAGCTTTAGGCGTATTTATGCAGGAACACAATTTAGTAAAAGAACCCGAGCAAGTTTACAACTTAAGAGGGAATGCGGCCAAGATTGCCTTTGTGAAAAACTTTAAGGAGGTACAACGGCTTAAAACTCAACTGGATCAATATACCG
Source organism: Mucilaginibacter sp. P2_D11 (assembly GCF_056404435.1). Taxonomy (NCBI): domain Bacteria; kingdom Pseudomonadati; phylum Bacteroidota; class Sphingobacteriia; order Sphingobacteriales; family Sphingobacteriaceae; genus Mucilaginibacter; species Mucilaginibacter sp. P2_D11. The sequence goes on from NZ_JBFUEA010000003.1 coordinate 8,598, forward strand.
ATCTGAACGACGACCAAAAGGCCGAGATTGAAACTATTTTGCCAAAAGAAACCTTGCAGGAGTTTAGAAGCTCGTACCTGGAAACGGCAAGGCAATTTAGAGAGATACAGCAAAAAGAAGGTGATAATGCGCCCTTAGGTGTGCAGCAACTGGATTTTGAGTTTGTGCTTTTTGCTTCTGCAGTAATCGATTATGATTATATCATGAGCCTGATTGCCGAGAGTACGCAGCAAAAACCGGCCAAACAAAAAATGACCAAGGCACAGGTGATTAGTTTGCTCAAATCTAACGCTAACCTGATGGATGAGGAAGAAGATTTGACCGACTACATTAACGGGTTGGACTGGAACAGTGGGAAAGATGTAAACGCTTTACGCCAGGGTTACGAAACTTTTAAGGTAGAGAAATACGATAAAGAACTGGCCATAACAGCCCATAAACACGGCTTGCCAACTGCAGCGTTGAAATTTTTTGTAGAGGAAATTATGAGCAGGATGATTTTTGACGGCGAAAAACTAACCGACCTGCTGGAACCCCTGGAGTTAAGCTGGAAACAACGCCGGGAAAAAGAACTGGCTTTGATGGGAGATTTAGTACCCCAATTAAAAAAATTAGCCGAAGGGCGTGAAATATCAGGATTGGTGGCTTATGAATAAAGAGAAAAAGTTAGTGCCCGAGTTGCGATTTCCTGAATTTAGGAACGATGGCGATTGGGAAGAGAACGAATTTGAAAAGTATTGTGAAAGTATTTCCTCAGGAAGAGATATACATTCAAATAAAGGTGAATTTATACTTTATGGTTCCACAGGGGTCATAGGAGCGACTGAAACAAGTAGCTATAGTGGAGAATTTATTTTAATTGCTAGGGTTGGTGCTAACGCAGGCTTAATAAATCGTGTAGCCGGGCGCTTTGGTGTTACAGATAATGCCTTGGTTATCGATTTAAAAAATAAAAATACAGTTAATTTCTTTTTTTTTTCGATAGAGAATATTGGACTAAAAAAGTTGGTTTTTGGATCCGGACAGCCTTTAATTACTGGTGGCCAATTAAAAAGTCTAAGTGTAAAAATTCCAAAGTCATTAAAAGAGCAAGAAAAAATCGCAAACTGCTTGTCATCTTTAGGTGAGTTGATAGCCACCCAAAAGAATAAATTGGAAGCCCTTAAAGATCACAAAAAAGGGTTGCTTAAAAACCTGTTTCCGCAAGAAGGCGAAACGGTGCCTGGGTATCGGTTTCCAGAGTTTGAAAATGATGGTGATTGGGCACATACACAATTAATTGATGTTGCAGACAAAAAAGTTAAATGGAGCTTTACGGGAGGACCGTTTGGATCTGACTTAAAGACGGGCGATTATAAAACCACGGGGATACGAATAATACAGTTACAGAATATTGGAGATGGTGATTTCAAAGATGATTATAAAATATACACATCAATTGAAAAGGCTGATGAATTGTTAAATTGTAATATTTACTCGGGGGAAATAATCTTATCAAAAATGGGTGATCCCGTTGGAAGAGCTTGCATTATACCTGCAAATCTTGAAAGATGTGTAATGGCTTCGGATGGTATCAGGTTGGTGGTAGATGAAAAGCGTCACTCGAAATATTTTATTTACTCATTAATAAACTCAATACAAGTAAGAGAAAATATTGAGTCGAAAGCCACTGGGTCAACGAGGAAAAGAATTGGCTTGGATGAGTTAAAACAAATCCTATTAGCGCTGCCAAAAAACCCAAATGAACAACAAAAAATCGCTTCTTGCTTTTCTACTTTGGATGAATTGATTGCAGCACAAGCTAAGAGAATTGAACAATTGCAATTGCACAAAAAAGGTTTAATGCAAGGCTTATTTCCCAATCCATCGTAATAAGATATGAGTGAGAAGAAGAAATTGTATAAATACAAATCACTGAAAAACGTTGCAGTTAGGTTAAGAGACGATTTAAACAGTCATCCTTTCGTATTACTGTTTGCCTACAATGGTACAGGCAAAACGCGTCTTTCCATGGAGTTTAAGAACATAAGCAAAAAGCGAAACAAAAATCCACAGACAGATACACTTTATTACAATGCGTATACCGAAGACCTCTTCCATTGGAACAATGATCTTGAAAATGATACGGAAAGGCATTTAATCATCAATAAAGAATCGAAATTTTTTGGTGGATTCAAAGAGTTAGCATTAGAAGAAAAGATTTTTAAATTTTTGGAAAGATACGCTGATTTTAATTTTGACATCGATTATGATGATTGGATTATTGTTTTTAAAAAGCAGATCAAAAATCTAAAATTCAGAGCAGATCAAGATGAACCGGAATATATTATTCAGGAAAATATCAAAGTATCCAGAGGAGAAGAAAATATTTTTATTTGGTGCATTTTTCTTGCAATTAGCGAGTTGGCGATAGACGGCGACGAGTCTTACAGTTGGGTAAAGCACATTTATATTGACGACCCCATTTCGTCGCTTGACGATAATAATGCAATTGCTGTAGCAAGTGACTTGGCTCAATTGTTAAAAAGAGGTAAGGACACATTAGGGGTTGTTATCTCGTCTCACCACGCATTGTTTTTTAATGTGATGTATAACGAACTTAGGAACATTCCGCATAAAAGTCATTTTTTGCATAAGACTCGTAGCGACGAATATGTTCTCCAAACCACTGATGACACTCCATTTTTTCATCATGTTGCCCTTTTGAGCGAGTTACAAAAAGTATCAGAAACAAATAAAATCAATACGTATCATTTTAATATGTTGCGTAGCGTGTTAGAAAAAACATCAACTTTTTTTGGATATGACGAGTTTTCTAAGTGCATTTATGGTGTTAATGATGAAGCGCTTTTTTTACGTGCACTGAATTTATTAAGCCATGGTAAATATTCAATTTATCAGCCAGTTGAGATGAATTTAGACAACAAAGATTTGTTTAAAAGGATATTGAAAGCTTTTTTAGACAAGCATAAGTTCCAATTACCTGTAATATTCGCTTAGAATAGAGATGACACAAAAAGAAGAACAACAACTGGGCAAGACCCTTTGGAATATAGCAGATCACTTACGTGGAGCCATGAATGCGGATGATTTCCGAGATTATATGCTCTCATTTTTGTTTTTACGTTATTTATCAGCTAATTATGAAGACGCTGCAAAAAAAGAGCTAGGGAAAGATTACCCTGACGACATTCCACAAGATGTGATGTCTAAGCTTAAGGTCAATACCCCTTTGGAGATTTGGTATAAGGAAAACCCTAGCGACTTTGCAGAATTTGAAAAGCAGATGCGCAGAAAAGTGCATTATGTGATTCAGCCCGAATTTTTGTGGAATAATATTACCGAATTGGCTCGAACCCAGGATGGGGAGTTACTCGAAACATTGGTTAAAGGGTTAAAATATATTGAAAACGAATCTTTTGCCAATTCCTTCCAGGGCTTATTTTCCGAAATCAACCTGAATTCTGAGAAGCTTGGAAAGACAGCCACCGAACGAAACAAAAAGCTGTGCAACATCATCCAGAAAATTGCCGAGGGTATTGCTGATTTTTCTAAAGATAGAGACGCGCTTGGTGATGCGTACGAATATTTGATTGGTCAGTTCGCTGCAGGTTCGGGCAAAAAGGCTGGCGAGTTTTATACGCCTCAACAAATATCCACTATACTTTCGGAAATTGTCACCTTAGACGGGCAGGACCCTTCAACGGGCAAGAAAAAAAAGCTGGATAAGGTTTTGGATTTTGCCTGTGGTTCGGGCTCGTTATTGTTAAATGTCAGGAAACGGATTATAGACAATGGCGGTAGCGTTGGAAAGATTTATGGACAGGAAAAAAACATTACCACTTACAACCTTTCCCGGATGAACATGCTGTTGCATGGCATGAAAGATACCGAGTTTGAGATTTTCCACGGCGATACCTTGCTTAACCAATGGGATGAGTTGAATGAGATGAATCCATCTAAAAAACTGGAATTTGATGCCATTGTTGCCAACCCACCCTTTAGCTTGCGTTGGGAACCCAACGATACTTTGGCAGAAGATTTTCGTTTCAAGAGTTACGGCTTAGCGCCAAAATCAGCCGCCGATTTTGCCTTCCTCTTACATGGTTTTCACTTTTTAGGCAAAGAAGGAACCATGGCAATTATTCTGCCTCACGGTGTATTGTTCCGTGGCGGTGCAGAAGAGCGCATTCGCACCAAACTTTTAAAAGATAACAACGTCGATACAGTTATCGGCCTGCCTGCCAATTTGTTTTACTCCACAGGTATCCCGGTTTGTATTTTGGTGTTGAAAAAGTGTAAAAAGGACGATGATGTGCTTTTTATAAATGCCAGCGGCATAGAGCATTACGAAAAAGGTAAAAGGCAAAATACCCTGGAACCAAAACATATAGAAAGCATTGTAAATACCTATCAGTATAGGAGAGAGACAGAGCGTTATTCCCGTAGGGTTTCGATGGAAGAAATCGAGCAAAACGGCTACAACCTCAATATTTCAAGATATGTAAGTACAGCTAAAGATGAAATTAATGTCAACTTAGAAGATGTAAATGCTAAACTAAAGTTGATAAATGAATCTATACAAACGAATACAGAAAAGCACAATGCATTCTTGAGGGAGTTGGGGTTAAAAACGATATAGCATAGAATTAGATGTGGTTATCGCATAGTGCTCACGGTGCAAGCGGGCCACAAGCCGGGAGGCTTGCGGCAGCGATGGTCCTAACTAAGAAACTATTTAGCGGTTGTATTTGTTAACTTATTTAATGAACTTGCTTTTTTATTAAACACCTTGCTGCCAGTATATAAAGCCGTTTCATTTGATAGTGTAATGCCCGGGGGAAGAACCAAGCCCTGGCTTGTTTTTGTTGAGACCGAAGATTACGGCATTCAACCCTATGTAATGAAGTTGTTTGACACCATTAACCTGGATGCAAGGGATCATGTTACTGCCGAAGTTATCGGGCATGTATTAGCTACCGAGTTTGATTTTAATGTGCCGGAGGCTGCCTTTATTGAAACCGATGAAGATTTTTTGGCGACTATTAACGACCCGGAAGCCCTTAGAATAATAGAACATAAAGACGCACGATTGAAATTTGGTAGTGCATATGTTGCGGGGAATAATTTGTTTAGTTCGGCATTGGAAAAACGGGAGGTTGAGAAAATGCTGGATATTCAAACATTGTTTGCATTTGATAATTTCATCAGGAACCGCGACAGGAATAATAATAAACCAAACCTGTTGATAAAAGCAGATGAGGTTTTTTTGATAGACCACGAGATGGGGTTAGAGTTAAATGATTCAACCGTTAATAATTTTCGGGCGGACATTTGGGAAAGGAATTTTGTTAACCACCATATTTGTATAGATTATTTGACCAGGGCTACAGAGCGGGCCAAGGCGAAATATTTCGAAACGTTTGAAGCGTATTTAAGGCATCTGAATTTGAATAAATTAGTCCCTTACTTTAGGCAATTGCGTAACTTGGGGTATTCTGACGAGCGGCATGCCATGCTCATGGACTATTTTGAAGAAGTTAAGAATAATTCGAGTAAATTTGTAGGCTTACTGAAGCAAGGAATTGATGAAAAAGGAAATTAAATATAGCGTATTGCAATACAAGCATTCGCAGTTTTTAAAAGAAACTGTAAATGTTGCGCTATTGGTTTATTTTCCGGAAGACGAAAAGATAGAATTCGTATTGGGTAACATCAATAGGATTAAAGCTTTGTACCCGGAATTTAACCCATCATTTTTTCAGAAATTTATTAAAATTATCCAGTCGCGGGTTGAATTAGTTCGACACACCTTGTCTGTCAACACAGCCAATTTTGATGATTTTATACATCGGAACATCCTAGCTACAGATGCAACTATTTTGCAATTTACCAAAGCCGCTACCGCAGCTATTTCGAACTTATCCTTCGAAAGTATTGTTGAGGATTATGCTAATCTTTTTCTGCCTGATAGAAATGCAGACAAGGATTTGCGTACCCGGCATACCGAGCAGTTTTTGGTAACGAAGTTGAAAAAATCGCTGTTTGCTAATAAGTCGGTTCAAAATAAAATTGAGTTGAATAAATCGTTTGAGCACAACGGGTTGAATTTTAAATTTGATTTGGGGTGGCAAAACGGTTCGTTCAACCTGGTAAAAACTTTGAGTTTCGACTTGTTGGACGAAGCCAGCATTCAAAATAAGGCCGTTATCCAATTTGGCAACCTCACATTGCTAAAAGACAAGGCTGAAACTGAAAACCTGCGTTTCGACTTAATTGTAAGTAAACCACATGCACCGAAACTGTTCAAAGCGTATGATAACGCTTTAGATGTATTGGAAAAAATAGGCGCTCCCAAGAAAGTTATTGAGGAAAAGGAGATTTCCGCCTATTCTGAAGAAACTACAGAATATCTCTTAAGCCACTAAATCCAGGGCTTGCTAAACCCGCTAACGCTTCCCCCTAGCCAACGCTGATGCACGCGTGCCGCGTGTATCGTAGCGGCATTGCATAGTGGCCACCTTGCAAGTGGGCGCAACAGAACCGTTCGGTAATAAACCCGATTGGCGGAAAAGCCGCTTCTACCGGCGGTTTGTATCCCAATATTCATCGGGAGAGGCAACAGCGGGGCAGAACCCAACCGACGAACCATAACAGAACCTTTTCTGAATAGAAGCAAGAAATAAGAGTCAAGAACCAGGAAGGAACTGCATCGTGTTTGCCTGTCCTGCCGGCTACTTTGCAACCGGGCCACAAGCCGGGAGGCTTGCGGCAGCGATGAATAAATATTGCTGAATCGGCTGCCGTTCGGCCCAAACCCGATTGCAGCGGATACCGGCCTTCGCGCTTAATGCCTGTGCGCGTATAAGCGGAAAGCGGGGCCGAGCCTTCCCGAAATACTACTGCAGAACCTTTTCCGAAAAAGAGTCAAGAGATAAGAGTCAAGAGTCAAGAATCAAGAGTCAAGAATCAAGAGTCAAGAGTCAAGAATCAAGAGATAAGAGTCAAGAGACAAGAAAAAAGCATTGTGTTTACCTGTCCTGTGGGGTGCTGAAACAAGTTCATGACGTGGTGCTGCGATGGCTCATGGTGAGCTTGTTGAACCATAGCGGGCAGGGCCTTTGCGCGCGACCTTCGACAGGCTCAGGATGACCCATCGCTTTTTTTCATCACCATACTTCGGCGTTGGGAGTTCGAAATTCATTATTCGACATTATTACGCCAAACTTCAAAGGGTCAATCTACCATCCAGCTGGCAACGGTAGAGAGGGGAACGCCGAGGCGGGTGCTTATTTGGCGGTAAGTTTGGCCGCGTCGGCGTAGCTGGCGGGCTTGCTGCTGTAGTTGCGGGCGGTTGCGTTTCTGCAGGTGCTGGGCTTCGGGCGCGTAGCCGTCTACCACGTAAATCAACTTATTCAGGTCTTTTTGTATGTGGGCCAGGCATACGTTGGCTTCGCCGTATTGCTGCACGTTGCTGCGCTGTTTTATCTGTTTGATGTAGCGGGCGCCGGGGCTGCTTTGGCTTTCGCCTATGGCGAAGGCGCTATCGCAAAAGTTGATGAGCATTTTGCTGCCTTGCAAATCGTTCACCGTGAGGGGCGCGGCGGGGTTGCGTTTTGGGGTGTGGGCCAGCACCAGCATGCTTAGCTTGTGGCGGGTTTTGAGGGCCTTTAGCTGTTTCATCAGCGGGAGGGCATCCTTGGCGCGTTCGGTACCGCTGCGCATGCAGGTGATGTTATCGATGATGAGCACGGTTGCCTTTGTTTGGGTGATGGCCGTTTCCAGCTGCGCGGCCAGGTATTGGTCGTAATTTTCGTACGGGGCGGGGTTCTCGGCTTCGGGGTTGAATTCGGCGCGGAAGAAGTAGTCGCCAAAGTGCAGGTCGCCATGCAGCGGGTGGTGGTAGCGGCTTTCGAACTGTTTGGCGCTCAGCTCAAAATCTACGTACAGCACGCGGGCGGGCCCGTCCAGCTCATTGGTAAAGGGCAAGGTTTCGCAGCCTTTGGCCAGGTTGTAGCCAATTTGCACGGCCAGGATGCTTTTGCCCAGGTTGGTATCGGCAAACATAATGCACAGCTCGCCCTCCAGCCACAGCGGACCGAAGAGCTCGCGGGGCATGGGCCGGGTTTGTTCCTGCCGCATCCAGGCGTCGGCAGTTTTTACGCGGAACAGGCTGCTGCGTTGTTCATCGGCAAAGATGGTAGCGTCGGGGTCGTGTTTTTCGGATCGTTTGCTGGTTCGGGCAACTTCGGCGCGGATATCATTGATCATATCGGGCCGTAAAAAGCCGGTATTGGCTTCAAAATAGCTGTTGGTCATGATGAGTTGTTTTTAGGAAATAGTGGGTGAGTAAATAAAGAACTGTAAATATACGGAAAATTCTTTATGCGTTAAAGAAAAAGTTGAAAAGTTGGAAAGTTGAAAAGTTGGAAGGTTGAAAAGTTGAAATGTTGGAGAGGTTGGAAGGTTGGAGGGTTGGAGGGGTTGTGGAATTGCGTGCGGCGGCTTGTGCGATTCCCCTCTTGAGAGGGGTGGAGGGGTGTGTTAGGTTTGCAAAGCTGGCAAACACACCCCTCCGCCCGCTCTTTCCCCGCACGCCCCCTCTCCAGAGGGGAAAGGGAATTAAAGCGATTTTCCGGATTAGAAAAAGCTGGAAACCTGAACCTGAATTGGACGCAAAACCTGGAAAAAGCTGGAAATTTTTAGGCCGTTTTAGGCCCAAAAACAGCCAAAAATGACTCTTGGGAATGCGCATAAAAAACCCGAAAACCCTCCGAAAAACACAGAAAAACACCGAAAAACCTCCGATTTTCTCGGGAAATGCCCGGCTTTTTTGCACAAGCATCTCCCCGAATTTCTATAAAATAAAACTGGACAAGACGAGCCTACCTCACCACCCGGTACACTATCCAGTTATCGGTTTCGTACACCTTTTTAAAGATGATTTGCGGCAGGGTGCGTTTGATGCTCACCAGGTAACGGTTGTTGAGCTGGGTGTAGCCGGTTACGAGGTTCTTGGCGGTGGCTATCACAATGTAGTCGGCCGCTTTATCCGGCGATTCTACGCCACTCAGGAAATTGTCCTGGTAGGGCATGGTGAGGGTGCGTATCTTCTGGCGTTCTACAAAGGCTACCACGCCGTAGGCGGTTGCATCGTCCATCAGTATGTGCGCATCGTCGGGCAGGGAGTTGATGTAGCTGGCCACGTCCATATTGTCGGCCTGGGTTTTATCGTCGGTACGGTTGGTGAGTACGGAGAGGAAGTTGCGGTCCTCGGGAATGGGCGATGTTTTGAGGAAGTACCAGCCGGTGTATAACTGCACGGCCACGGTAATGGCCAGCAATATCCTAAAGGCCTTTTGGTTTTTCACCGTTTGCGATTTAAACATTACGCACATAAACGCCAGCACCACAAATATCATGTAGTACTCGTAGGCCAGGTAAACCTTATCGTACTTCAGGTGCAAAAACTCTATGAACGCAAAGGGCGTAAGCAGCGTAAGTACCTGGTAAGTACTCTCCCTGAATAAGTAGAGCGCAATGAGTATCATGGGGCAAAACATCAGCACGCGGGCAGATAGCAGCAGGCTTACCTCGGGTATCTGGTAGTTGGTGTTGGTGGTCTGCTGGTCGAAGCTTAGCTTATCAATCAGTACGTTCCAGGTGGCGTATGGGCTCTCGTTGAAGTAGTTAAGGTCGCTGGCGTGGGTAAGGTTAAGCAGTTTGTAGCACAGCACCGCTACCAGCGGCAGGGCAAATAAAATAATGTACAACGCAAAGGTTTTGTTTACCAGCTTGCGCCGCAGCGATGGGCTGTTGAAGCTAAGGAACAAGCGGAAGATGCTCTCCTGCTCGCCCAGGTTAAGGCTGTGGATGGTAATGGCCAGCACCAGCGGCAAAAAGAACAGCGTAAGCCACACGAACTTATAATCGCAAAAGATGAGCGTAACCAGGCATATGCTGGCTATAGATACGTGGAAGGTGGTATTGCTGCGGTAAAACTTAAGCAGGTTAAGGAAGAACAAAAAGAAGAATATCAGCATCAGGTATCCCCCCTTGCCCGAACACGCCGTGTACAATATACCGGGGTGGAAAAGGAAAAGCGCCAGCAGTATGTACAGGTAAAAATCTTGCGTGTTGCGTTTGATAAGCGTGGCTGCTATTACATAAAACAGCAATGCCGTGCCTATGGCTGATGCCAGCGCGGGCGCCAGCGTATAGCTGATGGTAGTGAAGGCAAAGGTCGCCATAAAGGGCAGCATGGGCGATGTAAGGCCCATTACCTTCAGGCGCACGCCCACGCCATCAAAAACGATGAGGGCCTTTTCGATATAGAACAACGACTCGTGGTTGTAGTACCCTAAATTATTGAGGTACACCGCCGCCACCAGGTAATAAATTACCAGTATGCAAGTAATGAACAGTAAGTAAACAGACCTGCTGATTCTCATTTAACAATATTTGTAGGGTTGCTGACTTTGCTTAGCCCGTGGTTGGTTTTTTCCCAGTAAAACGGGTTGGTAACCAGCTGGAACAAGCCCTTATATGCCGAGATGCTGTGCATGAGCCAATAAATAGGGTTGGCTATGGCAAACAATATCAGTTCGTAATACCGCCTTTTAAATACGGCCATCATGTTTACGTATATCATGAGGATATTACCCACCATGAGGTTGAAGATAGACATGAACAGTACCCAATCAGGGAACAGGGTGCGGATGCTCGATAAATCGAATACAATGTAACAGATAAAAAACGTCAACAGCAGCGGGTACACCAAAAATATCACAGGTGTAGCACCGATGAAAAAGTTGAAACCGAGGAAACCTTTCCAGCCAATTTTGCGCACCAGGGCGGCAGGGTTGCGCATGTGTACCAGGTAGGTTTGCATGTAGCCCTTTATCCAGCGGCTGCGCTGGCGTATCCAGTTGAAGGGCTCGTTGTTGGCTTCTTCGTAGGTGGTGGAGTTGATGATGGCTATCTTGTGGCCCTTTGCATAAGCGCGCACGCCCAAATCGGCATCCTCGGTTACGTTGAAAGGGTCCCATGCGCCAAGGTCTATCAGTTCCTGCAGTTTGAAGTGGTTGCTGGTGCCGCCCAGAGGGATAGGGATATCCAGGGTATCTAAACCGGGCAGCATGTAATCGAACCAGTAGGAATACTCCAGCGTAAACATACGGGTAAGGAAATTCTCGTTACGGTTGAAGTAGTTGAGTGCGCTTTGCACGCAAATAAACTCCGAAGGCAGCTTGCCGAACAGCGATACCACTTTCTTCAACTGGTCGGTATCGGGGATGTCCTCTGCATCGTAAATAGTAAGGTATTTGCCACGGGCAAAGTGCAGGCCGTAGTTGCAGGCCTTAGGCTTTGTTTTGGGCATGTGGAAAGGCACCACGATAACTTCGAAGATGGCGGGGAAATCGAGATTACGTACTGCGTTGAGGGTTTTGTCGTCGTCTTCCTCTATCAACAGTTTTACATCAAGCTTGTGGCGGGGATAATCTATCGCCTGCAGGTTCCAGATGAGTTTCTTTATCAGCTTATCTTCTTTATAAACGGGCAGCAGTATGGTGTAAATGGGGAGTTCGTCATCAATCACCAGCTTAAGCTCTTCTTTGGTAACCGCCTGGTGCAACTCGAAACGCGAACCCACCAGGGCCAGGAACAGCTTGAATATGATTGCCACCAAAAAGAACGAACTGATAATAACGTTGAGGATGATGGACGTGTTTTTGAAACTGAGCACCAGGCCCACTGCAACAATACCTATGACAACGAAGGTAGACACCAGCTGTGCCGATGAAAAGGTTACCACGGCAGAGCTATCCGGGTCGCGCTTCATCAGTTCGAATACGGACGATTTAACATACTTATCGCCGATGAGCTTATTGCTTAGCCAGGTGATATCAAGGTCTGACGCCACGATGATTTCGGGTTCCATATCGTAGGTAAACCTAATGAAATCGGCAAACAGCTCGTCATCGGGGTTGGCCATCAGGGTTATCACCTTACCGTTTTCTACACGCAGGGGAAGGGCAAGGTGGTCGTTGGCGAAGCTAAGGTCTATTTTATCTAAAACAGCCTGGTCATACTCCATCTCTCTTATCTGGGCAAACTCATACCCATCCTCAATCATCGAACGCTCGTAGTTTTTGCGCGATATGTAGCCGAAGGTTAGGGCTATCTTGATGAAAGATAGCCCCGTCTCCAAAGAAAGCCTTTCGATTTTTTCACGATTATCGGCGGTTAAAAAGCCATGCTTAACCAATAATTCAGGAATCGCCATAGTCATGAAAAAATTAATTCGTTAGGATATGAATATGCACCGGGTACATTAATCATTAAACAGCTCCTGTGATTTCTGAACTTTCGAACGGATGTACAGGAACGAAAGCAATATCAACACTAATATACCCAGCAATATGTACAGGTTGTAGGTATCCCAGAAACGGGTAAGCGCACTCTTTGTATCAATATACTCCAGGTTATCACTGCTTTTGTTGATGTTGAACAGGTATTTGTTGTTGTTTACGTCAGATATACAAACGTTACTGCTTAAGGTAGATAGCTGCTCGGTGATGGATTTGGAGGCCGATAAGAAAGCATCTGCCAGGTGCTTGCCTGTGGCAGTAAGCACCAGCGTAGCGTTGTTGTTGCGGCCGTAGAATATCTGCGCTAAACCATTTGAGGTGGTATCAGACAGCTGGTACACAATGGTGTTGTTATCTGTATTATACAGGCGGAAGTTCTTCTCAAAATTGATAGGCGCATCCGGGAACTCTTTGTACAACGGGTCATCTTTGCTTAAAAGGGCGATGATGTTGTTCTTTTTAAGCTCTGATGGCTGTATGCCATCCGGGCCTGATGAGTAAACAAACACCGGGAAGTTATTGGCGTTGATGTTGTTGTTTAGCTCGTAAATAATTTCGCCCATGGCGCCGGCGGCATATTTAGCATAATCTTTACTTACCACAATTTTGGTGGTACCGCTGTTGAAGGCTTCAGGATACTGGTAGAAACTGAGGTCGCTGGTGATGAAGGGGTTCTTCGATTCCAGGTACGATTTATCTACGTCAACCTCGGCAAAGAAATTGGTAAAGCTGTTTTTGCAATTGCCGTTGTTAGGATAAAAACGGAACTCGGCCTCCAGGGTGTTGTATTTATGGTGCTGGTAGCGGTTAATGGTAACGGTAGTATTTAACTTGCCCGATGCATCCAGCTTCTCGCTGCTCAGCAATAAACCGTTAAGGTATATGTTGAAGAAACCACGGTCGCCGGGGTTGAGGCTGCTGTAGTTACCTATTATGCGTATCTCCACCTCTTTAGGGGTAAAGCTAAAATCGGAGTTCTTGAAGTTGAACGCGCTTTTTAGCGACCCAATGCCCGACAGGAAATCGCTCACGCCGCCTATCTGTTTAAGCGAAAGTTTAGAGCGGTTTTCATCTACGGTTTTGAAGAATTGGTTCTGGGCCTTGTTTATCAACAAGTAATCGCCGAAGGTAGAGTTGAGGATATTCATGTTACCCAAAGCGGTGATAGCTTTTTCGTAACCTTGATCGTCGCCACCGGTAACGTATAATATCTCGGTAGGAACTACTTCCTGCGCAACCGATTTTACGGCGGTAAGTTGACCCTTGTTCTCAACCATGCGCGTAATGGTATCTGTAACCGTGCTGATAGCTTTATGCAGGTAAAATAAGCCCTGGTTGTTTTGGGGCGTAACTTTTACCAGCGACCTATCGGTACCGCTTAATGACGATAGCATACCCACTTTTATATAGTTGCGTATGGTATCGGGCAGTTTGCCTTCCTCATACACGCCAATGGTTTTCTGCTGCGTTTTCTTCATGCGCGAGTACGCCCAGGCAACGGCCTTTAAATCGTGCAGGGTGGGGTTTGCAGGATAAACGATCGCCCTTTTGCCATCGAAGCAATTGCTGATGTTGATGTTGGCGAAGAAGTTTTTATTGCTCTTTACCAACGACAAGTAGGAGTAGTTCTTAATTTTTAACCACATGGCGGGGTTATCCAAATCGCGGCACGGGTCGTCGGTAATTGTCAATAGCGTTTTAACCTGAATTTTGATGTAGTTATCCGGCGTTACATCGGCCTTGGTAAGGTTGATGGATATCTTCTGTATAGAATCCTTAGTTAACCGGGCGCTGTAAACCGGTTTTGGGCCTATAAATAAGTTTACGTACGATTTTTCCCTAATCAAAGCCTGCGAGGGCTCGAAATACACCACCAACTTGCTGCCATTTATCTCATACTCGGGCGTGATTTTGAAGTAGAAGGAAGTGGCTCCGCTCATACCGTAAACCGGCTCGTCATCATCGTGGCCCATCGCCTTAAATGAAATAATGTGTTGCGCAAAGCTAGTTGTGCTTAACATTATAAAAGCCAAAAGGGTAAGTAGTCTCTTCATTGTGGTTGTATGTATTAGTTTATTACGTAAAATTCTACTCTGAAATAATTGCCGTTATCGTCGCTGCGGTACATCATCTCGCCGCCAAGCTCTTTGGTCATCAGTTTGGCTATAGATAAGCCCAAGCCCAGGCGGCTCTCAATACTGGCCGATGCATCGTTAAGGGTTTTAAGCTTGTTGAACATCATATCCAGCTCCTGCTGCCCAATGGCCACGCCTTCGTCTATAATTTCGAAAACAAATTTCTGGCGTTGCAAGCTAGTAACAATGCGTATGTTGTTGTTTGTTTGCGAAAACTTTATAGCATTGGAGAGTAGGTTTTGGAACACCTGCCCGGTAAACACCCTATCCAGCTTTACGTTAAGCGGCAATTTCAGTATGTTATCTACCAGGTGTATGTTCTTCATTTGGGCAGTTTCCTGTAAGCCTTTAAACACATGCATCACCTCGGCGTTGATGTCGAAAATCTCCATATTGAACTTCATTTCAGGCGATTCGATTTCCTTTACGTCCATCAGTTTGTTCAGCATGTACTGCATCTTCTCGGCCGATTCGGAGATGTAGTTGCTCATTTCCTTTTGGTCGGCGCTAAGGCGGTAATCCTCTTCTTTGAGTAGGTTATTGCTCATCATAATTTGGCTGATGAGGTTCTTAAGGTCGTGCCCGGCTATGTTGATGAAACTGTTCTTCTGGTCGTCCAGTTTTCGCAATTGCTCGTACTGGCGGTCGATGATGTTGTTTTTCTCGTTAATGTCGCGGTTCTGGTCTTTCAGTTGGTCATTGGATTTCTCGATAAGGATCTGTGATCGCACCTCGCGCGCCATTACTTTATAACGGGCGTTTGGTATAAGGCAGGAGATAAAAGCGATAACAAAAAAGAAAGTGCCGCCGTTACTGATAACGAGGTCTAAAGTTAATTCGCTTAATAAGTTGTAAAAAATGGCTAAAAGCAATAAGGCCAGCAGAGTTTGAATGATGGAATTTATGGGTTCCCAAAAAACCTGCAGATTAAAAAACAGCAAAATAGCAGCATACATTAAAAAATAAATAAGCTGGTTTTGCATGCTCACCAAATTGCATAAGATTGCCGATGTTACCGAAAGGAGGAAGAATGTCAGATGAAGAAGCGACCTGTAATTGTACTTTTTAGTTTGAAAAAAGCTGTACAGACCATATATTATAAGTACTGTTATAATTCTGACTATAAAAACCTGGAGCCAGATATCTTTAGCATAAATAAAGTCAACTATACTAAATGTAGGATATAGGAAGAAGATAGACCAAATAATATTATTGGTTTGGTACCATGCTTTTTTTAAGATTTCCTTTTTATATTCTTCTTTCGATATTTGAACAAACATTATTTGTTGAATTATAATAAGTTTTTCTGGTCAGTTAACGGTTGCAACATTAAACATAGGTGAAAAATACCACTCTTAACCTAAATCTTTTAAAATTAGCGCAAAGTGTGCTATTAGTGCCATTTATTATAATTATGCAGTGCTTTAACGCAAAAAGCAAACCAGTTCCATTAAACGAAAGGCAGATAGCATTCAAGCGTGCTAAAAGCCTTGATAACGGCGTGAGCATTTCATGGCTCGAACAATGGTGGAACAAGGATGTGTTAAGCGCAAATCCCCTAAAAAAGGCCGATTACGAACTGCTTAAGAAACTTAAAGTTTCCACCATACGCTTACCCGTAGCATTTGAACACTTCGAGACCACCCAAATCCCTGTTGGGAAAGTATTTGCCCACATTGATGAAGTTTTGAAACAATGTAAGTTATACGATATAAAATTGATCATAGATTACCATTACGGTAAAATAAATGATAATAATTATATAACCGAAACCCAAAAGGTAATTAACCAGTGGTTATTATTAGCTAAAAGATACAAAAAAGAGAGCCCCAATTTACTTTTTTTCGAGATTTACAATGAACCAGGCCCCATAAACCCCAAAGTGTGGAAAGATGCCGCATACAACATCGTTACCGCCATACGCAAAGAGGATGCCAAACGTACGCTGATAGTAGGCGCCTCCAATTATAACAGTATTTACGAACTGAGCCGTATGGAAAGATTGGCCGATGAGAACATTATTTACACCTTCCACTTTTACGAGCCGTTTATATTTACCCACCAGGGTGCCGATTGGGTGGGCGACCAGGTATCTACCACGGGCATCCCCTTCCCCTACGACCCCAAAACCTACCCGCCCATGAACCCCGGCGTAATCGGCACCTGGGGCGAAAACAATTATTACCAGTACCGGGTTGATGGCAACCAGCAATCGGTGCGGGATAACTTGCAAATCGTGAAAAATTGGGGCAACAAGTATTACGTGCCCATCATCTGCGGCGAGTATGGCGTGTATCGCAAATACAGCGATGAAGGCAGCCGTTACCGGTACATCAAAGCGGTGCGGCAATCCTTAAAAAAATTAGATATTCCGGGCATTCATTGGGATTACAACAGTAATTTTTCGATATTTAACGGCCAGCCCTCTGTTAAAAACCTATCAACCGGCATGATGGATGCCATTGATTATAAACAGGCAAAACAATAATGTAATTAATTGATTAACTTTGTAGGCTAATACTGTACTATGCACTTTTTTGAAGAAAAACGTAAGGAGGTTATGTCGCACATCGAGCCCCACATGCTGGAGAAGATGTTCGAATTCCTTAAACCTGTAGATACCATCTGGCAACCATCAGACTTTTTGCCTGATGCATCGCGATCTACTTTTTTCAGCGAAATAAAAGAATTGCAGGAGAGTGCGAAAGGTTTATCTTATGATTTGATTGCCGTATTGGTTGGCGACACTATTACAGAGGAGGCGCTGCCTACCTACGAATCGTGGCTCACCATGGTTGAAGGTGTATCGCACAACGAAGAAGGCGGCTGGATGAAATGGACCCGTTATTGGACGGCCGAAGAAAACCGCCACGGCGATTTGCTAAACAAATACCTTTACCTAAGCGGGCGCGTAAATATGCGTATGATGGAGGTAAGCACCCAATGGCTTATTGCCGATGGTTTTGACATAGGTACCGGCCGCGACCCGTACCGGAACTTTATTTATACCTCCTTTCAGGAGCTGGCTACCAATGTATCTCACCGCAGGGTGGCATCGGCAGCAAAAAAAGATGGCGATACACTACTATCAAAAATGTGCGGCGTTATTGCAGGCGACGAAGCCCGCCATGCAAAAGCATACAAATATTTTATAGAAAAGATTTTTGAAGTAGATGCCAACGAGGCTATGCTGGCTTTTGAGGATATGATGCGCAAGAAAATAGTAATGCCAGCGCACTTCCTGCGCGAAGTTGGCTTAAAGGTTGGCCAAACCTTCGGCCATTTTACCGATGCTGCCGAGCGCCTGGGCATTTATACAGCTTTGGATTATGTAGATATTTTGAAAGAGCTGATAGAAGACTGGCACATAGAAAGCGTCACCGGGCTGGAAGCAAACGGCGAAAAAGCACGCGACTATATCATGAACCTGCCCGCCCGCTTATTACGCGTAGCCGAGCGCATGAAAAACCCCATGCTGGAGTACAAATTCAGCTGGATACACGGACAGTAGTTTTCAGGAAATATAAGAAGAAGCCTGCTGCAAAGCGGGCTTTTTTGTTTTGGGCTATTCTGTTTTTTTGATGTTAAACCCCTGCGTTTTATAATCATCGGGCAGGTAATCATTGGGTATTTGTATGTGGTTGCCATCGCGTAGGGCGGTGTAATGCGGCGACATAATTTCTACCCCGGCTTCGTTAAACTTATCCTGTATGTTTTGGTGCAGGCGCGAGTAAATGCCCGCCGTTTGGTTAGACAGGTTGGTGTAAGCGTTTACCTGATAGCTCACGTTAAAATCGTTAAGCGCGGTTTGCAGTACGAATGGTTTTGGCTCTGGCAGTATGCCTTCGGTTGCTTCGGCCGCACTTATCATCAGCTGGTGTATTTGCTGCCATGGCGCATCGTACCCAATGGTGATGGTGGTATTCAATATCAGCCCCAACGTTTTTGCTGTAGAGGTATAATTTACGGTATGCCCGTTTAAAATAGTGCTATTGGGCACAGTAATATCCTCGTTTTTGATGGTGCGGAGGCGGGTAACCAATATGTTCTTCTCTATCACGTCGCCGGTTATTTCGCCAACTTTTACGCGGTCGCCAATCTTAAAGGGGCGCATGTAAGTAAGCACTATGCCCGCTACCATGTTGGATATTGCAGACGAAGAGCCAAGCGAGAACAACACGCCCAGGAAAACCGTAACCCCCTGGAACACCTTCGAGTCGGATCCAGGCAGATAGGGGAATATCACCACAAACATAAATGCATAAAGCAATACCCGGATAATATTATAGCTGGGCATTGCCCATTCGGGATAAAAGCCATTGATGGTGAATGCGCCCTGCTCAATTTCGCGTGCTATAAATTTTACCAGTTTTACAATGTAGTAGGTTACCGTAAAAATTACTGCTATAGTAAGCAGGTTGGGAATGTAATGGATAAAAGCCAGCAAGATGCTCTTAAGCGGATCTACGATATAACCAAGCAACAGGGTTGCATAAGGCTTAGAGGAGGGGAAGATAAAAAACAGTAGCGGTAGCGCCAGGTAAACCAGCACGATAATGATGACGAGCCTTACCACCCGCAACAAGCTGTTTATCAACGGGAAAATACGGTTGGCATAACCAACAGGCGCACCTTTGGCGGCTAATTTAGCAAGCCTGCTTTCCCAGGCGTTTATGATTTTTAGTTTCAACCAGCGAAAGGCACGGTTAAGAGCCCATATCAATAATATCAATACGGCCACTACGGCGGCGGCCTCCAGCAGGTTGGTAATCAGTTGGTTTATGCTATTATTTTCAAGCTCATTGCCCAGTTGCTTTTTCAATATAGCCAGGTAGCTTGCTGCCAACTGCGGCCGGCTAAATTCGGTAAGCGAGGCATCCTTGTTGTTAACCGCCAGCATCATCTCCGATTTATAGGTAATGATGGATAACGCGCTGTCGTTTTTCAACGTGAGCGAATCGGGGTTAAAATCTATCCGGTTGATGAGCGATGCAATCCTTTTGGTAACCACCTGCGCACGCTCTGCCGGGCTAAACAAACCCTGGCCTGCATAAAAAGTAAAAAGCGTATCGTGGTTTACCACTACGGGGTAACCGGCCTCGCGTACTTGCGCTTTTGCAGCAGTAAAGCAAATACAAAGGCAAGCCAACAAAACGTATAATTTCCGCATAGCAAGTTTTTATGCTAAAGCTAAATATTATATTTAGAATAAGGAGCAGTTCGGTTAGCCCTCCAGCACCAGATCCGTCCCCAAGCCATCCGACAAATCATCGTATAAACTATTCAGGATTGACTCAAGTGTTATCGAGTTTACATCATCCACGTAATGCTCATTGCGGGTTATCCATAATTCCTGTCCGTTTACCTCTATATTAAATAATATGCCTTCATATAAATCGGGCTGCGATATGGTGATGCCGCCGGGCGTTTTGGCTATCGCGAAGCTGATATCGCTTTGTCGTTGTTTTTGGAAGATAGGATTTAACCGTTCTTGCAGGTGCGTAAAAAGTTCCCCGGAATTTATAGCTTTATGCAGGGTGATGATTTTCATGGGCTTTGTATTTATATATTTACAATTGCCTGTTGTTATTGTTTACCCGGTGCTTTTATTTAAGCGTGCAAAACAGCAGCTTTGCTATATCTGTTTCATCTAAAAACACCGAAAATGAAATACAAACTATTGGGCCGTTCGGGTCTTAAGGTTTCCGAACTTTGTCTGGGCACTATGGGCTTCGGCACCGAAGCCGGCTGGGGGGCTGATGCTACTACAAGTTTCGATATTGTGGATGCTTACGCCAATGAGGGTGGTAATTTCTTAGATACCGCCAACATTTACAAACTGGGCACCAGCGAAAAAATCATAGGCGATTACATCAGCAACCACGATCGCGATTACTTTGTACTAGCCACTAAATACACACTAAAGGACAACCTTAGCAACCCTAACGCCAGCGGCAACAACCGCAAGAACATGATGCGTAGCGTAGAGGACAGCCTTAAACGCTTGAAGACTGATTTTATAGACGTGCTGTATCTGCACATTTGGGACGATATAACGCCAATTGATGAAGTGCTGCGCGGCATGGACGACCTGATTAAGCAGGGCAAGATAACCTATGCCGCTATCAGCGATACGCCCGCCTGGGTAGTAGCCAAAGGCAATACCCTTGCCGAATTGATGGGCTGGAGCCAATTCATCGCCCTGCAGGTGGAGTATAGCCTGCTGGCCCGTACCGCCGAGCGCGAACTGATACCGATGGCCAAGCACTTCGGCATGACGGTTACGCCATGGGCACCGCTTGCAGGCGGCGCACTAACCGGTAAATACTTAAAAGGCGATAAAGGCCGCATAAAACCCGAAAGCAATCGCCTTAACCAGCGCGCCGAAAAGATAACCCGCGTAGTAATGGAAATTGCCCAAGAACTAGGCGTATCTGAAAGCCACGTAGCCCTGCAATGGACCATGAGCAAAGGATTCCAATGTATCCCAATAGTAGGTGCCACCAAGGTAGACCAGCTAAAAGATAACCTGAAAACGGTAGATGTGAAGCTAAGCCCCGAACAAGTCAAAAAACTGGATGATGCCAGCAAGATAGAGCTTGGCTTCCCCGGCGATTTCTTTAACGAAGATGCCGTGAAGATGAATACCTTCGGCGGGTTTTATGATAGGGTTGAGAAAAGGTAATAAGTATAAAACGAAGTAACATATGAATACTCAAATAAAGCGTTTTATACTCGGTGTGGTCTTTTGTATCTGCTACATCACAACCACCCACGCCCAAACCCGTAATCTCAACATAGTATTCATCGGCAATAGCATTACTTACGGTGCAGGCCTTGATAGCCCCGCTACGCAGGCACCGCCGGTTGTGGCATCGGCATGGTTGCAAAAACAAAAGGGAGTTGGGGTGGTAAGCTTTAGTAATCAGGGACATAGTGGCTACACCACACTCGATTTTTTGCCGGGAACCCCGGCTTTCATTGCCGTGGTGCAAGCTGCAAAGGCCTTTGCCAATCATGATGCCCAACTTATTTTTTCCATAAAGATTGGCACCAATGATAGTGCCGTAAAAGGCACGCACGGTGCTCCGGTTTCCGTTGGCGATTACGGCATTAACTTAAAAACCATTACCGATACGCTACTGAAAGAGTTCCCGGCGGCGATAGTTATTTACCAGCACCCGGTTTGGTACAGCCCCAATACCCAGAATGGCGCCACCTACCTGCAGGAAGGCCTTACCCGACTGCAGACTTATATGCCTGTAATAGATGCACTTGCCGCAAGATACCAATCAACCAACCCCGACCATGTGTTTGTTGGCGATACAAAAGCTTTCGCCTATTTTAAGAAGAATTACCAAACGGACTTCCAGGCGGAGCCGGGCAGGCAGGGTACTTTTTACCTGCACCCCAATAAAAAAGGGGCCATTGCTTTGGGCGAATTTTGGGGCAAAGCCATATACAAAGTGCTGAAGAACCTGCCAAAACACTGACGTTTTTTTCCGTGTTTTTGCTCAAATGGCGCAAAAAAAGGGATGTTTTTCTTTTTTTTGCGGCTATCCGAGATAGGTTTTTACGCCGTTTGCACAATTTACCCCATCGATGGCGGCCGAGATAATTCCACCGGCATAACCCGCACCTTCTCCGCAGGGAAAAAGGCCTGCAACTTGAGGGTGTTGGTAGGTGTCCCGGTCGCGGGGGACTTTTATGGGCGAGGAGGTGCGCGATTCCACCCCCACCAATATCGCCTCGTTGGTATAGTAACCTTTCATCTTTCGGCCGAAGGCAGGGAGGGCTTTGCGCAGGCGGGCGTGTATCCAGTCGGGCAATACTTCAAGCAAGTCTGTGCTTTTGCAGCCGGGCAGGTAAGAGTTTACGGGCAGGTTAGCCGATACGCGCCGCTCCACAAAATCAACCATGCGCTGGGCGGGGGCAACCAGGTTGCCGCCACCGGCTTTAAAGGCCAGGTGCTCGGCCCGCTGCTGAAAATCCAACATCCGGAAAGGGTCGGCCATATCGCCATGCACATCCTCCATATTTATCTGTACCACCGTGCCCGAGTTGGCAAAGGGGTTGTTGCGCTTGCTGGGGCTCCAGCCGTTTACCACTATCTCATCTGCCGCGGTAGCGCAAGGGGCGATGATGCCGCCAGGGCACATACAGAACGAGAATACCCCCCGGTCGTCTACCTGTTCTACCAAATTGTAGTAAGAGGGGGGCAGGTACGGGCCGCGGATGTCGCAGTGGTACTGGGCGCGGTCTATAATTTCTTGTGGATGCTCTATGCGAACGCCCAGGGCAAAGGGTTTGGCTTCTATCAGTATCCCCTGTGCGTGCAACATCCGGAATACGTCATGCGCCGAGTGGCCCGTGGCCAGTATCACGGCATCTGCCAACAGTTTTTCACCATCGACCAGTTGTACGCCCTGTATCTTACCGAATTGCACCAGCAGACCGGTTACCTTGGTATCAAACAGCACTTCGCCGCCGGCATTCAGGATGCTCTCGCGCATGGCGGTGATGATCTGCGGCAGCTTATTGGTGCCTATGTGTGGTCGGGCATCAACCAGGATATCCTCGGTAACGCCGTGGGCCACAAAGGTTTTCAGTACGCCGGTAACATCGCCGCGCTTGGTGCTGCGCGTGTATAGTTTCCCGTCGGAATAAGTCCCTGCGCCGCCCTCGCCGAAGCAATAGTTCGATTCGGGGTTCACCAGGCCCTGTTTGTTAATGTTGGCCAAATCGCGGCGGCGTTGCTTCACGTCCTTGCCGCGCTCCAGTATAATGGGTTTGAGGCCTTGTTCTATACACTGCAGGGCCGCAAACAAACCTGCCGGACCAGCACCTACGATAATAACCTGCCGGGCATCCTTTACATTTTTATACTGATGGTCGTAATGTTCGGGCAACTGGGGTTCATCTATATAAACGGCAACCAGCATGCGGTACAATACTTTGCGGCCGCGGGCATCTATAGAGCGTTTCAGGATTTTTACACCCTGTATCCTTTGTTGGGGAATGTTGATAGCCGCCGAGGCAAGGGCCGTCAATACAGCCTCATCTTCGTGCTGCCCGGGAGGGCAAACAATTTCTGTTTCTTTTATCATGATGTTGCCGGGTTTTTATCCCGGATGCGACAAAGGTACATATTTGCTTATTTGCGCGGCGATTATTTAACCGCAAAGGGCGCAAAGATTTGCTTGTTGGCGAGCGCAAAGGACGCAAAGATTTTAATTGGAGGGCTGCATTTATCGTTAAAATTTACAACTCATCACCAAAAAAAACTTTGTGATCTTTGCGTTTTTTTCTTCGCGTTCTTTGCGTTTAAATAGCCACATAGCTGCGTTTTTTCACCCCTCACCATCCCGTTAAAACACCCTAAATAACCAAATTAAGCAGCTGATTGTAGCGCAATTACGTCAGGTATCGTATGGCTTCATACTTAGTGTATGGCGCACACAAATCAATACGTACGCTAAAGAACGCTAACTGTACGGAAGCGGACGGTTAAAAATCGCTTTAAAAATTAATCAGCTGAAAATCAGCTATTTGAAAAAATGGTTGAGTTTTGGCATATACTGAATCACTACAATATCACTATGACACCGAACACCGACACAAAGTTGAGCGCCCTATGGGAAGGATGCTTACAGAACGACAGGAAACAACAAGAACAGTTGTACAAGATGCTGGCCCCAAAAATGCTTGCCGTGTGCATGCGCTACGCCAAAGATAAAGACGAAGCACAGGATATACTGCAGGAAGGCTTTATCAAAATGTTCAAGAACATGCGCAACTACCGCGGCGACGGTAGCCTGGAAGGATGGATACGCCGTATAATGGTACACAGCGCTATATCACGTTACCGCAAAGCAAAAACGTTGGTTTTGGTTGATGATTTTGCCGAGCAGAACATACCGGTAAGTAGCAGCTACAACGCCAACGGCCTGGAAGCGCAGGAGTTGATGAAAATGGTACAGGCCTTGCCAAAAACCTACCGTTCGGTTTTTAACATGTACGCCATTGAAGGCTACTCGCACCAGGAGATAGGCAGCAGCCTTGGTATGAGCGAACTGTTATCGCGCACTACCCTGCACCGTGCACGCGCTATCCTGAAAGAGAAGCTGAACAGCCTTGCCACCCGCGAACGCCACTGCCTGGCAGGATAAGCCACGCCGCCTACCCTCAATATACAAAGAGGGAAACGGATATTTGATGTACTGATTTATTGATTACCTGGCATGCCCGCCGGTTTAATCAATAAATCGATAATCAGCGGCAAATTCCCCCAACCGCCCTGATTAGGATAAATACTCCCCCGTATATTTCCCGTACCAACGTAATAAGCATCCGGCTATATCACGGCGCATATTGCTTTATTGCCTGCTTTGTGCCTACATTTATACTGATGTTTTAAATCATCAGAATAAAAGCAATGAAATTCATCCGCAGCGGTGTGCACCTACCTGTAAAAAGCCTTGTCGAAACCATCGCATGGTACCGGGATGTATTGGGCTTTCACGACGAATGGCAATTTGGCGACGTGGATGGCGGCATCTGGCGCGACGAGATGCGCCTGCTTTTTGCGCAGGACCCTGCTTTTGTGGCCGACATCAATAACGATAGCCACCGCCTGCCCCTGATGTGGTTCGTTGAGGATATCGACGGGATTTATGCTGAGTTTAGGGAGAGAAGCATCCCGTTGGCAGATGAGCTGAAGGCGCATCCCTACGGCTTACGTGAGTTTGCATTTATAGATATAAACGGTTATTACATACGCGTGGCCGAAGCCGTGGTTTGAATGTTCGAAACAGTCATCAACGTCATCCCGAACTTGTTTCGGGACCCCACGGGACAGGTCATCGGCGCGCATGGCGGCTAAGCATAGTGGCTACTTTTATGATGGGGTGTTGAAATAAATTCAACATGACGATTGTTTTTCGAGGACTTTACTTACAGAACTCATATTTAGGCGATGAGCAAGAAATGAACCGGTAGATTTACCAGGCAATAAAGCTCCGAATTATATGAATATCAAAAACCTCCGCAATGCAGTCCTTCGGCAATTATTTGCTTTAACGCGACCATCGAAGGCTGCTAATACCAGGCTGTTGCGCGGGCGCGGGGAAAGGCTTGAGCAGTTCGTGCTTCGTGATGCAGTGCCCGAGGATATTCCGGCCCTTGCCGAATTGCACGCCATTGCCTGGGCGCAAACTTATCCCATGGTTAAAAAACCACCCACTGCCGCCCTCCGCGCCTGGCAATGGGCGGAGCAATTTAAACAGATGGATGGCACCTGGTTTTGCCTGGTGCTGCAAGGCCCTGCGGGCAAACTGGTAGGTTTTGTAAAGGGCAAGAAGTATGCCCACGCCAACATGCCTGCCTACGATGGGGAGTTGAATAAGATATATCTTTTAAAGGAATACCAGCGGCTGGGCTTCGGCAAAAAGATGCTTTGTGTTTGCGCCGGCAGGTTTGTGGCTATGGGCATTACTAATATGCTGCTGTTTGCCGAGCCCGAAAACCCCACCTGCTGGTTTTACGAAGCCATGGGCGGGCAAAGGCTGTACGCAGCCAACGGCGATTTCGACGGTGGATACGGCTGGCCCGATTTGCGGGCGCTGATTTCAGTGTGTAAACAATAAAAGAATTCAATCCATGAGGGTTCGAAAATTTTGCGGCGATGCCCGCGTGGCGAGTTGACTCACCCCGCCGTCGCTTCGCTGGGCGACTCTGCTTCGCAAAGAGGGTAAGAAATTGCAGCTTACCCTCTTTCCGCTTGCGGAGAGAGGGTCGGGCAGCGATAGCGAACCCGGGGTGAGTCAAATGTGCTGGCGACAAGTCGCGAGTTCTAAGATTTCGAATACTTAAAACATTCTATCCATGAACAAATTTATTATCGCCGTTAAGAATCTCGATTTGCCCAAGGTTGAAAAACTGCTTACAGCCGAACCTAAATGGCTTACCTGGGCCGAGGACGATGGCAAGAACGCCTTGCATTACCTTTGCGGTGTAGTGATAGCAAAACACCCGGATAAAGAAGCGGACAGTCTGCGCATGTTACAGGTATTGTTAAACAGCGGAATGGATATAGACGCGGTGCACCGGATAAAGGATGAGAACTGCGGCTTTTTCCCGGCCCGGCCGCTTTGGTATGCCTATACGCGCGGCCGTAACAAAACCCTTTATACCTGGCTATTGATGAATGGTGCCAACCCGCATAATTGCATGTTTGCGATTGTGTGGTATGATGATGCCGAAGCCGCCGCCCTGTTTAAAAGCCATGGAGCCGATATAGACGATAGCAGCATAGGCGAAACGCCATTGCTGGCGGCCTTCAACTGGAAAAGGTTTGCCGTGGCCGAATGGCTGCTGGCCAACGGCGCCAACCCTAACGCCGCCGACAAGCAGGGCAACACCGCCCTGCACCATGCCGTAAAAAAGAAGTATCCTTTGCCACAGATAGAGTTGCTGCTGCGCTACGGCGCAAACCCCAACCTAACAAACCAAGCCGGCGTTAGCCCAATGATGCTTGCCGAACGCCAGCGGCCACAGGCTATACTGCCTGTTTTAACGAGGGACGTATCATAATATAAACTTAACACCCCGGTTAAACTAGGTCCGTAGCTTTATTATCATAAAATTAAGGCTATTATGGAAGCGGGATATACTACAATCGACCTGGTGATGCTGGCGATAGCAGCATTCGTAATTTGGGTGGCCATGCGCACGCCCAAAGATAAAAGCGCTTTAAAAGAAATAAGGCAACGCGCTAAAATGAGGCGTAAAGGTCGCCGTAGCGCGCCGGTGCCATTCTGAACAGGAGGGGATTATATGATGAACGAGTGGGGTATTGTTGCACCTGCCTATACCGGGCCGAGGGTGCGCGTAGCCTTTTTTGCCGAGATATTGACCGAAGGGCTGGATGGTGCCATACGCACCATGTACCAGCTGATTGACCGTATAGACGATAAGCGGTTCGAGTTTCTGTTTATATACGGCGAAGGGCCGGAGAGCATCAAGGGCCATCAGAGCATGAGCGTGCCGCATGTATCCTTGTTCGTAAACCAGGGCTACTCATTAGCCTTGCCGGTATTAGCTGAAAGCCGCATGAAACACGCGCTGCGCAAATTCGCGCCCGATGTGGTGCACATTGCCACACCATCGTTGCTGGGCAACTTCGGGTTAAATTACGCGCGCCAAAATGGCCTGCCGGTAATAACTATCTACCACACGCATTTCATCTCCTATATAGATTACTATTTTAAGCACCTGCCGTTTTTAATAAACAGCACCCGGCAGCTGGTAGTTGCCCGGCACAAGCTGTTTTATAACCAATGCGATAGGATATATGTACCATCGGAAAGCATGAAGGCGGAACTTGCCGAAATGGGCGTACAGCCCAGTCGCATGCAAATATGGAAGCGAGGCATGGATGCCGGTCTTTTCTCTCCGCAAAAAAGAAATAAAAAGGCGCTGCGCGAACTTACCGGTAACGACAACCCTACTATATTATTTGCCAGCCGCCTGGTATGGGAAAAGAACCTCGAAACGCTTTTTGAGGTTTACGATGGTATGCAAAGCCAGAACCCCGCAGTAAACTTCGTAATTGCCGGCGATGGCAGCGCATTAAAAGCATGCAAAACCCGTATGCCCAACGCCGTTTTTACCGGGAAGGTGGGTCATAGCCAACTCTCCGTTTTATATGCCTCGGCAGATATCTTCCTGTTCCCTTCTGTATCAGAAACGTATGGCAATGTAGTGCTCGAGGCTATGGCATCGGGCCTGCCCTGCGTAATAGCCGATGGGGGAGGCTCGGCCGATTTTATTGAGCAAGGTATCAATGGCTTTAAATGCAAGCCATATGATGCAGCCGATTATATTGAAAAAATAACCCGCACCTTAAACAATAAGGCACTGGCCAATCAGTTTGCAGAGAAAGGCCTGGAATACAGCGGCCGCCTTAATTGGGACGACCTTGCTGCCCATTACTTCAACTGCCTGCGGGAGTTGGCAGCATACCCCTTAGCCGTTGCCGACCTGGAAGTGGCCGGCTAACACACAGCGCCCGCTTACCAATGTTTAATTAGTATTAAGCTTTGGTTAACAAATTTAGTTTTGTTGATTGCCAGCCGCAAGATGCTGAACTTTGATTGTTACCTGTGTAACAACCACCCGGATGTTAAAAGCGTTTTCGAAGTTCCTGTTTCTGGCAATAACGTTGTTCATAAACGTGCTGCCTGCTGCTGTTGCGCTTTATGGCTACCGGGCAAGCCATCCCAGGCATTTAATTGTGAAACAAAAAGCGCCATCTCAACCCGTTGTAGATCATGGCATACATGATGCAAGTTGGGAATTCATCAAAAAGAAGCACCTTTCCTCGCCGCCGGTTCATTTAAAACTGCGGCCCATATTTGCAATTTTCCTGGTATTCGGCTTGTTTTTTTGTGCCTGCCAGTACCCGCTTAAAGATTTTTATTCGCGCTTCCTCTCCCGCAAAGCGCCCTTGCCCGTTTCGCAGAAATACCTTCGGCTGCAAACCCTGCTTATTTAATTTCCTTGCCGGCTGTTAAGCCCATCCATTAATAATTAACGCAATCGGCAATTTGCCCGTCGGCCTGTTTTTCGCAGGGGCCCGGGCCTCAACTTTTTATTATGAATTTCGGGGAAGACTTAAGCCTGCAATTGATGCTGGCCAATAAATCTTATCATCAATATTTATTTACCGTTTTAAAAGAGATAGACGTTTATCAGCACTATCAAATAATACTGCTGCTGAGCCGCCAGGGCGGCCGTAGCACACAAAAGTTTATTTGTGATACGCTGTTGATAGAAAAATCGAACATGGTGGCCATTATTGCAGCTCTGGAAGAGAAAGGCTACGTAACCAAAACCGTAAACCATAAAGACCGCCGGGGCAAACTGCTTTCGCTTACCGCAAAGGCGCAGGATACCGTAGGCGTAATGAACAACCTGTTCAACGTATTTGAAGAGCAAATGGCCGAGGACCTCACCTGGCAGGAAATGTACAATTGCATAAGGGTACTAAATAAGGTAAACGGCAAGCTTAACGATATGATGGTGGCAGGAAATTAAGCATCAAGGTGTGTTCGGTTTAGTGCCCGTTTGTGCATATGCGGGCAAAAATTTAACATTGGCGCGGCTGCCGTAAGTATAAATGGTTATAATATTGAACCATTGGTAACCATAAGCATAATAACATATAATGGTTTGATAATGGCCAAAAATCGCCGGGGAAAGATGTGTGGGATAGCTTTGCATCAAAATATTAATGGTGAAAAAAGTTATACATTTCCTTGGCTTAATACTTGTATTTGCATGTGCAGGTTTAACCGCCACTGCCCAAAATACCGGTAAAATAGTTGGTAAGATAATAGATCAGAAAAACAGCGAAACCCTCATAGGCGCAACCGTGAGCATAGAGGGTACTACCAAAGGTGTTGCTACCGATGTAGAGGGCCGGTACTCGCTAAACGGCATAGCGCCGGGCCGGTACACCATATTGGTGCGGTATATAGGCTACCAAACAAAATCGATATCTGATATAGAGGTTAAAGCCAATGCTGCAACCCCGCTTGATGTTGCCCTGGCGCCATCGGTAAGTACGGCGCTAAACGAGGTTGTTATTAAAGCAACCTACCGCCAGGAGTCGGTAACGGCGCTGTATGCCTTGCAAAAGAACAGCGTTTCTATCTCAGACGGTATATCGTCTGAAGTTATACGCCGCTCGCCAGACAGGAACACCGCCGACGTTTTAAAACGTGTAAGCGGTGCCACCGTACAGGATAATAAATTTGTGGTTATCCGTGGCCTTAGCGATAGGTACAACTCTGCTTTGCTTGATGGCGCCGCGTTGCCAAGCACCGAGCCGAACAGGAAAGCATTCTCGTTCGATATCGTACCATCAAACCTGGTAGAGAACCTTACCATTACCAAAACAGCCACGCCAGATCAGCCGAGCGATTTTGCAGGTGGCCTTATCCATATTTTCACCAAAGATTTGCCAGACCAGAATTTCGTTTCGTTCGGCATTGGCGGTGGTTATAACACAGCTTCTACCTTTAAAGATTTCCTGAGCGGCCCGCGTAACGCAACCGATTATTTAGGTTTTGATAACGGCGACAGGCAATTGGCTAATGGTTTCTCATCTTTTAACAGCATTGTTAACGGTTTAACTACAGATCGTAACATCCGTTTGTTAAGAAGCCTGCCATCCGACTATAATATTTACAAAAACACGGCACTACCAACTCAAAACTACCAGTTTACTATTGGTAAGGTAAAAGACCTGAAAAGCGGCAACCGTTTCGGCGCTATTTTGGCTTTAACGTACCGTAACTCGCAAACAATTGGTAGCGACATCAAGCGCGATTACTACGATAATCATTATAGCGATGATATTTACAAATTTTCTACCAACATTGGGGCATTGCTAAACGTTGGTTACACCTTCGGTAAGAATAAAATAACCTTTAAAAACGTTTACAACAGGATTTTCGACGACCAGTTCCTGTACCGTACAGGTAGCAATACAGGCTCGGGTGTCGACCTGAAATACTACGCTTTCGATCTTCTGCAGAAAGCCTTGCTGAAATCAACTTTAGAAGGTAACCATCCTTTAGGCGACAAAGGCGCAAAAATTAACTGGGAGGTGAGCTACGCCAACGTACTTAACGATCAGCCCGGTCAGCGTAAAACCAGTTACTCGCGCAATATTGGCAGCGGCGACCCTTTCCAGGCGAACATTTCTTCTTTAGGTAAAGAAAATGCTACCCTGTTTGCTAAACTGAACGAAGACTCTTACAACGGTGCGATAAACTACTCGCTCCCGGTTAAAATGTTTAAGCAAAAAGGCACCTTTAAAGCCGGTTTTAATTCTTTGTACCGTAACAGGGAATACGATGCACGCTTTTTAGGCGCAGTAATAAGAGGCAACGTAGATGTAACAGACGCTAATGCCATTAAACAAAGGCCACTAAGTACTTTGTTTGGAAGGGATTTGATAAATGCCAACGTGTACGAGCTACAGGAAATTGATGGCCGCCCTGATTCATACACCGCCAACTCGCTAACCAACGCCGGTTATGCTATGTTGGATAACAAGCTGACTAGTAATCTGAGGCTGGTTTGGGGCGCCCGCGCAGAGCAATTTAATGTAGACGTTACGCCGAAGGTTTTAGCCAACGCAGCAGACCAGGTTAAGCAAGACTATGTAGACGTATTACCGTCGGCTAACTTAACCTACGCCCTCACCCCTAAAATAAACCTGCGTGCATCGTACTCGCGTACCCTTGCCCGCCCCGAGTTTAGGGAGCTTGCCACATCGATGTATTACGATTACGAGTTGCTTGCATTTCAGCAAGGTAACCCGCTGCTGAAAAAAGCAAGCATCAATAACTTTGATGTCCGTTTCGAGCTTTATCCTTCTGCAGGGCAAATTATCTCGGTATCGGGTTTCTATAAAAAGTTTACGCATGCTATCGAGGCTTATAACAACGATGCAAACTCTACCCGTACCATTACTTACTTCAACTCAGATAATGCCAACGTTTACGGTGCCGAGCTGGAGATACGTAAATCGCTTGATTTTATCGGCACGGGCAATTTCTTTAAAAACACTACAGCTTATACAAACCTGTCGGTAATCAAATCCAAAGCAATCAACCCTACAGATGGCCGCCTTAACTTCTTAGAAAAAGAGCGCCCTTTGGTTGGCCAGGCACCATATGTAATCAACGCCGGGTTGCAGCACACCTTCCTCGATAATAAAATGAGTTTCAACGCCCTGTACAACAGGGTTGGGCGCAAGCTTTCGGTAGCCGCAGGCGCTATTTACGAAAGCGTTTGGGAAGCACCAAGAGACGTGGTTGACGTACAATTGAGTATAAAGGTTTTAAAGAGCAAAGGCGAAATCAAATTTAACGCCGGCGACATCTTCAACCAACGGGCAACCTACTACTACGACTTTAACAAGAACAAAGTTTACGATGCCACCGATGGTACGCAAAGCAGCTACAAACCAGGCAGCAACTATTCGTTCTCGTTCAATTACACCTTTTAAAAGATCAAATCAATATTAAGTATATCTATAAACTAAAACAGAAATGAAAAAAGTATTCTTCTTGGCAGCCTTAAGCTTAAGCATAGCCTTCACAAGCTGCTCCAAAAAAACAGTAGATGACGAACCGATAGTTGACCCGCCGGTAACATCTAATGTTGTTACCGTAACCGGCGATATTACTGCCGCTACTACCTGGAAAGCAGATAAAATTTATCTGTTAAAAGGCAACGTATTCGTTACCGGTAACGCTGTCCTGACAATAGAGGCAGGCACCCTGATTAAAGGTGATAAAGCAACTAAAGGCGCTTTAATCATCACCCGTGGCTCTAAAATAGAGGCCGTTGGTACAGTTGATAAACCGATTGTATTTACCTCTAATGTTGCTGCAGGTGGCCGTTCGCAAGGCGACTGGGGTGGTATTATCCTTTTGGGTAATGCACCTAACAACGCAGGTGCTTCGGTATCTATAGAAGGTATATCTGATGCAACCGATAAAGGTAAATACGGTGGCACTAATGCTGCTGATAACTCCGGTACTTTAAAATATGTACGTATAGAATATGCCGGTATCCCATTGGGCCCCGATAACGAGATCAACGGCCTTACTTTTGGCAGCGTTGGTTCTGGTACCACTATCGATTACGTTGAGGTTTACCGTTCCGGCGACGACGCTTTCGAGTGGTTTGGCGGTACTGTAAATGCAAAACACTTATTAGCCATAGATTCATGGGATGATGATTTCGATACAGATTTCGGTTTCTCCGGTAAGATACAATTTGGTTTGGCTCAGCGTTTAGCGGCCACTGCAGACGTATCCGGTTCAAACGGTTTCGAATCTGATAACAACGGCGCCGGTGCAAACATCACCCCGCAAACTTCTGCGGTTTTCTCTAACATGACTATCTTAGGCCCTAAAGAAACTGCGGCTTTTACAGCAATCAATGCTAACTTTCAGCATGGTGCGCAAATCCGTCGTAACTCATCTATCAGCATCTTAAACTCAGTTATCACTGGTTATACCGAAGGTGTATTTTACGATGATGCAGCCGGTACTGCCCCTGCAAACGCATCAGGTAACTTAGTAGCCGGTACTTCGGTATTTGCTAACAACCTAATTGCCGGCAGCAACGGCAAAGGCAACCAGATCAAAGCCTCTAACGCTACTGCTTTAGGTGTTGTTACCCCATTGCTTACAGCTGTTAACACTTTCTCACCTGACCTGTACGCTGCTGGTATCTATACCGATGCTTACAAATTTGCTGCTGATATTGCTCCTGCTGTAAGAGCTGGTGTTCCTAACTTTATACAGATTGCTGCTTCTCCTGCTTTAACAGGCGCTGCTTTCACTAACGCTAAAGTTACTGATGCTTTCTTTGAACAAGTTACTTTCAAAGGTGCTTTCGGTACTACCGACTGGACAACCGGTTGGGCTCATTTCAGCCCGCAAACGTTGCCTTACGAAACTCCGGGCGCTGTAAAATAATAACCTGAAATTATTAAAAAAGCTGCCCCGGGATAACCATGGGGCAGCTTTTTTTAATGTTGCCGAATACTATCTACCCAATGAGTTTATTGCATGCACATTTCAGCGAAATAGATACCCAGATATCAGCTTTTGCCCGGGCCATTGCTTTGCCTATACGGGTTTTTATACTGCGCATGATAGCAGAGAACGGCAACTGCCTTACCAAACAGGCGGTTTATGCAAGCAGCCTTAATGCAAAAACCATCAACAAACACATACAGGAATTGCGTGGGTTGGGGATAATAAAGGTACGGAACGTGCGCTCTGAAGCAACCTACTGTATAGATGAGAAGTTGTTTGAGCAGATGTCGGTAAACTTTAGCCAGTTTTTTGATAATAATATACTATTGCCGCAGATGCCGGCCAGCCTATCGGCAGCCGCCGAAGAAGTGCTGCAAACCAAACCCGATTTGAGTCACTACCCGCATTTTGGGGCGTACATTAAAGAACACCGGCTGGAACTTAACCTCTCCCAGGCCACACTAGCCGAAAAGATAGCAATAGACCGTGCGCTGCTGAGCCGTATAGAGTGTGGCAAAAAGATACTGAATGCGTTGCAACTGCCCCTGTTAGCCAAAGCCCTGTACCTAAGCCTGGAAGATACCAAACACGCTTTTGCACAATTGCAGCCTGCTGCGTAAATTTGCCTAACAATTGCATAACACTTTTATGTGTATTTTGCAGCAATAACGCCCATTTAACATCGGGTTAACACGGATGTGACGTTTTAGATTACACAACGTGTTAAATGTTAATTCATCCTTAACATTGGGGTAACATTATAGCCGAATCTTTGTGATGTTTAAATAACACACATGAAAAAGCTATACTTTTTATTGATTACACTACTTTTTGCCCTTGCGGCAAACGCACAAATAACCACCGCAGTGGTTAGCGGAAAGGTTGTAGACCAAAAAGGCGCATCGATGCCAGGCGTTTCCATCTCATTGGTAAACACCAGCACCGGCACCCATTATGGTTCGCAAACCAATGGCGATGGCCGTTACACCATTGCCAACGTAAATGCCGGTGGTCCTTACGTTATAACTGCCACATTTATAGGCTACAAAAAAGATGAGCGCGCAGATATTACCCTGCAACTGGGTAGCGCCAGCTTCAACTTTTTACTGGTAGACGAAACCACCTCGCTTAAAGAGGTTAAGGTTGTTGCAAACGGCGGCGCTAGCAAAACAGGCGCTTCTACCCGTATCAGCCAGAGCCAGATACGCAATATGCCAACCATCAACCGCAGCTTGCAGGATCTTACCCGCACTACGCCGCAAAGCAACAACAACTCTTTCCAGGGTACCAACTACCGTTACAACAACGTAACGCTTGATGGTGCTATCAACAACGATGCTATCGGTTTCAGCCCGTCATTAGGCGGCCAGTCGAACGCATCGGGCCAGGTTGGTAGCAGCACCCGTACCAGCCCGGTATCGTTAGACGCGATACAGGATATACAGGTACTGGTTGCACCGTACGATATCAAAATTGGTAACGTATTGGGGGGTAGCATAAACGCCGTAACACGTAGCGGTACAAATGATGTTACCGGTTCCATTTACGGTTACGGCCGCGGCGCGTTCCTGGTAGGCCCAAACAATACTAAAACTGCATCAGGTGGCGACGGATCCAGCTTGCCATCATCTTTCCACGATTATCAGACAGGTATCCGTTTAGGTTTCCCGTTGATCAAAAATAAATTGTTCTTCTTCACCAACGAAGAGATTGCCCGCCGCCAGGATCCTGTTATTGCCGGTGCCGGTACTGCAGGTTCTGCAAAAGTACTTACCTTAACCGATGCGCAGAATATTACTGCCAAGATGCAGAGCTACGGTTTCGATCCGGGTACTTACAATAACACTTCGATCTACTCACGGTCAAACAAATACTTCAACAGGATAGACTGGAACATCAACGATAAAAACCAGTTGACCCTGCGTAACAACACCATCAGCTCTACCGCAACCAACTTAGAGCGCGATCAGCAAAACTTTCGTTTCGGCGGTATCGATTACGTGTCGCACAACAACTCTACATCAACCGTTGCCGAGTTGAAATCAAGGTTCAGCAACACGTTGAGCAATAGCCTGGTTATTGGTTACTCTAACGTGCACGATTTTCGCGACCCAACATCTAACCCAGCTTTGCCGCAGATAGAAATAACCGGTAACACGCCTGGTACTACCATTTTCCTGGGTACCGACCGCGAAGCCGCCATATTCGATATGCGCCAAAAAACCACCGAGTTTACCGATAACCTTACCTTATCTGCAGGCAAACACACCTGGACATTTGGTACCCACAACGAGTTCTACAACATCACTTACGATTTTGTAAACGCCTGGAACGGCCGTATAGCTTACAGCAGCGTTGCCAACTTTTTGGCCAACAACCCATCGCGTACACGTGCCAACTACAACTACGTAAACAACACCCGCGATTATATCCTGGCTAACCCATCTGCACAGTTTAAAGTAAACCTGCTTAGCTTTTACGGCCAGGACGAGATACAGCTTACCGATAACTTCAAACTGACTGCTGGCGTGCGTTTTGATTATGCTGGCGTGCCTAACAAGCAACCGCTTAGCACTAAAACAACAAATGCACCGGTTGATGCTAACTACGGTAATACCTTTACCTACACCAAACCTGCCAACATCACTAATAAATACCTGAACAATGTAGAGGTAAACCCACGCGTATCGTTTAACTACGATATCAATGGCGACCAAACCGCAGTATTGCGCGGTGGTTCGGGCTTCTTTACAGGCCGTGTACCTTTCGCATGGTTTGGCTATGCATTCTACAACAATGGCGATACTTATGGTGCGTATGATAAAAAACCAAGTGCAACTGCGCCTATCACCCCGGGTACAAACCCTGTGCAGGCACCCAGCAACGGTGGTTTAGGTTATGTAAACCAACAAATACCGGCGGTAAATACATCTGCAACCGGCCCAACCCAGGTAGACTTGATAGATAACAACTTCAAAATGCCACAGGTATGGAGGAGCAACTTAGCGTATGACTATACCACTGCCGATAAATGGAAATTTACGGTAGAAGGTATCTACACCAAAGTAATCCACGACTTAAAGTTCCAGCAGGTAAACACTACCGATCAGGTTACCTATTACCCATATGATGTAAATAAAGAACAGCCTATCTTCATTAACAAAGGCGTTAACACATCATATACCAACGCTTACCTGTTATCAAACACCAACCAGGGTTACCGCTACAGCTTAACTGCTCAGGTGGCAAAAACTTTCCCTTGGGGTCTGAATGCGTCGGTAGCTTATACTTACGGCCACTCCAGGGATATCACCAACGGTATCCGTAACTCAATGGAAAGTAACTGGCAGTTGAACCAGGCGCTTAATCCAAACAGCCCGGGGTTAGCTAACTCCAACTTCGATATCCGTAACCGCATCGTGTCAACCGTTAACTATATGGTTAACTGGGGTGGCAACACCAACTACACAGCTAACTTTAGCTTCTTCCTGAGCGCACAATCGGGTAACCCGTACTCTTACGGCTTCCTGCCAAGCTCTATAGATGGTACAGGTCAGCAGGTTAGCTTAGCCTACATACCAAAGGTTGGCGAAACCGTAAACTTCTTTAGCGATGTTGTAGGCGGCGCAACCGCAGCACAACAGGCAGCAGCATTTGATGCTTTCATTGATAAAGATAAATACTTAGCTACCCGCCGTGGCCAATTCACCCAGCGTAATGCAGCCTTTACGCCATGGAACAATAACTTAGATTTCCGTTTCTCGCAAGACTTTAAGTTCGGCAGCGGCAAACGTAAGCAAGTAATTACTTTCACTTACGATATCGTAAACTTAACCAACCTGCTTAATAAGCACTGGGGCCAGTACTACTTCTCGGCTAACACCTTCAACTCAACTTCGAGCATAGGCTTAACCGCAAAAACTACCCCTACATTTGCTAATGCACCTACAACGTATCCTAAATACAACTTTACCGATCCGGGCGTGCCTTACTCTGTTGACCTGTTCGCCTCGCGCTGGCAGATGCAGTTTGGCTTGCGTTACGCATTCTAAACTCAAACAAAACTTAAACGATAACCGATGCCTGGCTTTATGCCGGGCATTGGTGTTTTATGGGGGGGGCATTGAACAAAAAACCAATTATTTAAAGAGAAATGAAAAAGATATCCTGAAACAAACATTATATATTTGAGGAATAAACCTGTCTTTTATTGGTCCGTATTATATTTGCCATGCCATTGCTAAACCTTATGAGCATCCGATTACCCTTACTGTTGTTATTATTTCTGATAGCAGCTACTGCCGATGCCCAGCAATGCGATAGCGTGTTTTTAGGAACGAAAACACTATATACGCAGCCTAAAAACACAACAGTAAAAATACCGGATGGCTATAAAGCCGTTTTTGTAAATTATGTAGGCCGGCACGGTGCTCGGCACTTAACCAAGGCACCTTCTTCGGCTTATATTTATAAGCTGATTGCAAAGGCCGATAGCGCAAAAGCACTGACCATTTTGGGGCAGCAGCTAAAAAAAATGGTGCTTGCGCTGGATAAAGTAGAAAAAGGGGGCACCAAATCTATTTCGGCAGAGGGCGTAACCGAACTGATGGGCATCGCATCTCGCCTGTACCAAAACAACG
The DNA here is from genome assembly GCF_056404435.1 of Mucilaginibacter sp. P2_D11. Classification (NCBI taxonomy): domain Bacteria; kingdom Pseudomonadati; phylum Bacteroidota; class Sphingobacteriia; order Sphingobacteriales; family Sphingobacteriaceae; genus Mucilaginibacter; species Mucilaginibacter sp. P2_D11. Next base: position 47,372 of record NZ_JBFUEA010000003.1, read on the forward strand.
TCACGGTGTTTGCCGATAAGCCAAAGGTTACCGTAACCGTTACCAAAGAAATACGCACCCGCCAAAGCGCAGATGCCTTTTTGAAAGGGTTACAGCCATTGCTTAAAAACGGAACCATTATAGAGCAAGGCATCAATGATACCACCCTCCGCTTTTACGACCTCTCACCCGCCTACCTCGATTTTGAGAAGAACGGCAGATGGATAAAGGTTGTAGACGATTTAAGGAACTACCTCCGTATTCCTGAACTGAACGCCCGCGTTAACGCACGTTTTTTTACTGCCGATTTCACAAAATCGATAAGCGCGGCTAACCAGGGCCAGTTCGTAAACGATTTGTTTGGCTTTGCTACCATCGTTTATTCGTTGCGGCAGGAGATAAAACAAGCAGGGTTTACCGATCAGGATCTAAACTTCCAAAGCTTTTTCACCTGCGATGAATTGGCGACGCTAAGCCGTATTGATGTTGCCGAAGACTTTTTCACCAAAGGCCCCGGTGCCGATGTTAATGGCATACAGGTAAAAATTGCTACGCCGTTGCTGGCAGATTTTATCAGGACAACCAACGAAGTTGTTAGCGGCAAAAAAATTGCCGCCAACCTGCGTTTCTCTCATGCCGAAACCATATCGCCCTTCGCCGCGCTGCTTGGCCTGAACCGTTCGGATAAAGTGGGTACCTATATCCAGCTCATTAATAAAAATTGGGAATCGGCAAAGGTGATACCGCTGAGCGCGAATGTGCAGTGGATAGTATATAAAAACAATACCGGCGGCTACCTGCTGCGCTGCCTGCTCAACGAAAAGGATGCCGCCATAACAGGCCTCAAACCTGTTTACCCCAACTTTTACGCCTGGCCCGAGGTGAAAAAGTATTACCTCGATAAGTTGAAACGCTTGGGTGCGCCCCTATCGGGCAATATGCTTAATTACCTTAAAAAGGTAAAGTAACTTTAAACTATTTTATAAAAACTATTCAAGCTAAAATTGGGCTCCGTGTTCTTTGTGTTTCTCCCTTTGCGCACTTTGTGTTAAAAAATCTAACCAAGGACGTCGCAGGGAAGGCACAAAGGCATGTCATGGCCAAATCTTGATTTTTTTATACAGCCTCTTTTTTACCGGTAAATAAATTGCAATAATAGTATTAACCCCAAAGCGTAATTTTTAATTAAATTGGTCTGCCCAATTATTTACCTTGTTCTTGTTAGTGCTGCATAGTGCGCCTGAAGGGCATAAAACGCTATTATTTTGAACATAACCCAACGCCGTGCCTGCACGTTTACTTTTCTGGCGCTTTTGATAGCGGCGGGCCTGCGTGCACAAAATAACGAGTTCCAGTTTTCGCGGCTGGATATTGCCGGCGGCCTATCGCACAACCAGGTAAACAGCATCTTAAAGGATAACAAAGGCTTTATGTGGTTCGGCACGCCATCGGGCTTAAACAAATACGATGGCTATAAATTCAAGGTATTTAAGCACAGTGCCAGCGATACGGCTAGCATCAGCGACGATTACATAGCAACCATATCCGAAGGGCCCGGCAATAAACTGCTGGTAGAAACCCGAAACAGCTACGATATTTACGATCCGGTTACCGAGAAGTTCGGCCACGATATCAATAGCTACCTGCTTTCCGTCAACGTGCCCACGCAAAACTTTGCCGGCATACGTAAAGATCGCCTGGGGAATTATTGGTTCCTCAATTCGGTTTTAGGCGTTTACAAGTACAACCCCCGTAATAAAACCACCACACGCATTTGCAACCGCTACGGCGACGATAAAACGCTATATGATAATGCGGTGGCCGACCTGGCTACCGACTCTAAAGGCAACATTTGGCTGGTGTACAACAAAGGCATCCTGGAACGGATAGATCCCGTTACCTATAAGGTGAATTACCGCAAGGCATTTAACGCGCCGCCTCTTGCGTTAAATACCAGTTACAAAATTTTTATAGATGGGCAGGACGATATATGGACCTATGTACCCACTTACACCTATGGTGTATATTACCTCAAAAGTACGCTCGATGTTTTTAAGCGCCTGGATAAAAGCAACACCAAGGGCGGGCTGAACACTAATGTGGTATCCAGCGTGGTGCAGGATAATAAGGGGCGTATTTGGATAGCTACCGACCACGGCGGCATCAACATACTGGATAAGCGCGATTTCAGCATAAAATACCTGTTGAATCGGGAAGACGATATTAAAACCGTAGCCCAGAACAGTATCATATTGTTATATAAGGATAACGCAGGCATTATTTGGGTAGGCACCTATAAGCGCGGCCTCAGCTACTACAACGAAAGTATCCTCAAATTTCCATTATACACGCACCACCTTTCAGACCCCGCCAGTCTCAGCTTTAGCGACGTAAACAAATTCATCGAAGATAAGTATGGCAACCTATGGCTGGGCACCAACGGCGGCGGCCTGATGTACTTTAACCGTAAAGACGGCAGCTTTAAAAAGTACATGCACGATGCTGCCAACCCCAACAGCCTCACCAACAATGTTATCGTAAGCATGTATCTCGATCATGAGCAAAAGCTATGGATAGGTACCTATTTTGGCGGCCTGGATTGTTTCGACGGGAAAAACTTTAAGCATTACCGGCATAACGACGCCGACCCCAGCAGCATATCCGAAGACAGGATATGGTCGATACTGGAGGATGACGAGAACAACCTGTGGGTGGGCACGCTTTCGGGCGGCTTGAACATGCTCGATCGCAAGACCGGTAAGTTTTCGCATTACGTTTATAAGCTGGGGGCAGATAATTCCCTGCACTCCAATTACATCTCGGCCCTGTTGCAAGATCGGCACAGAAACCTGTGGGTGGTAACCTCGTTCGGGGTAGATGTGCTTAACCATAAAACCAAACAGTTTTCGCACTACATCCGAAACGATAAGGACCCTAACAGCCTCATCAACAACAACACCAACAACATTATGGAGGATAGCAGCGGGCTGATATGGATAAGCACGCGCGAGGGCCTCAGCATACTGAACCCGGCTACTGGCAATTTCACCAACCTTAACCACGCAAGCGGGCTGCCCGATAATACCACTATAGATATCCGCGAGGATGATAACCACAATGTATGGGTAAGCACGCCTAATGGGCTATCAAACATCATCATAGATAGGAAAGCTTCGCCGCTGAAGTTCCGCTTCGTTAATTACAATGAGAAAGACGGACTACAGGGTAGGGAGTTTCAGCCTTATTCATCGTACAAAACCCGCAGCGGCGAGCTGATATTCGGCGGCAGCAATGGGTTCAACATCTTCCGGCCGTCGGCCTTGCATACCAGCAAGCACATCCCCGATCTGGTTTTTACCGATCTGCAGGTGTTCAACAAAAGTGTATCGGTGGGCGAGAAGATATACGGCAAGGTTATCCTGCCGAAGTCCATCTCGGAGGTAGACGGCATCGAACTAAAATACAACGAAAATGTGTTTTCCATCGAGTTTGCTGCCCTCAATTATTTCGACCCGGATAAAGTAAAGTTCGAGTACATGATGCAGGGCTTCGATGGCAACTGGATAACGGCAGATAATATCAGCCGCAAGGCCCCCTACACCAACCTGGATGCCGGCGATTACATCTTTAAGGTACGCGCATCTAATCCAGGCTTTTGGAACAGTAAAGAGATAAGCCTGCACGTAAAGATATTGCCGCCTTTCTGGAAAACTACTTATGCTTATATCCTGTATGTGCTGCTATTCGTAGGGGGCTTGCTTTATATCCGCCGGGAGGGTATCCGGAAACTGCGCACCCAGTTCCTGCTGGAGAAAGAGCGCGAAGAAACCCAGCGCCTTCACGAGCTTGATTTGATGAAGATAAAATTCTTTACCAACGTAAGCCACGAGTTCCGCACCCCGCTTTCGCTGATTATGGCGCCAGTAGATAAAATTGTGAAGCAGGTTAAAGACCCCGACGTGAAGAACCAGCTTTTGCTGGTGAACCGAAACGCCAAACGCCTGCTTAACCTGGTGAACCAATTGCTCGATTTCCGTAAGATGGAGTACCAGGAGCTGAAACTGCATAAAGCCGGCGGCGATATCATTGCCTTTATCCGTGAGCTTTCGCAATCCTTTACCGATGTGGCCGAGCAAAAAGGCATCCGCTTCGTGTTCGATAGCGAGGTGGAAGAGTTTTACACCAGTTTCGATCATGATAAGATAGAGCGCATCCTCTTTAACCTGTTGTCCAACGCCTATAAGTTTACGCATGCTGGCGGGCAGGTAAGCGTTCTGCTCAACTTGCGCAGCAACCCAAGTGCGCGGGGCACCGAGTTGGAGATAAAGATAATAGATACTGGTATAGGCATCCAGAAAGATAAGATGGAGCGGATATTCGAGCCGTTCTTCCAGAATGATATCCCCGGCAGCATGCTAAACCAGGGCAGCGGGATAGGCCTATCCATCACCAAAGAATTCGTGCGCCTGCACGAGGGTGAGATATTGGTAGAGAGCGAGCCTAATCAGGGTAGCTGCTTTACCGTGCTGTTGCCGCTGCAGCAACTGGATAAGAAATTATTTGCCGATGGACCCGTGCTGCTACCGCATGCCGGCGACGATGCCATTTATTTATCCGATAAAAAGCAAGGCCGCCTGCGCGATACCGGCGACGGCAAAAAGCCAACCGTGCTGCTGGTTGAGGATAACGACGATTTCAGGTTCTACATTAAGGATAACCTGAAGGATTCCTTTAATATCATCGAAGCCGAGAACGGCAAAAAAGGCTGGCAGAAAACCCTTGCCCAGCACCCCAACCTGGTGGTGAGTGATATTACCATGCCCGAAATGAACGGCATAGATTTGTGCCTGAAGATAAAGAGCGACAAGCGCACCACGCATATCCCCGTTATTTTATTGACCGCCATAGCAGGCGAAGAGCAGCAGATAAAAGGGTTGGGCACAGGTGCGAGTGACTACATGACCAAGCCTTTCAACTTCGAGATACTGGCATCCAAAATAAAGAACATCCTGAGCCAGCAGGAGAACATGCGAAAAACCTATCAAAAGCGTGTAGATGCCAGCCCGACGGAAGTGGCCGTAGATTCGCCCGACGAGCTGTTCATTAAAAAAGTGCTGGTGCTGATAGATGCCAATATAGCCAATCCCAATTTTTCGGTAGAGGAGCTGAGCAGCGAGATGTTCGTGAGCCGCTATACCCTCTACAAAAAAATCCTGCAGATGACGGGCAAAACACCTAACGAACTGGTACGCCAGATGCGCCTCAAGCGCGCCGCCCAGCTGCTGGAAACCGGGCACCTCACCATCTCGCAGATATGCCACAAAGTGGGCTTCAAAAGCCAGAAATACTTCGTTAAAACTTTCAAGGCAGAATTTAACACCATCCCCTCGCGGTATGTAGAGAGTTTTAATGAGGCGTGATGCATTTCGAGCGTTGGATGCTCAACATAAATTCGTCATGCTGATCTTTTCAGCACCCCATCATAAAAGTGGCCACTATGCTGTGTGTAGTGGATGCTGAAACAAACCTATTACAGTTTTGTGCGGTGGGTCATGGTGAGCTCGTCGAACAATAGCGGGATGGGCCTTTACGCGCGCCCTTCGACAGGCTCAGAATGACCCTGCGCTACACTTAATAATACTTTCATCGCGCTTATTTTAACCGCCCCCGCGCTCCAATTCATCCGCGCTAATTAGGATATCCCCTCCACATCCTCCCGCCAATTTCCAACCAAAATATAAACCCTAAACCGGTAATCTGTTAATACTATTCTGGCAGTTTACAAAGTGCTGTCGGCCCAATAAGGGTGCTCATTTGTAACCATTTCCCCTAAATAGCCCCGTATCAATATAATAAATATCTGATTATCAATGTATTAAACAGGGTTGACATTTGTGCCCCCATTTATCCACAACGGGGCTGATTTTACCGTATAATTTTAACCCCAGTATAATCAATGTTGTTAGGCGCCCTTTGGCAGCGGCAATATTGTATAAACCAAAAGAACCATTTTTTAATTTTTTATGGAAACGCGTCGCTGATTGCTCATGGGCTATCAGATGCTGCCACGCCTGCGAACCCCTCATACGGGGTCAATGCTGCGGCCTATAAACTGTATATGTAAAACCAATAAATCGAATATAAATCCAACACAAACCAACAAATCATTATGAGGAAAATTCTACGAATAGCATTGCTGTTTGCCTCCTTTTTCATTTGTGCCCGCAGTATGGCGCAAACCGGGGGCACAGTGGTCAAGGGGACGGTTTCTGACGAAAAAGGCATCACCCTGCCCGGTGTTACCGTAACCGTTAAAGACACCAAGGTAAACGCCATTACCGATATCAACGGTAATTACTCCATTACCGTACCGGCGGGCGGTCGCATACTAACGTTCAGTTTCATTGGTATGCAAACGCAGGAAGCGACGATTGATACGCGCACGCAAATCAACATTACGCTAAAATCGGCAACCACAGCGCTTACCGACGTAAATGTAGTAGCCATAGGTTACGGCAGCCAGCGCAGGCAGGATATCAACGGTGCTATTTCATCGTTAAAAGCATCAGATATTGCCAACGTGCCCCAGGCCAGCGTTGATCAGTTATTGCAGGGCCGCGTGGCGGGTGTTACCGTATCGCAAAACTCGGGAGCGCCGGGCAGCCAAACCTCGGTTCACATCAGGGGGGTATCGTCCTTGTCGGGCAGCAACGAGCCTTTGTACGTAATTGATGGGGTTGCCATCTCGGGCGATGCCAACAACCGCAGCACCAGCGGCCGCTCGCCCGCTCTGGGCAATAACGACGAAACGGCGGTAAGCCCACTTTCGTTATTGAACCCTAATGACATCGAGAGCATCGATGTTCTGAAGGATGCATCGGCAACGGCCATCTACGGTTCACGTGCATCAAACGGCGTTATCATCATCACCACCAAACGTGGTAAAAATGGTTCGGCACGTGTTGGTTACGATGGGTACTACGGCTTTCAGCAGCAGGGTAAATTCCTCCGGATGATGAACCTGCCTGAATATGCCAGATTACAAAACGCATTGGCCGATAACGTGCAGGTAACCCGCCGTGCAGATTTCGCCAGCCCCGAATTGCTTGGCCCGGGCACGAACTGGCAGGACGAGGTGTTCCGCACCGCGCCCATGCAGAGCCACCAGCTTTCGGTATCGGGCGGTAAAGACGGCACCGATTATTATATATCCAGCGGCCTTTACGATCAGCAGGGTACTATCATCAACAGCAAATTCAAACGCTACTCGCTGCGCTCAAACGTAAACACACAGGTAAAAGAGTGGTTGAAATTCGGCGCAGTATTGGGCGGTACCCGCAACGAAGAAAACCGCGGGCTTAGCGATAACGGCGGTATCATTTATACCGCGTTGCTTAGCGCGCCGGACATTGCCGTGCGTAACCCGGATGGCACTTTCGCAGGTGCCATAAGCACCGGCCCCCAGGCCAACGGCTACGGCGGCACGCCGAACGCTGTGGCGCAGGCATCGTTACTAACCAACAACCTGGTACGCAGCAACGTAAACGGCGCGGTGTATGCCGAGCTATTGCTTGTCCCCGGGCTTAAAGTACGCTCTGAGGTAAACGGCGGTTTCGATTGGGCAAAGGCTTTGCAGTTTAACCCAACCTTTAAGTATGGCGATTACGAAAACAAAACCGCCAGCCTTACCGAGTACTGGAGCAATTCGCATTACTGGACCTGGAACGAGGTGGCATCGTACAACCACATTTTCGGCACTAAGCATGCCTTGTATGCCACTTTGGGTTATGAACTTAACTACTCGCAATGGAACGGCATCACCGGCTACGCCCAAAATTTCTTCAGCAACGATTTGAAAACCCTAAACCTGGGCGATGCAAAATCGGCCCGCGTAGATGAGTACAAGGGCAGCCAGGCTTTGCAGTCGGTAATATCACGTATCAACTATACATACAACAACAAGTACAGCTTAACCGCTACTTTCCGTTCAGATAGGTCTTCAAAATTTGCGCCGGGCAAACAAACCGGCTACTTCCCATCGGCAGCAGCATCATGGCGCTTGTCGGAAGAGTCGTTCATGGCGGGCATCAAAAAATATGCTGATAACGTTAAACTAAGGATAGGCTATGGCCAGGTAGGTAACCAAAACGTACCCAACTACCTGTATGGTTCGGCGTTAAAGCCAACCGTTACCGGCTTCGGTACAGGCTTCCTTTTGGACAAGAACTCCAGCCCTAACCTTACCTGGGAAACCGCTATCCAAACAGATTTGGGCGTAGATTTCAGTTTGTTCGGCAACCGCATAGATGCAACTTTCGATTACTTCAACCGCACCTCAGAGAAATTCCTCTTCCAGGCTGCCTTACCGGCATTTTTGGTGGGCGAGGGCGCTTCGGGCTCGTACCTGGGCGGTGTTAACCCTCCGTACCTTAACGGCGGTAAGCTGAGCAATAAAGGTTTCGAGTTCAGCATCAACAGCCGCAATATCACCGGCAAAGATTTCAAGTGGAGCACCACGTTGATATTCTCGCATTACAAAAATACGGTGTTATCGCTGGCAAACGGCACGCCGTTCATCTCTGGCAATATCGCCAACGGTTTCCTTACCCGAGGCGTTACCCGCACCGAAGTTGGGCACTCTATCGGCGAGTTTTATGGCTACGTAACCGACGGCCTGTTTACCAAAGAGGATCAGTTGCTTAACTCCAAACCGCAATTTGGTAACCCTATTTCAAAAGCAGGCACCTGGTTTGGCGATATCCGCTACAAAGATCTGAACAATGATGGCGTGATAGACAACAAGGACCAAACCTACATTGGCAACCCTAACCCTACCTTTACATACGGTATTACCAACAACTTATCGTACAAATCGGTAGACCTGTCTATCTTCCTGAATGGCTCATATGGTGCAAAAATCCTGAATGCGCTTAACTACACCATCTCGGGCTTATCTGGCTTGTACACCAACCAATTGGCTTCTGCCGCTAATTATTGGACGCCTACCAACTACACCTCTACTATCCCGGCCCCACGTGGCGGTTTAGACAACCCTAACCTGTTCACATCAGACAGGTTTATTGAGAGCGGTTCGTTCCTGCGTATCCAGAATGTTATCCTGGGTTGGAACGTTCCTTCCAAGTGGATACGTAAGGCTAAGTTCAACAGGTTAAGGGTATATGCCAGCGGCCAAAACCTGTACACCTTTACCAAGTACAAAGGCCTCGACCCGGAAATTGGCTCGATGAACCAGAACGTGTTTTTAACGAACATCGATTTTGGTCGCTACCCATCTGCACGTACCGTAACATTTGGTGTAAACGCTGAATTTTAATCAATATGAAAATCATGAAAAAGTATAGTAAATATATCATCGGCGCGTTTGTAATGAGCATTGTTACGACGACCAGCTGTAAGAAAGAATTCTTTAACAGGCCTCCCGAGGATGCCATCACCATAGACAACTTTTACCAAACCAACGACCAGGTAGTGGCCAGCACCAACGCGCTGTACAACTCGCCATGGTTCAACTGGGTGGCCAAATCGGGCTGGGCTATTACCGAGCTTACCGCAGGCAACGGCCGCACCTATTCTGATGACGTTATCAGCTTATTCAACTTCTCGCTGACCAATATCAACCCGCGTATTGCCGATGCCTGGAACTCCTTGTTTACGGTAGTTGCGCAGTCGAACGCGTTGATCAACAACCTGCCGAAAAAGGTATCTCCATCGGTAGATAAGGCCATAGTGAACAACGCACTTGGCGAAGCACACCTGATGCGCGCGCTGGCTTACTTCCACATCGTAAGGATATGGGGCAATGTGCCCATCATCGAAAACAGCGAGGATTTCATCGAGAACTTCCAGGTGAATACCAACCCAACAGCAGATGTGTACAAATTCATCATCAATGATTTGAAGTTTGCCGAAGCTAACTTAAACGTTAAAGTAAGAGCAGGCGCTACCATTGCGCAGGGCCACGTATCAAGCGGCTCGGCATCTGCGCTGCTGGCGAAAGTGTACTTGTACATGGAAGATTACGCTAACGCACGCCTCGAGGCAGAAAAGGTTATCAACAGCGGCGAGTTTAAATTATACCGCGGCAACATCACCAACGACCAAATCGCACTTTACGGCTACACCAACATGGTTGATGGCAAAGGCTATAACGATTTATTCAAAACAGAGAACAACAACAACGAGGAATCGGTAATTGCACTGCAATGGGCAGGTGGCGCATCATACGGCCACGGTAACCCGCAGCAGGCATCGTTGGCTATGGCAGGCGTAACCGGTACCGGCGACGGCTACTCGGTATTAGGCCCCACCATCGATCTACAGAGAGCCTACGAACCCGGCGATGTGCGTTTCCATGCCACCATTATGAAAGCGGGCGATAAATACCCAGAGATAAACCAGGCCGCCGGCGGTTTCGTAGTGCCGGATAACGTAAACTCACAGGGCACACGCGCAGCCATTAAAAAGTACGTAGTAGGTACCCCTGCCGATAACGGCGGTATTGGCGCGGCGCAATCTGCAGCCAACTGTACTTACCTGATGCGCTATTCTGAAGTGCTGCTGATAGCCGCCGAATCTATCCTGGGTGCCTCGACCACCACGAGCGACCCGATCGCATTGAAATATTACAACATGATACGTAACAGGGCAGGCCTCACAGCGGTTACATCGTTCAGCAAGACCGATTTGTTGCACGAACGCCGCGTAGAGTTCGCCATAGAGAACGACTACTGGTTCGACCTGGGCCGTATGGACGGATGGCAGGGCATACTTACCGTAAAGCACCCTAAAGCACTGGCCGTAATTGCCAACCAAGAAAGAGGTACTTACAGCAACGATACGCCACCTGTGGTGTACAGCGACAAAAAAACGGCTAAGGACGAGTTCTTCAACTTCCCGATACCGCAGATAGAAACCGCTACCGACCCCAAATTGCTGGAGCCACCTGTACCTTATGTATTTAAATAATCAAAGAATTATTACAACATCATGAAAAAGATATTCAAACAACCCAAAAGCTTGTACCTGGCGCTGGCAGTAGTGCTAATGTTGGGTATAAACGCCTGTAAAAAGGACAACAACAATTACGGCAAGGGCAGCCCGGAGATTACCAAGGTGCGCACCCTCACCAAGAACGACAGTGTGATTATAGATCACCAGATAGATTTGAACACTACGCAAACCTACCCCGAGGTGAGGCCGCTCCCGTTCGACTCTACCACCAACTCGGGCAAGGTGTACACGCTTTACGCCATTATCGGCAAAAACCTGGCAACCACTAAGCATATCTACATCAACGATGCAGAGGTGTATTTTAACATTGCCCTGGCTACTGATCAGTCTATCATCTTCAGCATACCTACAACTGTGCCGTTTAGTAATGCAAGTACTACTAATAAACTTAAGCTGGTTACTAGTTTTGGCGAGATACTGTACGATTTCGTGATAGAGCAGCCGTTCCCTTCTATCACTTCAGTTGATAAGATGGCCGGCAACACCGATGACCTCATCACCATAAAGGGCACCACGTTCGATGGCCTCTCGGCGGTTAAATTCGGTACACTACCGGGCACCATCGTATCCAGCACCTCTACCCAGGCTGTGGTGAAAGTACCGGCAGGCGTAGTGGGCGGCAGCATATTGTCTATCACCACATCGGCCACTTTGGGCGGCGGTACCACATCGGGCCCGCAATCATCAAATGGTATCAACCTTAGCATTCCCGGCAATAACAGCGAGGCATTCGGTGTATATCCGTTCGGTTTTACCGAGGCGGTGTATGAAGACAGCTTCGAGAACGGCTGGTTCCAATACGGCTGGAGCAACTCACCAAGTGATAACAGTACCGACCATGTTCTACGCGGCACTAAAGCAATTAAAGTGCAATATGCAGGCGGTTACGATGGCTATGTAATCGGCGCATCGGGCAACATCGAAGCCAAAAGCTTTAAGATGTCTATCTACGGTGGCAAAGGCAGCGATAACAAGGTAATACACATCGCGTTGGATTACAATTTCGGCAACCCGGTAGCTATCGTATTGAAAGAAGGCGTTTGGACAAACTACAACATCCCGATGACGGCCTTTGTGCCTAAAGGCGGCACGGCCCCAAAAACCATAAACTCCATCGTTTTCCAGGAGTTTAGCGGTGTGGCCACCCTTTGGTATATAGATGATGTGGGCATAATAAGGTAATATATTTTTATTTAAGCAATACAGCACCCGGCCGGCTCTGGCTGGCCGGGGATGTATTTTTTTGACCCAAAACCCCTTAAGGCATGAAGATCAACACCCTGTTATGCGCTGCATTGGTGCTGCTGTTTGCCGGCAAGGCATCGGCACAAAAAAACCTGGTCACCAACCCCGGTTTTGAAGATGAACTGAACGACTGGAACAACGGCAACTCGGCCAAGGTTACCCCCTGGGATTACAAGGGCGGCAAAAACAGCTGTGCCATCATTGTAACCAATGCCACCGGCTGGGTGGGGATAGACCAAACCATACGCCTGCCCAAGAATACCCTGGGCGTAGAAGTATCTGCCTGGGTAAAAACCAATAACGTAGTAAGAGGCAAGGACGAATGGATGGGCGCAATTTACAACCTGGAGTTTTTAGACCGCGCCGATAAAAAAGTAGGCGAAGGTGTAAACGTAGCGCACCTTACCGGCGATAACGACTGGCAACTGGCCACAAAACAGGTAAAAGTACCCGCAGGGGCAGTAAGCTTTAAAGTAATGGTGGCTATGAGTTATGCATCGGGCACCATGCTGGTAGATGATGTTACGGTAAAAGTGTTAAATGCAGAGGCGGTGGCAAAGCTGTAAATGCGCAGCGTGAGAGTGAAATAGATATGATAACAGGCAATAACGTAATGCACGAAATAACGCCGCTTACCCCGGGTGATTGTTTTACGATAGCGCACAGGGTGAAGACAAAGTTCGATTTCCCGCTGCATTACCATGACGAATACGAACTAAATCTGATTATAAATGCCAAAGGCGCGAAGCGGGTTTTAGGCGGCAATATAGAGGTGATTGATGATGTGGAACTGGTGCTGGTTGGCCCAAACCTTTACCACGCCTGGTTCACGCACCAGTGTACCAGCGAAGATATCATAGAAGTAACCATACAGTTCCATAAGGATTTGTTCGACGATAAATTTTTGCGGCGCAACCAGATGAGCTTTATAAAGGCTATGCTGGAGCGATCGCAGCGGGGCATATCCTTTTCGCCGGAAACAATTTTGGCCATTAAAGACAGGATACTCTCCCTGGATAAAAAAAGCGGCTTCGACTCGGTGCTGGAGCTGTTATCCATTATGCACGGCTTATCCATATCGCGCAATATGCGCACCTTGTCGGATATTGCCTTCAATAACGAAAAATTCAACTACAACAGCCGCCGGATAGAAAAAGTGTACGAATACCTCAATACCAATTACACCAAATCGGTAACGCTGGCCGAGGTAGCCAAAATAGCCAATATGCCCGAGGCCTCTTTCAGCAGGTTTATCAAGAAACGAACCGGAAAAACCTTTATCGATAGCCTGAACGAGATACGCCTTGGCCATGCCTCGCGGATGTTGATAGATAGCACCACCACGGTTGCCGAGATAGCGTATAAATGTGGATTCAATAATATCTCCAACTTTAACCGCATATTTAAACGGAAGAAACTTTGCATCCCCAAAGAGTTTAGGGAAACCTATACGGGGAACAGGATTTTTATATAGATGATTATCGATGTGCAGATTTCAAATTTCAGATGTGCAGATGAAGAAACCCCTACCATATATAACAATAAAAAATTGATGAAAAAATTTACCAGATTTAGTGCAGTGATGATGATTGTGTTGGGCACTTTGCAAGCCTGCAAAAAAGATAATAAGCCCGTTACCCCGGTTGATACCGGCGGCGACACAGGCGCTATCCTCCCCCAAACCGACCCGGCACTGGCAGCTACCCAGGGATTTTTCCTGGATGGCTGGCAACCCAAAACCATTGCCGCCCCAACCATTACCAAAGCCGTTACTCAACCCGCTGCCGGCAGCATAACAACAACCATAGATTACAGCGCCGTAGTAAGTAAGGTATCAAAATACCTGTTCGGCAATAACACCAACCCTTATATGGGCCAGTTTGTTACCGAGCCGGTGCTGATGGGCAACCTTACTGCCTTGTCGCCCAATATTCTGCGTTTCCCGGGCGGCAGCATCTCCGATGTTTACTTTTGGGATGGCGTAACTCCTGCCGATGCCCCGGCACAATTGGTAGATAATGCCGGCACGGCCTCAGCTGCCGGGTACTGGTACGGGAACAAAACCGATAGCTGGACTTTTTCGCTGGATAACTACTACAAGGTGCTTCAGCAAACCAATAGCACCGGCATCATCACCGTAAACTATGGCTACGCCCGTTACGGCACCAGTCCCAAACCCGCTGAAGCAGCGGCTCACCTCGCTGCAAACTGGGTACGTTACGATAAAGGCCGCACCAAATACTGGGAAATTGGCAACGAGAATTTCGGCAACTGGGAGGCGGGCAACCGCATCAACACGGCTAATAATAAAGACGGGCAGCCGCAAATGCTGAATGGCGTATTGTACGGCAATCATTTTAAGATTTATGCCGATTCGATGCGCAAGGCGGCTGCAGAAGTTGGCAACACCGATATCAAGATAGGCATCGTGCTGACCGATGCCGACGAGAAGAATAACACATCCGCCATCATCCAAAAATGGAATGCCGATGCACTCTCGCAGGTAGGCAACTCGCCCGATTTTTACGTAGTGCATAACTATTATACCGATTATAATACTAATGCCAGCCCCGAGGTTATTTTGGCTACCCCCTACGTGGTTACCCCGGCCATGGCCAACTGGATAAAAACATCAGCTACCAATGCGGGCGTTACGCAAAAGCCCATCGCGCTTGATGAGTGGAACATCTTTTCGGTAGGCTCCAAGCAAATGGTATCAAATGTAGCAGGCGTGCACGCCGTAATGGTACTGGCCGAAACCATCAAGAACCAGTTTGGCATGGCTTGCCGCTGGGATCTGGCCAATGGCTGGGATAGCGGTAACGACCACGGCCTCTTCAACATAGGCGATGAACCTGGTGCTGCCAAATGGAACCCAAGGCCTGCCTTTTACTACATGTACTTCTTCCAAAAATATTTTGGCGACCGTATGGTAAACTCTACGGTTACCGGCAGCAGCGATATTCTGAGCTATGCCTCGTCGTTCACATCGGGGCAGGCAGGCACCATACTGGTAAACAAAGGCAGTAGCGACAAAGTGGTGGCTGTAAACCTAAAGAACTTTGCCAAAGGCAGTAAATATTACTACTACACCCTCAATGGGGGTACAGATAATGGCTCGTTTTCGCAAAAGGTTTATGTGAACAGCAGCGGGCCTGCGGGTTCATCGGGAGGGCCCTCGAATTATAATTCAATCGCTGCAAATACTGCTGATATTGCAGGCGGGATAACGGTAAGCGTACCCGCCCGTGGCGCGGTATTCATGGTTATCGAAAGCAAATAAAACAATGAGGATAACACGAATTGCAGCATGTAGCCTGGCCATGGCAGGCATCTTAACATTAGGCTTCAAAGCATCGGCACAGGTTGATGGCGCTGCGCCGGTTGCGCAAACCAAAGCGGTAGCAGGTACAAGCAACCCGGCACCAACCCCACCCATGGGCTGGAACACCTGGAATACTTTCCAAACCAAGATAGACGAGCCGCTGCTGAAAGGCATGGTTGATGCCTATGTATCATCGGGCATGAAGGATGCCGGGTACCAATACTTCGTGCTCGATGATGGCTGGATGACCATGGAGCGCGATGCGAACGGCAATTTGGTTGCCGACCCAAAGAAATTCCCCAACGGGATGAAAGCTTTTGCTGATTACGTGCATGCCCAGGGCCTAAAATTCGGCATCTATAATTGCGCTGGCAACAAAACCTGCGCTGGTTACCCGGGTAGTCGAGGCCACGAATACCAGGATGCCCGGCTGTATGCATCATGGGGTGTTGATTTTTTAAAGTACGACTGGTGCAATACCGATAGCTTGAACGCCCGCGAAGCCTACATTACCATGAGCTCGGCATTGAAGGAAACCGGCAGGCCGATAATTTTTAGCCTATGCGAATGGGGCAACCACAAACCCTGGCTTTGGGCAAAAGGCGTGGGCGAACTGTACCGCACCACGGGAGATATCACCGCCAACTTCGACCAGGATAAACACATGGGTACCTGGACCGCCAGCAGCGTGATGACGATATTGGATAAACAGCCCGCCATTCGTCAGTACAACGGCCCCAACCACTGGAACGATGCCGATATGCTGGAAGTAGGCAATGGCATGAGCTACGCCGAAGATAAAGCCCATTTTTCGATGTGGTGCATGCTAGCTGCACCTTTAGCCGCCGGTAACGATTTGCGCAGCATGTCGGCACAAACCAAATCTATATTGACCAATAAGGAAGTGATAGCCATAGACCAGGATGAGTTAGGCATAGCCGCATATAAAATACAGCTGGCCGATAGCTTAGAGGTTTGGGTGAAGCCATTGAAAGGAAAGGAGGTAGCAGTATGCTTCCTCAATCGCGCTAATCATCCGCAAAAACTTAATATTAAATGGGCCGACTTGAATGTAGAAGATAAAACCATTGGCCTAAACCTTAAGTTGGGTGAGAGCACATACGCCCTGCGCGATTTATGGTTAAAGAAGGCGGCCGGCACTACAAAAAGCAACCTGAAACAGGATATAGCAGCGCACGATGTGATTATGCTGAAGCTTACGCAGAAGTAGAAGTCGTTATTTATTAGGAGTCGTCGCTTTTTTCTATGCCATCCGCCCCGCTTTTTCTACCAGATTTTTGGTAGCGGTGGTGCCGGCGTAATCGTCGGGGTATTTGGCATCTTTGGTGTACATTTTTAATAGGCCGCCTTCGTCTCGGCGGTTAGTTTTCATGATGATTGGCTTACGGTAATTGGTTTACAAGAGGAAGGTAGATACAATATTTTATTATTTAGTAAAATTTACTAAATAAATTTTTTAAGCGCGATTTCATAAAGGGAATGTTAATTTTAACGCATGGTAACACAGGCGCAGGTAGAAGATTTTATACTGAACGGACACAAGGAATACATCCCCCATGTATCGTTAGATTGCGCCATTTTCGGCTATCACGAACAGCAATTGAAGCTACTGCTGATACGGCATAAGGCGGTGGATGGCTGGTGCCTGCCAGGCGGCTACATTAAGCGAACCGAGAAGCTTGTAGAAGCAGCAGCCCGCAACGTAAAGGAGCGCACCGGGGTAGACAACCTTTTTTTACAGCAGTTTAAAACCTTTGGCGACCCCAACCGGGCCAAATTCGAAGAATTCGACGAAGAAAAATGGGGCGAGATATTAGGCGTAAGGGTTGATCGTAGCAATTGGCTGATAGACCAAACCATATCCGTAGGTTTTTACTCGATAACTGATTTTTCGCGCACCATTTTACAGCCCGATATGATGAGCCTAGAATGCGAGTGGTTTGATATTGACAGCCTGCCCGCGTTGGAATTTGACCATGATGAGATGGTGCGAGAGGCGCTGCATACCATGCGCATACACCTGTATCATTACCCCATTGGCTTTAATATGCTGCCCGAAAAATTTACCCTTACGGAGATACACGCCCTATACGAAACCCTACTGGGTAAGAAACTCGACATCAGCAATTTCCCCAAGAAGCTGATAGCCTTAGGCCTGCTGAAAAAGCTTGACGAGAAACGCAGCATCGGCCCGCACCGTTCGCCGCATTTATATAAGTTCGATAAGGAACGCTACGATGAGGCCTTGAAAAATGGGGTTGTGTTGAGTTGATGGTGTTTTCTTGAACTTTAAATAATAAATCGTCATGCTGAAATCTTTTCAGCACCCCATCATAAAAGTCACCACTTTGCTAAGCCGCTTCGCATGTCGTTTTGCGAGCCGATGACCTGCCGTGTGGGGTACCGAAACAAGTTCGGCATGACGATATTGTTATTCGGCATAACGTTAAATGGTCAAATCCATCAATAGAACAAGCTCCCTGCTTCAAATTCCCCTTTCTTCCCATCGCCCGGCTCTATTATATAAATATGCAGCGGCGTTTGCCTTGCGCGGCTACCGGGTGTTTGTACGGGTGCCTGATAGATGTATTTTACTTGAATTTTGTGCAGGCCTTTGGCTAAGGGCAGCATGTATTCGGTTTCGGTAATTTTCTCGCCGTCGATAAAAAGCTCGGTATCGGTATAAGATGCCTGCGAAAAGTTGTAGCTGCCATCCTCTGCTATATCAACGTAGCCATCATAAACAATACCGAAGTATGGGTTATCTTTCTTTAATGCTTCGGCGTTCAGCTTATCTGTGGTTGCGGAATCGGTCAGGGTCACATAATCCAGTTGGTCGGGCGAGGTGAAGCGGCCTCTCACCATTTTGTATTTTAAGCCGGGCTTGCCGTTGGTGTAAACTGTAGCCGGTATAAGGGGGCGGTTATACATCAGCACGCGGGTGGCAATGCTTCGCCTGCCGATGGGGGTTATAACCCTGGCCTTAAACTCCCGTTTTTCGCCAGCGGGTATGGTAATGGTTATCGGCGTGGTGTATTCCCAATCGGTATCAAGCGGGTCGCGGCCGTTGAGGGTGTAATAAATGCGCGCGCCCGGTACCACTGATTTAGGCTCGTAGGTAAATTTGTTACCGAACAGAATGGTATCGATAACCGCGAATGGCGTTGGCACGCGGTAGTTATAGCCCATCGCCTCCAACTTGAAGAAATGTTTGGCCAGGCGCACGTCGGCAAAGTTGTCGTAGTTTTTGTTTTCGGGTTTGGTCCAGGCTACTTCCGCTAAGGCAAATAGCCTCGGGAATATCTGGTATTGCAGTTTAGCCATAGTGGGTACGTACTCCGTCCACAGGTTGCCCTGCGTACCCATTACGTATTGCTGCTCATCGGGCGTAAGTTGTTTGGATACGGGGTCATAATCATAAGTCTCTTTCAATACCGCGTACCTGCCGAAGGAAACCGGCTCCTGTGGCGAGCCGCTCTGGTAATGGTCGAAGTAGTTGCCGGTGGTTTGCGGCGTCATGATTACGTTATGATGCTGGCGCGCTGCCGCGATGCCTCCTTCTTCGCCCTGCCAGCTCATCACCACGGCGTTTGGTGCCAGGCCGCCCTCCAGTATCTCGTCCCAACCTATCATGATGCGGCCCTTGCTGTTGATGAATTTCTCCATCCGCTGGATGAAGTAGCTTTGCACCTCCTTCTCGTCCTTCAGCCCTTTTTCCTGTATCAAAGCCTGCACAAAAGCCGATTCTTTCCAGGGTTGTTTATTGGCTTCGTCGCCACCTACGTGGATGTATTTGCTAGGGAACAAATCCATTACCTCGGTGAGCACATCCTGCAAAAATGTGAAGGTTGCTTCGGTAGGGCAGTAGATACCGTTGATGCTGCGGGACGGGTTTTTGGGGTCGGCAGGTTCGCAGCGCAGTTCGGGGTAGGCGCGCAGGGCGGCATCCGAGTGGGCAGGCATCTCAATTTCGGGGATAACGTTGATGTATCTATCGGCAGCGAATTTCACTACATCGCGGATGTCGTCCTGTGTGTAGAAACCGCCATAGCTGAGGCTGTCGGGCCAGTCGCGGTTGTTGCCATACATGGTTTGCTGGCGGTAAGCGCCCACATCCGTAAGCTTGGGGTATTTCTTGATCTGGATGCGCCAGCCCTGCCCATCTACCAAATGCCAGTGGAAGGTATTGAGCTTGTAAGCGGCCAGCATTTCTATTACCTGCTTTACCTGAGGCACGGTAAAAAAATGCCGCGACACATCCAGCATCATCCCCCTATATCCAAACCTAGGCGCATCTTCTATCGTAACGCAGGGCAATAGTTCTGTTGACGAGGGTTTTACCGGCAGCAGTTGCAACAGTGTTTGCACGCCGTAAAATAAGCCGGCACCCTTACCTATGATGACGATCTTTTTTGGGGTGATGGTTAGTTTATAACCTTCGGCAGGTAATTTATCGGCACCTACTGAGGTTAGTATCAAACCTGTAGCCGCCTTTTTTTTATGATTGTATCTGGAGATTTTATTGTTCAGATGCCGGTTGTTCTTGAGGAAATCCTTCAGGAACAAAATGGTTTTGTCGTTAGGTTTATCGGCTTTTATCTGCGTCAGCGCATTGAATTTAAACCAGCCGGCAGTCTTTTTTAACGATGCCGGTGCCGGGATTATGCCGAGGTTCGGATCGTCCGCAGGGGCGGTTTGGGCCTTGGCCGTGTTTAATAGGGTTGATGCAAACAGGGCAATTAAGGTAAAAAGCACACTGATTTTTGGGGATGCATTGAAATTCATTATAAGGCAGCTGTGAGATATGCCGGCAATTTAACAATTATGGCTTATCATTTACTTTAAGGTATGGTAACAAATACTTGACAAGCTTATCTTTACACCCTCAATAAAACAACCACATGCTTGATATTTGCTGCATCGGCCACATCACCCTGGATAAAGTTGTAACCCCGCGCGCTGTGATGCATATGGCCGGCGGCACAGCCTTTTACTTTTCGCACGCTATGCGTAACATGGATGTGAAGTACAGCCTGGTTACCGCCCTTGCCGAAACAGAAATGAAAAGCGTTACCGCCCTGCGCGATCTGGGCATTGCTGTAAAAGCCCTGCCCAGCAAGCATACCGTGAATTTTGAGAACATTTACGGCGAAAACCAGGACAATCGCACCCAGCGTGTACTGCAAAAAGCCGATGTCTTTACCGTTGCCGACCTGGCTGATACCGAAGCCATCATCTTTCACCTGGGGCCCCTACTGGCCGACGATATCCCTACCGACCTCATCAAGAACCTGTTTAGCCGGGGCAATGTTTCCTGCGATGCACAAGGTTACTTGCGCGAGGTGATTGACAAAGGGGTGCATGCCATAGACTGGGCCGACAAAAAAGAAGCCCTGCAATACATCGACGTATTGAAGGTGAACGAGCACGAACTGGAAGTGCTCACCGGCATTGCCGACATACGCGAAGGAGCTAAAGTACTGGCCGAATGGGGCGTAAAAGAGGTGGTGGTCACCTTGGGCAGCATGGGCTCGGTGATTTTATATGATAAGGAGTTTTACGAGATACCCGCCTACAAACCCACCGAAGTTGTAGATGCTACCGGTTGCGGCGACACCTATATGGCCGGCTACCTGTACCGCCGCGTAAAAGGCGACAGCGTAGAAGATGCGGGCAAATTCGCCTCGGCGATGGCGGGGTTGAAGATTGAGAACGCCGGGCCTTTTACCGGGACAGAGGATGAGGTGCGGGCGATGATCGTGCGGTAAGCGCAGCTAATTTTGTCCAGATTTTGTTTTATAGAAATCCGGAAAAAACAGTGGAAACTGTGCCAGTTAAAGACGACCGTACATCCGGCTTTTTGCCTTGGCAGCTTGCTTTAAACGGAACTAAATACCAAAAAAAATCTGTGTTTTTCCGGGTTTTTCGGTGTTTTTATGGTTTTTTCCGGCAGGCAGTCAAATTGCGAAATTCACGCGGATTGGCCGTTTTAGGTAAATACCGTGTTTGCAGGCCACGAAATCTTGTCCAGCTTTTTCCAGGTTTTGCGCTGATTTTAGCTGTGGATTTCCAGGAAATTCCAGGTGTGTTGGAGGGGTTTGTCTTCGGAATGTTAAAATACGCGGAGCACTAAATTCATGGCATTATAATCGTCAATTTAAGAAAGTAAATCCATCGATATTTGAAACAGCGCCCACCCATAAAGAAAATACCCACATTAACCCTTAAGGAGCGGTTAGCCGCCTTAAATAACCTGCCGGCTTTTTTTAAACTGGTTTATGAAACCGGCCCGGGCATGATGCTGGCAAACATCCTGTTGCGTTTCATCAAATCTGCATTGCCGCTGTTGATTTTATATGTAGGCAAGCTGATCATCGACCAGGTTGTTCTGCTGAACAATGCCCACAACACCCTGCCGCATACCCGCGTATGGGAACTGCTGGGGCTGGAGTTTGGGTTGGTGATACTGTCTGACATGCTGAGCCGCGGCATTACGCTGATGGATAGTTTGCTGGGCGACCTGTTCGCTAACCACACCTCCGTAAAAATCATGCGCCACGCCGCAACGCTGGACCTCGACCAGTTCGAAGATGCCGTTTTTTACGATAAACTCGAACGCGCCCGGCAGCAAACCGTGGGCCGCACCGTACTGCTTTCGCAGGTGCTGAGCCAACTGCAGGACCTGATTACCATGGGCTTTTTAGCCGCAGGTTTAATGGCCTTCAACCCCTGGCTCATCCTGTTGCTGCTGGTAACTATCCTGCCCGCCTTTTTGGGCGAATCGTACTTTAACGACCAAACCTACGCGCTCAGCCGCAGCCAAACACCCGAACGCCGCGAACTGGATTACCTGCGTTACCTGGGCGCAAGCGACGAAACCGCTAAGGAAATAAAGATGTTCGATTTATCGGCGTTCATCATCGCCCGGTTCAAAACCCTGTCGGATATGTTTTACCGCGATAACCGGCGCATCGTGATCAAACGCGCCGGCTGGGGCACTTTTTTTGCCCTGTTGGGCAGCGCGGGTTATTACGGCGCGTATGTTTTTATTATTGCCCGCACCATTGCCGGCAATATCACCATTGGAGAGCTGACGTTTTTGGCGGGCTCGTTCCGCCAGCTGCGCACCTTGCTGGAGGCTATCCTCACCCGTTTTACAGCGGTATCGCAGGGTGCGGTTTATCTGCGCGATTTTTTTGAATTCTTCGAGATCAAGCCCCGCATCCATCCGCCCGCAAAGCCTTTGCCGTTCCCCAATCCGGTTATGCAGGGCTTTGTTTTTGAGGATGTGGGCTTCCGGTATATCCACTCCGACCGCTGGGCTAACCGCCATTTAAATTTCACGCTCCACCCCGGCGAAAAGCTGGCTTTAGTAGGCGAGAACGGTGCAGGCAAAACCACGCTGGTAAAACTGCTCTCCCGATTGTACGACCCAACCGAAGGCCGCATACTGCTGGATGGGCACGACCTGAAGGAATACGACCTGACTGAGTTGCGGCTCAATACCGGTATCATCTTCCAGGATTACCTGCGTTACCAGATGACCTTTTCGCAAAACATCGCCGCAGGCAATATTGCCGAAAAAGACAATACCGAACTGATACAAGCCGCGGCCAGGCAAAGCCTTGCCGATGAACTGGCACAAAGGCTACCCGGCGGCTACGGACAAATGCTGGGCAAACGGTTTTTCGACGGTGCCGAACTATCCGGCGGCGAATGGCAAAAGGTAGCGATAGCCCGTGCCTACATGCGCGATGCGCAGCTGCTGATACTGGACGAGCCAACCTCAGCACTGGATGCCCGCGCCGAATACGAAGTTTTTCAGCGCTTTGCCGAGCTAACCAAGGGCCGCATGGCTGTATTGATATCGCACCGCTTCTCCACCGTCCGCATGGCCGACCGTATCCTCGTACTCCAAAACGGCGAAATTGCCGAAACAGGCAGCCACGAAGAACTCTTAGCCAAAGGCGGCAGGTATGCAGAGCTATTTAATTTGCAGGCGGCGGGGTATAAATAAAACTGATTAAGCTGGAAGCTTAAAGCATTTTAGGTCGAAGTTTTAAACTTCGACCAGTGGCGGACTTATGGCAGCAAGGGAAGTAGTGTCCATGTTAAATTTTAAATGCTCTAATGAGTTTTACGCTGTCTTTTATGTTAATCGCCGGCTGTAACATAAAAGATAGAATTTCCTTTTTTTGATAATTTGCAACCGTTTCATTAATTTCTGCCAGGCTTTTTTCCCTGTCGGAAAAATGGTAATTAAGTAGCACGACTTTTAACATTATTAGCAAAATTTTAGTTGTCATTAAATCATCGGATTCTTCTATTAATGATATAACCTTGATAATGCCTTCATGGTTAAAATGTATCAGTCCTTTGGGTGAGGCAATTTTGTTGAAAAGATAAGCTTTTGATAACCCCGCTTGTTGAAGCTTATCTAAATATCTAGTTAATTGATTTATGTCATAGGTGCGGATCAATCGATAAATTACAAAGTAGAAATAAGGAAGCGAAGCATGGTCATCATATTTTGATGTATGTATTGTAAACAAATTCTGCTTGCCAAAAGTTTTCACATAAAGAATTGAATTATCAAGAAAAGCCTTATCGCTTTTTGGCAAAGCGACATTATTGAGTACGAATAGATACTGATTTTTTAGGCAAAGGCTTTTATAAGTCACCTCGTTGTCAAGCTCAAATTTGGGAGGCCTTGACGGGCTTCTAAAGCCGTTGTTTAATTCTAGGTAAAGGGTATAAAGTGTTATTAACGCGTCCTCATTATCAATAAATCTCTGCTCTAATTCTTTGAATCTAGATATTAAAATTGCTCTTGCCGTCTCATTTTGAGCCATAAAAGACTCGAGCGAAGAATATAATTGAGCCTCTTCGGACGTTTTTGCGATACTATAATCAGGGTCAAGCAAATAGATTATGGCAAATTCGACGGTATCTACTATTGTTATTGGACTGATATTTTTTAATTTCAGTATTACGGTTAACAAGAAAGGAATGGATTTATTGCCATTAGAAGATTGAGTCTTTATGATAGCATCAATTACTTCATTATCAGCTTGGTCTTTATCGATTAAATTCAACAGAAGTTCCAAAACGATAAACCAAAAAGGGTTACTGATATACTTGGTGATTATGTTATTTCGTTCCTCTACATTATGTTTCTTTTCGACATTTGAATAAATCCAGTATGCAGTATAATATTCCAAAAAAGTCTTGTGTGTAAAGTTGTTGTCGAAATAAATAGATCTACGTAATGCGTAGTTCATAAAAGTTTCGGCAAGGTCATCGCTGTTTTCTTCGTCTGATAGGCTAATTCTAATTAGCGACTTTGAAACAGTGTTTTTGGCTTTTTCATATGTGATTTTTAAAGATTTACTACTTAAGTGTTCATACTGCCAATGCGCCAAATCAGCAAAAATTTTGTCCTTGTTTTTGTAAATATCATTGTTCAAGTCAATTTTTAAATCTTTGGACGCTTCCCATTTATCAACTAAAGTTTTTGTGCAACTTTGGTATATTTCAAGTTTTGATTCAGGCAGTTTTAGAATATTTCTATATATAATTACAATCAACGATAATAATAAAGGATTTGTAATTAACTCAGAATCTATTTCGTGACGCTTACTTAAAAAATCGTTAACTTCTCTTGCTCTTATCTCCTCATTTTCCTCCTCTTTCTTATACCATTTGTTTACATACTCATCAATTTGATTGTCGTTAAAATTGGTTATTCTTAATTCAGTAAACGATTCGTTTAGTCCAGCCTCTTCATAGCCTATAAATCTCGATGTAACTAGTGAGTTTATTTTAGGGTATTTGTTATGGAAATTTTCGATATCTGTTTTTGTTTCAATCTTGTCTGAGATATCAAATATTTCGTCTAAACCGTCAAAAAAAAGAATACATGGTCGATCATTTAAAATTTCATTAAGGGTATGCTCTGTTAGATTTGTAATTAGATATTCTGTATCTAAAACGAAAAGTAAATACTTGATTATGTTGCCTTTGTTTTCTTTTTTGAACGCTAAATATTTTCGTAGCTCAATTCGAAAAGGTAATAACTCAGTTGCTTTTTTACTCTTAAAATCAGTGTATGATTTATTTAGAATATCACAGATGAGTGATTTTACTAAAACTGATTTCCCAGCACCCGGATTACCCAAAATCACGAGTCGATTTTTATATCCAATCAAACGCGTATAAAAGATTGTTTTTGTTTCTTTTCTGATGTATGAGAGAATCTTGTCTTCCTGTCTATTCTTATAAACAAGTCGAACAGAAGTTTCGAATATTGGGCGAACGAAAATATCTTGGAGATTTTTACGGTTTTTTTTAATAGAGCTGTCAATACCGAGCCCGATGAAATTAACCTGGGAAAGATTATTTAAAGCATTTTTTTTGTAGAGATTAAAAAATTCATCGTATTCAAAATTTGACTCTAATTTATCCGATAATAAATGGCTGATTTTGACAAGCTCCTGAGCGCTAATGGTAGAGTTCACCGCAATACTCTGTAAGTCTCGACCTACTCCTTGAAAAATTAAAAAGGCTTCGTTATTCGAAAATATTTCATCGAAAAGCCGGTCAGTCATTAACTCCTTTTTCAGTTCTAAGATAAATTTCTTAATGAAATTTGCTGGTAGGGTTTCATTATCGAATGATTTTCTGATAATGACAACGTTAACGACAGAGTTTTTAAAAAGCAATTTAAATAGTTCGTTAAAAACCTCATCACTTTTGAAAAAGTACTCTATACTGCCACCCAATAGATGTGGATATTGAACTTGTAATTGCTTTGAAGTTTTGTCTACAGCTGCATAGAATTTTTCAGTGAGTTCCTTTTCGCCAACAATTGCTTCGTATAAAGAATCAAACCCTTTATCTAAAAGCTTTGTCCCAACCCATGTGCCAACCGCTACCAGTGATGTAGTAATCATAATTTTTCGAATAATATTTAGAAATGAAAGTTTAATTGTTAAAATAAGTTACATAAGTCGCCCTACATCCCCAACTGATTCATCACATATTCAAAAATAAACGTCCAGTTATCGATGGATTGCTGGGTGCTTTGGCCGCTGCCGTGGCCGCTGTCAAAATCCATGTGGAGGATGATGGGGCTTACCTGGCCGGGGTTGTTCTGCAGGGCGGCTACGAATTTTTTGGCGTTCATAGGGTCTACCCGGGTATCGTTGGCGCCGGCGGTTACCAGCATAGGCGGCACATTTACGCCCGCGCGGATGTTATGGTAAGGCGAGTAGCGCAGCAACCATTGAAACTGCTCCGGGTCTTCGGCTGCGCCGTATTCGGGTATCCAGTAACGGGCAATCAGGAATTTATGGTAGCGCAGCATATCCAGTAAGGGCACCTCGCAAACGATAGCCTTGAACAGGTCGGGTCGCTGGGTTGCGGCGGCACCCATCAGCAGGCCGCCGTTGCTGCCGCCCAGGGCAACTATTTTGCCGGTGTTGGTGTATTTCTCGCGCACCAGCCACTCGGCACAGGCGTAAAAATCGTCGAAGCTGTTTTGCTTTTTGGCCAGCATACCATCCAGGTGCCATTGCTCGCCAAACTCGTCGCCGCCGCGTATGCCCGGCTCTACCACAATGCCGCCCGCGTTTACGAAAGGCGCGTAAAAGCCATAGTATCGCGGTTTGATACCCGCCTGGAAGCCGCCATAAGCGGTTAGCAAAACCGGGTTGTTGCCATCCAGCTTAATGTCCTTGCGGTGTATCACGAAGGCCGGCACGCGACTGCCATCTTTACTGGTATAGAATTTTATTTCGCCTACGATGTTGCTCATATCTACCGGCAGGTGCCTTTGGTAAAACAGGCGCCATTTGTAGTTAGATGGTGATGCCACGTAAGTTTTTGGCGTAGAGGTGAAGGTAACCAGCGATATATAAACTGAATCGAGGTCGCGATCGTAGCTTACGCTGCCAATGCTGCCTTGCTCGGGCAGGGGCATGGCGCGCAGTTTTTTGCCATTCAGATCGTAGATGGTGAGGCGACTCACCAGGTCGTGCTTATCCTGTACGATGATGCTGTTTTTGGTGAACACGCAATTCTCTATCACGGTTTTCCCTTCGGGGATAAGCGTCTTCCAGTACTTGTAATCGGGTTTTGCTTTATCGGCCACCATCAGGCGGTAATTGGGTGCGTTATCGTTGGTGAGCATGTACAGCTTATCGCCAATGGCTTCGGGGTAGGCCGAGAACTTCTTGCTGCTGTAGATCAATCGGCCACCTTTAAGGCTGCCGGTCGGGCGTATCTTGAGGCTGTTGGAGTAGAAATCGCCATCACCGCTGAAAGTAACATCGCTGTAGCGGTTGTCGTAAATAAAGTAATTGTCTTTAGCATCTTTGGTGGTGCCAATAAACACGGCCTTGTCTATCGGGTCGCCTATTTTCAGCAGGTAGGTTTTAAGCGGGGCCTGCTTGTCTACGTCTTCCTGACTGCGCAGGGTAATGTACGCGTGCTGCTGATCTTTGGTCCACTGAAAACCGAATACGTTGCTCAGCGGCGGGTGTATCTGGTGGCCCGTACGTGTATCTATAAAGTAAACGGTGTTTACCTCGGCGCCGCTTTTTTGCG
Source organism: Mucilaginibacter sp. P2_D11 (assembly GCF_056404435.1). Lineage (NCBI taxonomy): Bacteria > Pseudomonadati > Bacteroidota > Sphingobacteriia > Sphingobacteriales > Sphingobacteriaceae > Mucilaginibacter > Mucilaginibacter sp. P2_D11. The sequence goes on from NZ_JBFUEA010000003.1 coordinate 75,579, forward strand.
CGCTAATGGCCGCGCGTTCGCCATCGTAAGTGTAGTTGATTCCGCTGGTTGATGTTTTGCCTGTGGTATCCAGCAATACAGGGTCCCATATCAAAACCTTTTTGCCATTGAGGATGGTGTAGGTGCGGCCTTGTTTATCACCCTTCAGCTTCACGGTTTGGAAAACGCGCTTGCCCACGTTGTTCAGCGGACCTTCGTAATCCATATTGAGGTAGGCGGCGATTTTTTCCTTTAGATCGGGGTGTATCTTTTGGGTTTTGGCCAGGTAATCTACGCCGTAATCGTGCTGTTTTTTGGTCCAGTCGATAACCTGGGCATCTTTTTTATCTTCCAGCCAGCGGTAGTTATCGGTAACGATAACGTTGTGCAGGGTATCGGTAACGGGGATTGCTTTTGTTTTGGGCGGATCGAATTTTTGCTGTGCGTTTGCGGCCATAGCGGCAGATATAGTAATGGTGAGGATAAGTAGTTTTTTCATTGTGAGGCGATCAGGATTTGGAGTGTGAATATAAGGGTTTTTAAACACAAAGGGTGCAAAGGTTTTGCAAACGGATTGGCACAAAGGGCGCAAAGATTTTAAGAGTTACGGCACGCTGAGGCGAACAGAAACGTATATTAGGACATGAAATCAACCAAAACCATTATCACCTGTATCATTCTTCTAATGGCCCTGTGGCAGGGGCCGCTCATATATTATTATTGTAGCGGCTTCCGGGCGATGTTATTCCTGCCTCCGTACATGTCAGTGGGGTTTGCCTTATCCGTTTATCTTGTCATCAAACTTCGGCACAAAGAATCAAATACGCCATTCATCAGAGTTGGTTGCTTTGTAGGTATAAGTTTGGGCATAGCAGCATTGTTTAGCGAAGATGTAGTTGAACATATAGACTGGGCATTACGACGAGGCACGAGAAATGCTATTGTTGAGCGTGTAAAAAATGGGGATTTTAGGGGCGATCATCCGTCTTGATTTGATTTCCCTCCGATATCTAACAGCGACGGCGGTGTTTTTGTAGAAAAGCCGACAGATAAAACGGTATCGGTAACGTTTTATATCAATTCGGGGTTTCTTGACCACTATTCGGCATTTGTTTATACCAACGACGCGGGAGAAATGAAATCGATAGAGGAATGGATAAGCGATGGCAAACGCCCTGGGTTTAAAAAATTGGATGCGAATTGGTATAGGGTGAATTATTAGTAACATGCCCGTAAGGTACTATGTCGAATGTACTGCCACCGCAGGGTCCTTTTTCAAACTTTAAGTTAACCCACAAAATGCTGTGTTTAAACGACATCGTTACTGCATACTTAATATCATAAAACGTTCCTATGGAACGTAAAATGGACGGTTTACATGTTTCTACCTATAAGCCGTCCCGAAGGGACGAAGAATGTAAATGCGTATCCCTTCGGGATACCTTATGGGTAGAAAAAGAAAGATATAAAAGCGCGTTCCATGGGAACGCTTTATGGGTTCTGACGATTTTATGGGTTAACTTAAATTTTTCAAACAGTCCCTGCGGAGACATAAGAGAAGGAGCACGGCGGGCGGCTCCTTCGGCTTTCGGACTTCAGACTCCCCGACTTTATTATACGCCCTCGCTCAATACAGCTTCCGCCTCGGGTATCACCACCTTTTTTTCTGCCATTTTTTTCTTGGCAAGCCTATCTACCCGCTGCAGGGCGAAAATGCTTACTAACGATATTGCTACCACTACGTAACCTACGATATTGTAATGTACAAGCGGGCTGTGATCTGTTTTTTGAGTTACTATCCATCCGCCTATTACAGCTGCTATGCCGCCGGCAATTTGCTGCAGCGAAGAGTTGATGCTCATGAAAGCGCCACGGTCGGCCATATCGGGGATGGCGCTGGTAAGCGCGCTGGAAGGTACCATCCGGCTCATTACCCCCATCATCATCATCACGTTCAATATCATCACCAGCCAAAGCGGGGTGGGGCCAAGGTTGGTGTACACCACGCACATGATCATGGTCCACACCGATGCGCCTATAAATATCTTGAACTTATCTATCCTATCGCTAAGCTTGCCTACAACCGGCATGATCAGCAGCGTGCTAAGGCCCGCCACCATAAATAGCTTGAACAGATCGGCACCAGGTATTTTTAAATTATTTACCGCAAAGGTGGTGCCGAAGGGCATCATCATAAAACCACCGATAGAGAGCAGCGCCGTAGCCGCAAAACCAACCCGGTAATCGGCCTTGGCGGCGGTATGCAGCAGGTGCTTTAGTGCCGATTTGTCTTTCTGTATGGCCAGGTGCGCGGTTATGGGTTTCAGGTATAAGGCTATGGCTATTGCAACAATTGCGCCAATACCGGCTACCATCCAAAACGGTGCTTCCCAGCTGATTAGGTTAGCCAGGTATAAGCCAACGGGTATGCCCAAAACCTGGCTGGCACCAAAGCCCATTTGTATAAAGCCCATTACGCGACCGCGCTGCTGAAAGCCGAATATATCCGTAATGATGGCCATGGATATGGAGCCGATAACCCCGCCGAACAAGCCGGTGATGATACGCGCAGCCACCAGTGCCACGTAAGAGTGGGCCAGGCCGCAAAAAATGGTGCCCATGATAAAGCCGCAGTAGAAGAATAAAAGGAGTTTCTTACGGTCGAACCTATCGGCGAAACCGGCGGTAAGCAAGCCCGACATACCCGCGCTGAAAGCGTAGGCCGATACCGCCACGCCGAAAGCCTGTGTGGAAAGGTTCAATGATTTCATGAGCATATAGCCCAGGGGGCTCATCACCATAAAATCCAGTATCACCGTAAACTGGGTGATGGCTAAAATAAATATCACGAATTTTTGGTAGCCTGTAAAAGGTACCGAGGGCTGTTGTGCTTGCATTGTTGTTATAATAATTCACAGCAATTATAGCCGTGATGGGTTACCAGTTCTATTATTTGCGCGTGGCGCAGGGTGTGCGATATTACCCGCAGCACGCAGTCTTCATCCTCAATATCTACGCTCCATTTTTCTACGCCTGGCGTGTTACCAAGCATGGCGCACACCGAAGCCTTATCCGCCTCGCCGCTGATATTGGTTTTAAAGAGTAGTATGTTGCAAAAATCTTCCATTGTATTCAATTTATGTTGTAACTATCGCCATGCGCATAATTGGACAACGCTACTCATTTCTTTTCCCTGCCGCTTACCCTTGTTGACGATTGAGGCCTTGAAACGTTGTACAAGCAGGCGATATTATTTTTTAAGGGCCTTTACAACCAGCCTAAAAGTTTCCCATAACACCTCATCGGTGAGTTTAAAGGGCATGCCGCCAAGGCTTTGACCTTCGTAATCGAACCGGGCGAGGGCATATAGGGGCGAAAACGCTACCGACCAGTACGTTTCAAACGGCACCTTCTCTATCTCGCCCCGCGCTATTACGTTATGCATGAATTTTCCCATCATTTGCTTAAATTCCGTAAGGAAACCGGCAAGGAACTTCTCCTGGTAGCTGGAACTCCGCAACTGGTCGAAAAACATGCTCAGGTTTGGGTGGTCTTGCATAAACTGGTAGCGGTTTTTCCATTGTACGCGCAAGCCTTCCTCAAAAGAAGCATCCGGGTCGAAGTCCTTTATCAAAGCATCGCTAAAAAGCTTACCGCCTTCAGATGCGATGTTTATAATAAGGTCGTCCTTGTCTTTGTAGTAGATATAAAGCGTAGCTACCGATATACCACAGGCTTTGGCCAGCTTGTTCATGCTAAAGCCTTCCATGCCATTTTTTACGAATAGCTGGATAGCCATTTCCTTAACCAGTTTTTCTTTGCTATTGTCTCTTGTGCGCATACTCGATTATCTGCCACAAATATAAATGAATGTTCATTTATTTATCGAAAAAAAAATATTTTTTTCGATAAATTCAAACGCATTTAAGCCTGTTGCCATGAATCAGGAAAAACAGGCGTGTTGGTCACGGCCTTGCGGAGGAGGAATTGTTTACTGATGCGGTACCTGGCAGATGCTGCTTTTATTTTACTTAGCCTGCGGTTGAGATAGCTTTGGCTGAGCAACAAAAGGGTAAAGCCGGATAAGAGTTTGATAACAGGCACTAAGCTGGCGGGTGCATTTTTATTGGTGAAGCCTTGCTTGCCTGTATGCGAAGCAGCCTTATCCCTGGCCGGCTGGCCAATGATATTTAAAACGGATAATAAAAGGATGAGGACGATTAAGATACGGGCAATCATTTTGTATTATTACCGCAGGCTGCTTCTAAGCAATCTATAATTGCGATAAGGTTTAGGGGCGCAATAAAGATAGGCCACCATTTTCAAAAAAAAAACACGTACTAGTACCTGTTTTCACCCTAAATTTAGGGTGAAAACACGGTATGAAATGCAAAAAATTATATTACTTAGCAATTTACTTGCCATGGCGCAAGCCAGCATTAAACCGTAAAGCCATTAATGCACTGCATTTTAGCTGTATATTTGGGTGCATAAACCCATCATCCAATATGAAGAACTTGTTGCTTGCCACGGCATTTTTATTTGCTGCAAGAGTGATTTTTGCCCAGGAGCCCGGCACAACAACCATAACCCGCTGGCCCGGCGATAAAACGGGTGCCGTATCCATCACCTTCGATGATGGATCGATAAACCAGTTTAAACGGGCACTCCCTATCCTTAACCGGCTAAAGTTGAAGGCCACCTTTTTTATCATCACCGGGCAAATACCCGGCTCTAAATATGAGGGCAAATTCATAGGCCGGCCTGTTAAAGACATTATCGCCGAAACCGCTACTATAGCTACCGATAGCAATAATTTTTACGAACGCGCCTCGGCAGCGGGTTATCTGGGGCTGGTTGGCCCTTTAGATTATCATTACCAGGCGGGCTCGCTTATAGATGCCGGCAAGCCCCTGCAGGCATACCGCGTGATAGACGAGCTGTACAAAAAAGTGCGTAATAACGAGTTCAAGCCCGGTACACAGCACAACACCGAGTATATGGACGCGCAGGGCACCACCTGGGCTGATATACGCGGATACGCTTCGCAGGGACACGAATTTGCCAGCCATATGATAACCCACCCCCGCCTAGCCGCGCTGGACGAACCGAACATGCTTTACGAAATGCAAAGCAGCCGCCTGGATATCCTTCGCGAGCTTGGGCCGCAGTACACCTTCTCCGCCGAAGGACCTTTCGGTACCGAAAACGAACGCGTAATGAGCTATCTGCACCAGGTGTATCCCGCCATGCGCAACCGTATGCCCGAGCCCTGGCTCAAAGAAATAAGCCGCAGTAACCCGGCAAACCCCGGCAATACCGATAAAGAATATATCCAGTTTCAGCGCGGGGCCACTACCAAAACGCCTATGCGTATGATGAAAAGGTGGGTAGATATCACGCTGAAGAGGAATGATACCTGGCTGGTGCTTACTTTCCACGGTGTAGATAGCGTGGGCTGGGAAGCCCTCACCCATCAGCAACTGGATAATTACTTCAGCTACATAAAAGCCAGGGATAACAAATTGTGGATAGCCCCTTTTGGCGATGTTGCCCGCTATATACGCGAACGGCAAAGTGCTAAAGTAACCGTAAAATCAACATCGTCGTGGCGGATTTGGATAGAGCTGATGCAGCCGCTGGATAAAGCAATGTACGCCCAGCCACTTACGCTTAAAACATACGTACCTGCCGATTGGAAGGAGGTATGGTTGGTACAGGGCGTTTTTTCGTCCGCAGCTATTATACTTAAGCCGATACCGACTCCCGGCGGAGGACGGCCCTATGTTCTATACCAGGTGAAGCCCAATGCGGGCACTACAATGCTGATGCGTGGCCCGCTGAACGGTCATAACTGAGCGGTATGCGCAGTGTGATGGGTGTATGCGCCATATACATAAGAGCGCTTGTAGCAACTACCGCATTCGTATCGCCTTATAGGCAGCCAAAATAAAAAAAGCTTCATCCAAAGGGGGCGTTTTGCCCGATGGTTTAACATGCCGGTGGCGCATTTGGGGCATTTGTGTTTGTTGTCTTTTGTTTCCATAAGGGGTATTAGTAAACGTTGAACTTAAACTTATTGACAGGGGGCTTGCAAATGCTCAAAAATTGCGGGTGGCGGTTGGCGGGGGGATAATGCATGCGGCTGTTATCCCAGGCTTCCTGGCAGATGCAATTCCAAGCGGTGCATGCTGCAAATTTGGATATCTGCCAACATGCCTGCAACCAATCATGGCGACTGAACCCCCGGGAACGTATCCGCTAAGGCTAGTGCTGATGGCTGCATAAATATACGGCTTTTGCATAATAATTAAAACTTAACTCATTGATTAATTGCGAACAAATGTTTAAAGCATGAATTAACATGTCCGAAGAGCAAATATGCTGCTCAGGTTGCCTTAAAGGAGAATATATAAGGGGGACAAAAGGAGGACAAATTGACCAGAGGGCCGGGTAATTATAGTGTTGCTATTGCATCTTCTATTTCCTGGCCCGCTTCCAGGTTCATTTTTTTACGCAGGCGTTGCTTGGCTTTCTTTACACCATCGGTAGTGATGCCCAACATACCGGCCATCTCGCGGTTGTTGAGCTTTAGCTTAAGCAGGGTAAGCAAACGTATATCGGTATCGGTAAGGTGCGGGAATTTGTTGCGCAGGCGATAAAAAAAAGCAGGGTGCACATTGCTGAACAATTTCCTGAATTCGGCCCAGTTCTCATCCGTCATGATATGGGCTTTCATCATATTCTCCAGTTCGCGGGCGTCCACCTCATTTACCGATCGTAGCTTAAGCTTTTCAAGTTCGCTCTTAAACTCATCTATCAGCAGGTTCTTTTGCGTCAGGTTTTCGGTGTAGCCGTGAAGAGCGGCTGTGGCGTTTTTCAATTCCTCATCCAACCGTAGTTTTTCTGATGCCAGCAGGGCTTTGTCTTTATTGGCCTTAAGGCGTTGGCGGTTATATATCAATGTCAATATCACCATCAGCAACATCAAAACGATGATGACGGTATTGCGTTTGTACGCGCCGAGTTCGGCCCTGCTTTTAAGGTGGCTCAGTTGCGCCTTGCTTTTATCTACTTCCCATTGCAGTTGCACCCGTTCAACGGCGGCAAGGTTATCGCGTTTCTCCAGGCTATCTTTAGCTAGCACATACTTTTGCCGGTATTGCATGCCTGTAGCTTTGTTGCCAAGCTTGTTGTTCAGCAGGGCTTTCAGCTCAAAATAATCGGCGCGGTATCTTAGCTCGTCGTTGCCCGCGCTTAGCAGCAAGGTATCGGCGGTGTTAAGCTGTTGGGTGGCCATGGCAAGGTTGCCGCCATCAATATTTATCCGCACCAGGCGCAGCAGCGCCATGGCGGCATTGAGTTTTTGGTTGTATTTTAACGATACCACGTAATCTGTTTGTACCAGCGGCAGTGCTTTAGCGTATTGCTGCTGCATAAAATACACCGAGCCTATATTGCCCGTAGCTATGCCTATCCATGCGCTATCGCGGGCGGTGCTGGCCATGGCAAGCGCCTTTTGGAAATATTGCATCGCCGTTGCGATGTGGCCCGTGTTGCGGTAGCTGAGGCCGATGGTGTTCAATACATCTATCCGCTGGTGCGATTGGGGCTGCTGGTATTTAAGCGCGAGCATCAGGTTTTCACGGGCGGTATCGTAATCGCCTATGGCGTAATAGAAATTGGCCACCTGTATAAAGTAGGTGCCCATGCCCGGCACCTTGCCGAAGCCAATCTCGCGGAATTTCTCCTGCGAGAACAGGAAGTTGCGGCAGGCGGGGATGTTCTGTTCGTATTTGCCAAGGTAAACGGCGAAGTGATGCTGGTAAACGGCAGCTTCCAGCGGCAAGTCGTGTTCCTCCGCAAAACGGATAGCCTTATCGTAATAGCTATCGCTTGCGGTGTTGTACTGGCGCTTTGCAGCGTAATAATCGGCGCGCATATCCAACACGGCGCATTGCAGAGGCAAATCGGCTATCTGTAGGGCAATATCGTCAAGCTCGTCCAGGTTTTGTATGGCCGCTGCTTCGGTCATTTTAAGGCAGTTGGCCTGGTATATTTTGCGGGCGGCTTCAACGCGCTTATCTGCCGGCGTGGTTTTTATAGATGCGAAGGGGTTGGGTCCATCAGTTAGGGAGATGCTTTGGGCAAAGGAATGGGCCGCAGGTATCAACAGCATGCCCGGTATCAGCATTAAAAGCAGTAAAATACATGGTGGTAACCTCAACATTTATAACCCAAAGTATCAGGGCATAAATATAGCTATTGTGCTATATCCTTAAAATTATATTATCGATGGGGGAGCGGGCTTGGGTGTTCGGGGCGTGGAGCATGTATCAAAAACAAATTCCACGATTAAAATTTTGCGAGGATGAATCTTAGTGCTTTGTGGTGAACTTTTTAACACAAAGAACATTAAGGGAGGAACACAAAGAACACAGAGCTGAATTTGTATTTCGAAAGGGTTTTGTAAATGCTTTGCCTAAGCCGTTTCTTTGGCAACCTCGGGCGTGTGTATTTGGCTCAGCGATAGCGGGATGAGTTTTTTTGTTTTGAAATAAGTTGCTGCTACTATCATCAAGGTAATACTCCCGCCGAATAGTACTGCGGGTACTGTGCCCAACAAGCTAGCAGCTATGCCCGATTCAAAGTCGCCAATTTCGTTTGAAGAGCCGATAAACATTGAGTTTACTGCTGATACACGCCCGCGCATATGATCTGGCGTAAGCAATTGCATTAACGTGCCCCGTATAACCACACTCACACTGTCAAATGATCCCTGAAAGAAAAGAAAGGCCAATGAAAGATAAAATTCACGGGAAAGGCCAAACCCAATGATGGTTATGCCGAAACCAGCAACCGCAATAAGGAGGTTGCGCCAGGGCCTGTTCATAGGCGAAAATTTGACCATAGCAAGCAGTGTAACCGCCGAGCCTACAGACGTAACCATGCGCATTATGCCCCCGCCTTCTGGCCCAACTTTCAAAATGTCGAGTGCAAATACTGGGAAAAGCGCTACGATGCCGCCGAAAAACACCGAAAACATATCAAGGCTCATCGCATACAGCATAATCTTATTATTGAACACAAACGACAGTCCTTCTTTAACACTTTTCCAGATATTTTCCTTCGGGATAAATACGGGTGGGAACTTGCGAAGGCGATACACCAATATCAGGGATATAAACATTACAGCTACAACAATGCCAAACGTGGCGGTAATACCGCTTAATCCAGATATAAGATGCGGCGCAAAAGCGTAGACAAACCCGCCAATAAACGGACCCAAAATAGATGCTACCTGCCAGGTAGAGCTACTCCATGTACTACCATTTGGATAAACTTCTTTTGGGATACTTTGCGCATAAATAGTAAAAGTAGCTGGGCCATAAAAAGCTCTTGCCACCCCGTTACAAAATATCATGGTATATAATATAGGTAATATCCAGCCAGGATGTATGTAACCATGCAGGTTGTTAAGCGTTGCAATAAACATAGTCAGTGCCGACAAAAACACCCCCGAAAATATCATGAGGAGCATTTTACGCTTCTCGTGTTTATCAGCAACATAGCCGCCGTAAATTGCAATGCATACTGCAGGGATGGCTTCGGTAAGGCCTACAAAAGCAAGAGCCACCTTGCTGTGTGTAAGTTCGTAAATATAAAATCCTAATACATACGTTTGCATTTGGTAAGCAAACGTAAAGCAAAAACGCATGCTAACGTATGAGCGGAAATCTTTGTACCGCAAGGCGGCGAATGAGTCTATCCGGGGGCTTGTACTATCTCCTTCGGGCATAGATGGGCTGTTTTGATTGAGTGCCGCAAGTTACGAACCTCTTCATTAATAAGACCAATGTAGCGGGTTTTGTTACTTTAATATAACAAAAAAGGCGAGCCCCCTCTAATCTCCCCCGGGAGGGGAGACTTTTGGTTCTCGCCTTTTTTTAGTCCTCCCTACCGGGGAGGGTTAGGTGGGGCTTTTTATAATCCGTGCTGGTCTATAAGATAAACCAGCGAGGCTATGGCTGCGGCACCAAGCTCCAGCTCGCGTTTATTCACGTTCTCGAAAACATCGTTTGATGAATGGTGGATATCAAAATACCGCTGCGAATCGGGCCGGAAGCCAATGAGCACAATAGCAGGCCTGGTCTCTTTCAATGGGCCAATATCCGTGCCGCCGCCGCCGGCAATAAGGTGGTCGGCTTCGTAAGGCTCAAACAAGGATTTATATTTATCGTTGATGGCTTTTAACTGCGCAGCCGGTATACCCTGGAAGCTAAAGCCACGCGGGGTGAAGCCGCCCTCGTCGGTCTCTATAGCTGCTATATGGTCCTCGTTGTTCTGGGCGGCTATCTCGGCATATTTAAGGCCGCCTTTGTGACCGTTCTCTTCATTCATGAAGAATACCGCGCGTACAGAATTCTTTGGTTTGTAGCCAACGGCTTTGAATATCCTTAGCACTTCTACAGATTGCATTACGCCGGTGCCATCGTCATGCGCGCCCTCGGCCAGGTCCCACGAATCGAGGTGCCCGCCTACAGTGATGAATTTATTAGGGTTTTCGCTGCCGGTAATTTCGCCGATAACGTTGTACGATTTCACGTCGGGCAGGGTTTGGCAGCTTTGTTTAAAGTAGAATTTGATCAGCGGCAGTTTGCGCAGCTTGAGCATGTTGCTCAACTTATCGGCCGCCAGTGTTGATATGGCTGCTGCCGGTATCTTCACGCCACCTTCGGCATAAACGGTGCCGCCGGTGTGCGGGAAATCGTCGAGCGCCGAACTGATGGAACGAACGATAGCGCCAACCGCACCATATTTGGCAGCTGCCGAAGGCCCTGCGAAACGCTGTATGCCTGCCGAGCCATAACCGGCACCGGTTTCGATGAAACGCTGATCGAATGGGCCGTTGAAGAAAACGATCTTGCCTTTGATTGCGCTTTCGCCAAGCTGGTCCAGTTCTTTAAGGCTTTTTACCTCGATAATATTGGCAGTGATGCCTGCGGCGGGCGTAGCAACCGACATGCCCAGGGCCGCGATGGGCACCTTGATGCGCGTTTTGCCATCGATGATATAAGCCACTTCTTTTTCGCCGCGTACCCAATGCGGCACCATGCATTCTTGCAGGTACACTTTATCGAAACCATAGGTGTCCATGAGTTTTTTGCTCCACTCTACCGATTTTTGCGCACCCACCGAGCCGCTTAAACGCGGGCCGATTTTTTTGCATAGGTAGCGCAGGTTTTCGTAGCACTGGCCGTTTACCAGGGCTTCATCATACAGCTTGCGCAGCATTAACGAATCTTGCTGCGCCTGTGAGGCGGTAGCGGAAGCTAATAAAGCAAAGAGGAGTAAGAATTTCTTCATGTGGATGGGTGTTTTGATTTTTTTTTGCGATTGACTATTAAGCAACTTTTGGCTGCCAAAAAACGGTTACTTGTTTAGTATCTACTTTTTTACGGGCCTGCGCAAGGTCAAAATTTTCCTGGGCATGCAACCAAAATTCTGGCGTGGTATTAAATGCGGCACTTAACCGCAGGGCCATTTCGGGCGTAATTCCCTGCTTGCCGTTAATGATTGCTGATAGTGTTTTACGTGTAGTGCCTAAACCGGTGGCAACTTGCTCAACAGTAAGTTTTTTTCCTGTTTCTTCATGTAAACCATCTAAAGTTTCCCTGATTAATTCTCCTGGATGTGCCGGATCGAACATATGCATATAATGCGCTTTGGTAGCTTCCTGTAAAAATAGGAAAATATCGCTATCATGATATCTTATCCCAGCTCAGCCCGCCATTTTTTTCCTGCGGCGATTGGTGGAGTATCGCGTGCTCCGGCAGGGCCAGTTGCGGGTCGGCGGCCAGTAGGTCTTCCACGCATTTGCGTACTTTTATCAGCAGTTCCTGGTCGGTGGTGAGGTCGGCGATCTTTAGGTCGAGTACGCCGCTTTGCTGGGTGCCTTCGATGTTGCCGGGGCCGCGCAGCTGCATGTCTATCTCGGCTATCTCGAAACCATTATTCGTTTTTACCATGGTGTTGATGCGCACGCGCCCATCGGCACTCAATTTTTGCCCGGTCATCAATATACAGTACGATTGCTCGGCACCGCGGCCCACGCGGCCGCGCAGCTGATGCAATTGCGACAGGCCGAAACGTTCGGCGTTCTCGATAATCATTACCGATGCGTTGGGCACATTTACACCAACCTCTATTACGGTGGTGGCCACCATTATCTGCGTTTCGCCTTTGATGAAACGCTGCATCTCAAAGTCTTTATCGGCGGCAGCCATTTTGCCATGCACCACGCTGATGCGGAACTGCGGCAACGGGAACTCGCGGCTCATCACCTCTGTACCGTCAATCAAATTCTTCAGGTCGAGTTTTTCGCTTTCTTTTATCAGCGGATACACCACGTAAACCTGCCGACCTTTGGCTATCTCCTGCTTCATAAAGCCGAACATGCGCAGTCGCTGTGCATCGTAAAAGTGTTTGGTTTCTATCGGCTTGCGTCCGGCAGGCAATTGGTCTATTACCGATACATCCAGATCGCCGTAAAGCGTCATGGCCAGGGTACGAGGGATGGGGGTTGCCGTCATCACCAGTACATGCGGGGGGATGATATTTTTGCGCCAAAGCTTCGCGCGCTGCTCTACGCCGAAACGGTGCTGCTCATCTATCACTACCAGCCCCAGGTTTTTGTATTGCACTTTATCTTCAATTAGCGCGTGCGTGCCGATGAGTATCTTCAGCGTGCCGTCTTCCAGTTGCTCGTGTATTACCCGCCGTTTTTTTTGCGGTACCGAGCCGGTAAGCAAAGCAACCTCTACAAAATCTTCGCCTACCAGGCTTTTGATGGTTTGGTAATGCTGATTGGCCAAAATTTCGGTAGGGGCCATGATGCAGGTTTGGAAACCATTATCTATGGCGATGAGCATACTCATCAGCGCCACTACGGTTTTGCCGCTGCCTACATCGCCCTGCAGCAAGCGGTTCATCTGCACGCCGCGCTGGGTGTCTACGCGTATCTCTTTCAAAACCCGTTTCTGCGGGTCGGTTAGCACGAAGGGTAGTTTATGGTGGTAAAAATCGTTGAAGTAGTGGCCCACCGTGCCGAATACGTTGCCCTTGAATTTGGCCGTACGGGTGAGCTTATTCTTGAGCAGCTTTAGTTGCAGGAAAAACAATTCTTCGAACTTCAGGCGTAGGATAGCTTCGTTCAGTTGGGCGGCATCGTTCGGGAAGTGAATGTTGCGGTAGCTGTCGGCACGGCCGGCCAGCTTAAAGCGGTTGAGCAGGTAGGCAGGCAGGTTTTCGTGGATCTCGCGGGCATATTGGTCCAGCAATGCTGCGATGAGCTTTTGCAGTCCCTTACTATCCAGGCTGAACTGCTTCAGTTTTTCGGTGGAGTTGTAGGCGGGCTGCAGGGTGAGCGCGCCGCGTTGTTGCGGTGCCATGGGGTTGTAGGGCTCAATCTCTGGGTGGGCCATCTGGGCCTTGCCGTTAAAAAAGCCGGGCCTGCCAAACAGCACATAAACCTGGCCGGGTACCAGGCTTTTCTCTGCCCATTTTATCCCCTGGAACCACACCAGCTCAATGATGCCCGTATCATCCTTGGCTTGGGCAACAAGGCGTTTGGTGTGCTTTTCGCCCATTATTTCTTTCGAAACGAGGCGGGCCAGCACCTGCACGTAGGGCAGATCGGGCTGTATGTCTTTTATCTTGTAAAACCGTGTGCGGTCGATATACTTATACGGGAAATGCTTCAACAAATCCGCAAACGTATGGATGTTCAGCTCTTTTTTTAGCACCTCGGCGCGGGTTAGGCCCACGCCTTTTAAATATTCGATAGGTGTTTGAAAATGCTGGCTGTTCAATTTTTAGCTGGTTCAGGGTTTTAGGGCTATAACCGATATCTCTACATTAACACCTTTTGGTAATGCCGATACCTGCACGGTCTCTCGCGCCGGGAAGTTGGCGGTAAAGTACGATCCATATACCTCGTTTACCTGCGCAAAGGTTTGCATATCGGTAAGGAAGATATTGGTTTTGATCACGCTCTCGAAGCCAAGGCCTGCCTCGGTTAAAATGGCTTTAAGGTTTTCCATAACCAGTTTGGCTTCATCGGTAATGCCGGTGGTAATTACTTCGCCGGTGGCAGGGTTTATAGGCACCTGGCCCGATACGAACAAAAGGCCGGCTGCGGCAACAGCCTGGCTGTATGGGCCTATAGGGGCGGGGGCATTAGTGGTATTGATAATTGTTTTCATTGCAACGGTATGTGGGTGATTAATTAGGGGACAGTTATTTCTTGAGGATGTACCATTTGATAAGGATATAGATGATACCCAGCAAAAACATGATGATGGCGATTGCATTGATGGTATGCATCACCTTTAAATTAAAATTGGTTGGCCTGTTAGGGTCCTTTTTCCTGAAGAAGTACATGCACAAAATTAACAAAAAAAAGAAAGCTCCGGGTTATCCGGAGCTTTCGCTTAATAATATTATGCTAAAGGAATATTATTTTTTGATGAAAGACACGCGACGGTTTTGTATGCGGCCTTCTTCTGTGCTGTTATCAGCAATTGGGTTAGTTTCGCCGTAAGCTTTTACCTTTACTTTAGAAGCAGAAACACCAGAGTTAACTAAGTAAGTTTTTACAGAGTTAGCACGATCACGTGATAATGACATGTTGTGGGCAGCAGTACCTTCAGATGAAGCGTAACCGTTTACCTGTACAGTTGCACCAGATGCACGCAGGTCAGCAGAAGTAGCATCTAATACTGGGTATGAAGATGTACGTAATACCGAGCTATCAAATTCAAACTGGATATTGCTGTAAGCAGCAGCTTTAGCAGTATCAACAGCTGGAGCCGGAGTTGGGAATACGATAACGCAACCAGCACCGTCAACTACGCTACCTGCAGGAGTGTTAGGGCATTTGTCGAATTGATCAGAAACACCGTCACCGTCAGAATCTTTCTTCAGGTCGTTAACAGCGTTCTCAACGTTAGTCACACGTACTTTCAAAGCAGCAACTTCCTGACGCAGGGTCTCGTCGTACAATTCATCGTACATCATAGCTACAGGGTTAACCCAATCAAGGTTCGGTTTGCCTTTGCCACCTAAAGTGAACTCTAAACCGGCGTAACCGTAAGAGTATTTATCACGGGCCTGTGGTTTAGCTGCAGAGTAAGAACCATCAAAGTTGTTACCATCGATGAAGTTCATGGTGTAACCTAAGTTAAGGCCAACCGCATCTGTAAGCCTGAATTTAACGCCTACGCCAATTGGGATAACCAATTCTTTAACTGTGCGTTTTTTGTTGGTTGCATCAGGGATACCAATAGAAGTTGGGTCGCCATTAGCATCAGAACGGTAAAACTGGTAAATGCCAGCATTATAATCAGCTTTTGATACAGCAATGCTCGGTTTGTAGAAAATCAAACCACCACCACCGGTGACGAAGAAGTTGATCGCATTCTTACGACGGATATAGTCGATAGTAGCAACGTTAACGATACCGCTCAATGTTGCAGAGTAAAAGCTGGTAGAGTAACCCCATCTTTGACCCCAATCTACTCCATCGTTCTGATCGTTGTGTGCTTTTACTTTACCGCCATGTACATCTAACTGCAAGCCGAAAGAGTGAGCTAATTGTGACCTCAACGATATGCCGTAGCCTAACGATACGTCAGCCGAAGTCCACTCGTTGGTGCCGCCGATCGCCAAAAATGGCGAAGTTACGCCAGCGTTGATGCCGATGCTAAAGGTTTTGTACTGTCCCCTACCGCCAAATACCTTGGCGGTGGTTGTGCCAGATGACATTGTAGTGTCTGCAGTTGTTGTAGTGGTAACGGTTTTAGCGCTGTCTGTTTGCGCACTCACCATCCCAGCAGTCAACAAAGCAGCAAACGACAAGGCAGCTGTTTTCTTTAATGTAGAATAATTCATAGTTTTAAGATTAAACGATTTAATTGTGATTTTTTTCAAAATTAGTAATTATGTTTGAAACGATTACCAAACTTTGTTCCAAAATTCACAATTACTACTACAAATAATAAAAATAATTTGTTTTTATTAATATATATATTTTAAAATAATGAAATATCTACCTGTAAATGAGCGGCTATTTACAATAAATAGAAAAAGTTTCGTTTCGCGACTAAAGGCCAACGCTATAGCTATTTTCCACTCAAATGACGAATACCCGCGTAGCGGAGACCAAAGTTTCTTGTTTAAGCAAAATCCCGATTTTTTTTACCTGTCGGGTATAGATCAGGAGCAAAGTATTTTGGTTTTGTTTCCCGATTGTCCTAATCCGTTATACAAAGAAGTACTGTTTTTAAGACAAACCAGCGAACACATTGCCATTTGGGAAGGACACAAGTACACCAAGGAAGAGGCGCGTGCAGCATCGGGCATACAAACCGTGCTCTGGCTGCAGGATTATGATTCGGTTTTGCATGGCATCATTAACTACGCCGAAAGCATTTATATCAACACCAACGAGAACGACCGCTACGTGCATACCGTGCCTTATCGCGATTTGCGGATGTACGAAGCCCTGCGCTTGAAATACCCGCTGCACCATTACGAACGCTCGGCACCCATACTGCGCGACCTGAGGGTAATAAAATCAGATATTGAAATAGAGCTTACGGCCAAAGCCTGCGGCATTACCCGCGATGCATTTGTGCGTGTACTTAAGTTTACCAAACCCGGTGTTACCGAGTATGAGATAGAGGCCGAGATTATCCACGAGTTTGTTCGCCGGCGGGCTACAGGGCATGCTTACAACCCTATCATCGCATCGGGCAACAACGCTAATGTGCTGCACTATGTAGAAAACAACCAGCCCTGTAAAGATGGCGATGTGATATTGCTTGATTTTGGCGCCGAATATGCCAACTACAATGCAGATATGACGCGCTCTATACCCGTTAACGGCCGCTTTACCAAACGCCAGCGCGAGGTGTATGATGCCGTTTTGCGCGTAATGAAAGCCGCCACCGCCATGATTGTAGAAGGCACCATCTGGAACGAGTATCACGATGAGGTAGGCAAGGTGATGGAAAGCGAACTGATTGGCCTCGGCCTGCTGGATAAGCATGATGTAGCTAAACAGGACCCCAAAGCACCACTATACAAAAAGTATTTTATGCACGGTACATCGCACCATTTAGGGTTGGATGTGCACGATTATGCCAGCCGCTACAAACCTTTCGAGGTGGGCAACATCCTTACCTGCGAACCGGGTATCTATATCCCGGCAGAAGGCTTGGGCGTAAGGTTGGAGAATAACATCCTCATCACCAAAGGCGGCAATGTTGACCTGATGGCCAATATCCCGGTAGAGGCCGAGCATATTGAAGAGATAATGAATAGTTAAGATTTCGGAATGCGGATTTTCGATTTCGGATTTAGCCTACGGGTTTTTTAAATCCGAAATCGAACGTTCGAAATCCGAAATAAACAAATACAGGTTAAACCCTTCCAGTTTCAAAGCTTCGGCAATATCTTGCTGAAGCTTTTTTTTGTCTACACCGGCCATTCGGTTTTGCTGGATGAGGTTGTATGCTTTTTGGGTCAGTAGCAATTTGCGGCGGCTGTTCGATGCGTTGAGTCCTGAGCTTATCAGATCGGCAATGTCGTCTATCCCTTCATCCTTTGTAGCAACCGCGCGTATGATGGGTATAGGCGCGCCCTCTTTTTGATGGATGATCTTTTTGAGGTTGTTGATGAAGAGGTCGGCACCATCGCGGTCGGCTTTGTTAATGATGAAAGCATCGGCAATCTCCATCAGGCCCGCTTTGATGTTCTGTATCTCATCGCCGGCTTCGGGCACCAATACTACGAAGGTTGTATCGGCAAGGCCTGCAATCTCCACTTCAGATTGGCCCACGCCAACGGTTTCAACAATAATATGGTCGAAACCTGATGCGCGCAGCACATCCGTCATTTCGATGGTTTTTGCGGAGAGGCCCCCAAGGGAGCCGCGCGTAGCAAGCGAGCGGATAAATACATCGGGGTGGTTAAAATGGGGGGCCATGCGTATCCTATCGCCCAGCAACGAACCGAAGTTGAACGGCGATGAGGGGTCAATTGCCAAAACGGCTACTTTTTTACCTTTATCCAATAATTTGCTGATGATGGCGTTCACCAAAGTGCTTTTGCCTGCGCCGGGCGGACCCGTTATACCCGTTACTGGTACATCGGCATAATGCAACGATTTCAGCAATTCTGTAGCACCCGGCAGGTTATTCTCAACCACAGTAAGTTGGCGAGCAACCTTGCGGAAGTCGATAATGCCGGGGGTAGTATGTGTTATTGGGTTTGCCATGCGCGTTGGCTATAAAGTAACAAAAGTATTGCCTATTTAAAAAGTATAGATACCGATATAAGTATATTTGCCCCGTAGCCCTTTAAAAGCAGGCTATGTGGAATGAAGGCTAACGGGCTATCGTTTATTGGCAAATTAAAAAAAGCGACTGTTTTTTACTATGCAAAAAACATCCTGAGGCAGGCGGTCCCGGCGGTGCTGTACGAAAAAAACCTTCGGGAAAGGCTTCAGGAGATTGATAAATACGATGCGGCGGTATTGGACAGAGTTAATTATTACAACAAACTCAGCACGCCTACGCAGGTTGAAGGCAGCGGGACAATTTGTTTAAAAGACATGCAGATGTTTAAAAGCCCCAAAGCGTACAATTTCGACACCTATAAATATACGCGGTATTTCGATAAAACTTTGCGGGCGAATTTCCTTTTCGGCGATGTAACTCATGTAGCGGCCGTGCCATCTATACAGAAAAGCAGGCCGGTAGGGGGCAATAATACCAACGCCATACTGCTGAACCTGGATAAAAGGCGGCATTTTGTTTTTGTGAAAGACAGCCTGCCGTTTGCGGAGAAAAAGGATTTACTGATAGGCCGCGGGGTGATGACTCAACCCCACCGTACCCGCTTTATGGAAATGTACTTTGGCCACCCGCTGTGCAATTTGGGCCAGGTGAATAAGACGGGGGGCAATATGGAGTGGTTTATGCCCAAAATCAGCATAGCAGAACACTTAAACTATAAGTTTATCCTGAGCCTGGAAGGGAACGATGTGGCCACCAATTTAAAGTGGATTATGTCGTCAAACTCGGTTGCGGTAATGCCCACACCTAAGTACGAAACCTGGTTTATGGAGGGGCGGCTGATACCCGGCTACCATTACATTGCCATAAAAGACGATTATACAGACCTGGAAGAAAAGCTTAAATATTATTTGAATCATCCCGCCGAAGCGGAGAAAATCATCGGCAACGCCAACCAATACGTTAAGCAGTTTTTAAATAAAAAACGAGAGCGCTTAATAGCTTTGCTGGTATTGCAAAAGTATTTTAAGTACACCGGCCAGGTAAAGGACAATGCCTGAAATGTAATAATTTTAACTGTTTTTAAGCTATAAAACAAATTGAAGCACCTGCTCATCAGCCGTACCGATGCCATTGGCGATGTGATACTTACCTTGCCTGTGGCCGCTTACCTAAAGCAGCTGTATCCGCAGGCCAGGATATCGTTCCTTGGGCGTGCCTATACGGGGCCGGTTATCAAATGCAATCCTTTTGTTGGCGAGTTTATAGATTATACGGCGCTTTTAAATTTAGGCGATAAAGAGCAACAGGCTTTTTTGCGCGATAAGAACATTGATGCTATTATCCATGTGTTCCCCAATAAACACGTTGCAGCATTAGCCAAACAGGCGGGCATCAACATCCGGATAGGTACCACAAACCGGCTCTTCCATTGGCATACCTGCAATAAGCTGGTAAGGCTAAGTCGCAAAAAATCTGACCTGCACGAGGCGCAATTAAATCTGGCCCTGTTGAAGCCACTGGGCTTTGCCGCCGTGCCATCGCTGGCGGATATCATCAGCAATAATCATTTCGCGCCGACAATTACACTGCCCACCCCTTTGCAAAACTTGCTGGCTAAAGATAAATTCAACCTGATACTACACCCCAAATCGCATGGCAGCGCTATGGAGTGGGGGCTGGATAAATTCAAAGCACTGGCCGAGGCGTTGGATGCAGATAAGTTCAACATCTTTATAACAGGCTCGGATAAAGAGCAGGCCCTGCTCGCGCCATGGATTGCCACGCTACCTGCAAACGTAAACGATGTAACCGGGCAAATGAGCCTGGACGAGCTGATTGCCTTTATAGCTAAAGCCGATGGCCTGTTGGCCGCAAGCACCGGGCCTTTGCATATTGCAGCAGCCACGGGGGTGCGCGCTTTGGGTTTGTACCCGGGCGTAAGGCCCATGAAAGCCCAACGCTGGGGGCCTTTAGGCCCGCAAGCCGAATATCTGGAAAGCACAGGCGAGGGTTTGGACGATATTACTGTGGATGCGGTTGCCGCTAAAATTGACGGATGGATATGAGTAAGCCGAAGGTATTAGTTGCTTTTGATTCGATGCGGTACCCCAATACCGGGTTGTTCCATTTTGGGAAAAGTTTGGGGCGGGCGTTGCTGCGGAATAATGATAATCGGTTCCACCTGAACTTTTTCCTGCATCCCAAAACTACGGAGTTCGATGGCGACGAGGTCCCAATAATACGCTTGCGCAAATACCATAAGCTGTTTTATTTCAATACGGCGAAAATCGAGCTGTTCCACTTTACCGACCAACTACCTCGTTTGGCCCCTGCCAAAGTGCAAGGCAAAAAAATACTCACCATACACGATATCAACCCCGTGCACGAAGCGCCGGGCAGCAAAGCTGAGGCTTATTACCTCAAAAAGCTAGGGGAGCATATTAGGCATTGCGATAGGGTGGTAGCTATATCGCAGTTCGCCGCCAACGATGTGCTGAAGTATTTCCCGGAGATTAAAGATAAACTAAGCGTGATATACAACGGGGCCGATAAGCTGCAAACAACGCCCGGGCATAGCCCGGTGTGCGTTCCAAAGAAGCCCTTTTTGTTTGCCATCGGCATCGTATCGGCAAAAAAGAACTTTGCCGTGCTGCCCGCCCTGCTTGCCAGGAACGATATGGAACTGGTGATAGCGGGCATTAAAACGCCTTACGAAGCAGAGATTGTAGCAGCGGCAATGAAGCATGGTGTCGCAGATAGGGTACGGATTACCGGCCCCATAAGCGAAGCGGATAAAGCCTGGTATTACAGCAATTGCGAGGCCTTTGTTTTCCCATCCATAGCCGAGGGTTTTGGCCTGCCGGTGATAGAAGCCATGCATTTTGGCAAACCGGTTTTCTGCTCCGATTATACATCCCTGCCCGAGGTTGCAGGCGATGCAGCCTATTATTTCGAGAGTTTCGACGCAGAGGCGATGCGGCAGGTTTTTACAGACGGGATGCGGCACTTCCACCAAAATAACGGTGCCGAAAAGGCCATTGCTCACGCCGCCAAATACAATTGGGATGATACCGCCCGGCAGTATCTTGCGCTATATGCAGAATGTATTAGGTAATTAATTAAAACATCAATGGCAGGCTTATATACATACACCAACTCTCCTGATTATATCAAGCAATTAAAGTTTGATTACATCGAAACCTATTCTTTTCAACGGGGACTTGAATTTGAAGCTTACCGCGCCGCGACCACAAAGGAATATTTTGCATTGCAAGCCCGAAAAGCAAAACATGTACTTACCGGGGAACAGGAAGAAAGGTATAAGTTGTTATACATTTTAAACACCACCCAATATTTAATTAATGCCGATGGCGGCTTTCACCCTTCAAGCATAAAGACATATACGTTTAAACGGACAGAAAATAAAGTTGACGAATTAATTGGCATTTTGAGTATAGAACCTGTTGATGTACCCGCATGGATGTGTGCCCCGGTATACAGGGATGCCATCGTATTTTATGATAGCGACGGGCGCATCATTTCTACATTGAATATTTGCCTTGGTTGCCAATATATGGGTACGAGATTGTTTTCTGAAATAAATGCAGATGCTAAAGTTTATGTTTTATTAAAGAAGTTCTTCGCCGAACTGGGCCATGAGGTTGAAGACAGATAATACATAACTTCAGTATGCGGGAGCCCATATGGAATCACTCACGATAGCAAAGAGTGCGTTTTTGCCCTAACCCCTAATCTCCAGCCGCTACTCTCCAACCCTAATTAATCATCTTCCCCGCCAAATCTACCTTGCGTGCAAAGGGATTGAGGTACTTATTGGCCAGCACTACAAATTCGCGGCGGGTAACCGGGCGTTTGGTGTCGAAGGCAACGGTGAAGTTGTACTTGCTTTTCCAGTTGGCGCGCATAATGCGTTCCAGCGTTTCCGGGTCGGTGAGCGACATCTCGCTGATGTAGGATAACAGGTTGCCCACTGTAAAGTCATCGCCCGGCTGCGTTTTGTTGAACCACAAAAACGAGCGGGTGTATATCTCGTTCAGGTACGGTTTTACTTCATCTGTATAAACGGTGGTATCGGGTTTAAACAGCATTTGTGCCGTAGTGCCGGTTACCGTGCGAAAACCTTTTAGCATGCCCGTACAACCCACTTGTTGTACGGCGCGGTAGGCCGGGTCTGATTTTGGGATGTCGCTAAAGGGCATTACCGAGCCGCCGTAAATGAGCACCTCGTCCTGTATCTTGCGCACATCCAGTTCCTTTGTCGTTTTGCCGAAGAACGCACACCAGGCCGCAGAAGCGCCCACGCCCTGCCCCAGCGCCATCTGCACGGCCGGGTCGGTTATGCTGCCGTTTACCAAATGCGTTACCGACATCGCCTTCTCCGTTACAAACAGATTCACGGCATCTTTTACCACAATGGCACCCAGCGGCACCGAGTACGGCGGGAAAGGCGGGTACTTTATCTTTGGCGCACCGGGTACGATGTAGTGTTGGCCAGGCAGGGCATCGCCAATGCCTATTGAGGTACGGTACAGGCGCGAGCCCCGGTCATAAGGTGTGTAAATATCATCAAGCACCATGCGCACTTCGCCATAGGCGCGTTTGTTTTCGCGGATGTAGGGGATCAGCGGCAGGTGGTCGCGCGTGGGGAACTCATCGGCAAGGCCTATGTTCCTGTAGCCCAGTTCGGTTTGCAGGTAGTAGATCGCTCCTAAAGTATGCAGGCGGGCCTTGCGGAAGGTTTCGCCGCGTTTTTCGGGCGAGAGGTCGTCTGAGGTTACGGAGTACTGGTTGGCACAGTCGTTCCAGTTCATCATGAATTTATCGTTGATGAGCGCCCCGGCCTTCAGCATCCTTTTAATGTCGATTTTCTTGAGGCAGGCATATAACGATGGCTCATAGCCCTCGGGGCGGGCAATAGTTTTGTCGGCCGTTCGGCCGTAATCCTTCAGTATGGCAATCATGCTGATGTCCTGTATCTGGTTGGTCGCATTATCCGGCGCCAGCACCTCGCCGGTTTCCTTGCGGCTATCGAAACCGGTATTGAACAGGGCTCCCGCCATGGTGGCTACGTCGCCAAATTCGGTGGCATCCACAACAGCTTTGGCCTTTATCACATCGGTTTTGCCGTTTACGGTAATGCTTACCTCCCAGCCCGTGCCGTCCTTTTTAATGCTGGTGAAGGGAGTGCTTAACCGCACGGTGAGGTTTTTGACGGTATCGGTCAGTTTTTTGAGGATAGATGCCCCAACCGATGGCTCGAAGTTGAGCACGGCGTTGAAGGTGGTATCGTAACCTAATCTCACCTTGTAAAAGTTCTTGATACGTTCCCTAAATTCGCCGTAAAAACCGTTGGGCAGGTTGCGGTTGGCTTCCAGTATGCACATGCCGCCTGCCGTCATGCTGCCACCCAACCAGGGCCCTTGCTCTATCAGTATTGTTTTTACGTTGCTGCGCGCGCTTTGTATGGCAGCCGCTACGCCGCTGGCACCGCCGCCAACAACCAGCACATCGGTTTTAATAGTATCGGCAAAGGTGGTGGCAGAGGCTAGTACGAAGAGCAGCGTTAATAATTTTTTTATCATCAGTTTACAAAACAAGTACAAAACGCTAATTTAGGGCAAATCCTTATGGATGCATCAAATTATTATTGCCCAAAACTAAATTTCATCAACCATGACAGACGAGCAGATGCGTTACCCCGTAGGCAAATTCGTAGCCCCTCTTTCCTATATCCCCGAAGATAAACGTAAATGGATAAGCGAGATACGTAACCTGCCCGGCAAAGTACGCAACGCAATCATGCCCCTTGCCGACCGGCAACTCGACACCCAATACCGCACCGGCGGCTGGACACTGCGCCAGGTTGTGCACCACCTGGCCGATAGCCACATGAATTCGCTCACCCGTTTCAAGCTGGCCCTTACCGAAGATAATCCCACCATAAAGCCCTATGAAGAGGGTGACTGGGCCCTGCTGCCCGATTACCGCATGCCCGTAGAACCATCGTTAAGGATGCTGGAGGGTATACACATGCATATGGTAGCCTTGTTCGAGAGCTTTACCGAAGAACAATGGGATATGACTTTTTACCACCCGGCATCGGGCGAGACTATTACGCTTAAAAAAGCTTTGGCCGTTTACGCCTGGCACAGCAGGCACCACCTGGCGCATTTAACGGAGACGATAAAACGGTTTTAGAGGTCTATAATCTTATCTCCGTGAACTTTGTGTCTTCTCAGTGCCCTTTGTGTTTAAATTTTACCACAAAGGGCGCAAAGATTTTTCACAAAGGGCGCAAAGCGTTTCTTACGATTTCACTCCTCTCAAACAAAAAAAGCCGCACAAGGCGGCTCTTTCAAAGTCTAACAGGGTAATTCTTTTACCGTCTGTTGCCAAATATGCGTAACAGAAACAAGAACAGGTTCACGAAATCGAGGTAAAGGGTTAAGGCACCCATGATAGCCACTTTACCTGCCGAAGCATCGCCATCCATTTCTGCGCCAATGCGTTTCAGTTTCTGCACGTCGTAAGCGGTTAAGCCCACGAATACGGCCACGCCGATGTAGCTGATTAGCAAATTGAACGCACCGCTGTGGAATATCAATACATTAAGCAACGTGGCTACGATAATGCCCACCAACAGCATGATGAGGATAGAGCCGAATTTGGTCAGATCCTGATGGGTGATGTAGCCTCCTACTGCCATTACGCCAAATACAATTGAGGAGGTAATGAATGTAGTTGATATGGTGCCTATAGAATAAACGTAGAAGATATAGCTTAAGCTGATGCCCATCACTGCAGAAAAAGCAATGAATATAATGGCCAGCGATGCGAAACTAAGCTTGCTGAAGGTAAACCTTGCCACCAGTATAAAAATAAGCGGTGCAAACATCACCACGTAGCCCAGCAGGCTGGTTTGCCCGGTGATGTTATTGCGCAGCATACCACTCAACTCGGGGATGAATGCGAAAGTATAAGTGCAAACTGCGGATATGCCTAACGCTACAAACATCCACATAAATACATTAGCTATGAACTTGCGCGAAGCTTCCGCGTTTTCTACGTGGCTTACTTCGTCGTAAACGTAATTACGAATATTACCTTCCATTTTATTTTTAAATTTATTTAATACGAATATAGTAAAGTTGAAACGATACAAACGATATGAATGTTGTATTTTGATAACAACAATTGTTGTTTATGGCTATAAGAATACAATTGGCCAATACACCGTTTTAAATTGCTTACAAGTGTTTATAATTTCCGCTGTAGCCACAGGTTCCATCCAGCCGTATTGCGGGTTTTGAAGCCCCTGCCTTTGCTTATCCAACACGATACCCGATTCGAACATCACCTTATGGTTCCTAACCAAATAGAATGTGCTTTGAACGGTGGCCATATCCCCGCCGTTAGCCTTAAACTTCCAGTCCTTTTGCATGCGGATCAAAACTTTCCTGTCGCTGGTTTTTATGCATCCGTGATGTGGAATAGAGGGATGCAGATCGGGGAGGTCTGAAGGAGAAACTACAATATATGCTTGCCAATCGCCCTTTGTAAAATCAAAACCTGCAAATGGGTTTAGTTGCTGACCGACTTTTAAGGTCGGTACTGTTTTATCCAGGTTGTTTTGCGATAAGGGGATAACTAAAGTATAGCCCATTAAAGAACATATGACGCTTATCAGCACAAAACCGATAAATATAATGCCTGCAATTTTTACCGGTTTGCCCATCTTAGAAGCTGTCTAAAAATATAATTCGTTTTAACCGAGGCTGATTCCAGGTGCAGAATCCCCGTAGAGACGCAATATTTTGCGTCTCCGTTATGCAGATCCCATCCTGCCAATCCGTTTTGTATGGCGGGAGACGCAAAATATTGCGTCTCTACGAAAAAATAAAACATTTTTAAACAGCTTCTCAATTCAATCTTTTCATCAGCTGCTCTTCTACCTTTTTATAAACCTGCACGGGTTTTAAGGTGCGCCATTGCAGCTCATCGAGCTGGCCGCCAAAATTGATATAGTAATCTATATTGCTGTTCTTGAATTCTTTTATCACATGGTCCTGAAAGTTTACGCCCGCTATCCAGCCGTCTTCCACATCCTGGAACCATTCCTCGTAGTAGCTATCGTCGGAATGATGGTAGTTGAGCACGTTCTCGCCTATCAGCACGAATTTATTGATGCCTTGGTCTATCATAAGCTCCAGAATCTCGCGCTTCAGCAGCATAATGTCGTTGTTGATGGCATCATTCCATTCGCCTATGAATTCTATGATACTATACCCCCGGTCGTAATCAACAAAAAGCACTTTCAAGTACAGCGTGTTGGAGCCGAACGAATCCCACTGCGGGTGCAGCAGGTAATTGTATATCTGTTTATCAAATTCAAACTCGTTGTATTGCGTAGCATAAAAAGGCGAGTATTCGTCTTCTGATGCTACATAATCATCGCGCCATTTGTAATATGGTTCTATCTCGTGCATAAGCTGCGGATGTGCAGATTTCAGATTTCAGATGTGCAGATTAACCCTGCATATCTATCTGTTAACGGCACCATTTATTAGTCATTCAATTATCTATTTTTTCATTTGCACATCTGTAATTTGCACATCTGCACATTTATTTTCTCATCTGCACATCTGAAATCTGCACATCTGTAATCATTTTTTACTTGCTTCCACCGCTTTCCTTACGCTTCCGTTCTCTTTCAGCAGCTTCGCAGCAGTTTTCTCATCGAGGCCCGTTTCGGCCATTACCATACGGGTGCCGCGGTGTACAAGCTTGTTGTTGCTTAACTGCATATCAACCATTTTATTACCCTTTACGCGGCCAAGCTGTATCATTACGCTGGTGCTCAGCATATTCAAGACTAGCTTTTGCGCGGTGCCTGCTTTCATGCGGGTGCTGCCGGTTACGAATTCGGGACCAACGATAACTTCTACCGGGTATTGCGCCTCTGCCGCTACCGGGCTTTTGCCATTGCATACGATGCAACCTGTGGCAATATTATGCTCGTTGGCCATTTGCAGGCCGCCGATAACATAGGGCGTGGTGCCTGATGCGGCTATGCCAACCACCACATCGTTCTCGTTAATGTTAAATTCCATCAAATCTTTCCAGGCTTGCTGGCGGTCGTCTTCGGCAAACTCTACGGCGCGGCGTATAGCGCTATCGCCGCCTGCAATAATACCTACCACCCAATCGAGGGGCACGCCGAAGGTTGGCGGGCATTCCGAAGCATCAACCACGCCCAGCCTGCCGCTGGTGCCCGCGCCGATGTAGAACAGGCGGCCGCCTATGCGCATCTTTTCGGTTACGATAGTGGCCAGGTCTTCTATCTGTTCCATGGCCTTTTCCACCGCCAGGGGTACGCTTTTGTCTTCGTTATTGATGTTTTGGAGGATATCCAGCAAGGGCATCTTCTCCAGATTGTTGTATTTAGAATCCCTTTCGGTTGTTATTTCCATGGGTAGCAAAAAATAATTTTAACAAAATTGAATAAAAAACATCAAAGCAAAGAAGATGCAGGGCGAAGGCACTTAAAATAATATTCGGTACTTGTGGAAAAAGCAGATGGGTAAAGTCCGAAAAACAATTAAATACGTAAGCTATAGACAGGGCTTTTGGCTGTATAACAGCACCATTGCTTAAACACGATATAAATTATAGGCTATAAAGCTTATTGCTTAAATTTGCCAGGCATCATTACATGAAACAAACTGCGGGTATTATTTTCCGGGCCATCATCTTACTCCTGATAGGCATCCTTATTGGCATTTTTATTAGCGAAGACAATGTTTCGGGCCGCAGGCTCGGCTTCAGTTTTTCGCGCAGCGACGATAAGATTTCTAAAGTGCTCGAACTGGTGAACCAGAACTACGTAGACTCCGTAGATATTGACAGCATTGCGGGCATCACCGTGAACGATATGCTGCAAAACCTGGATCCGCACTCCGTTTACCTGCCTGCCCAGCAGGCGCAAAACATCAGCGAACGTTTGGGTGCCGGCTTCAATGGCATCGGGGTAGAATATCAGGTGCTGCGCGATACGCTGGTCATCACCCAAATGTATCCCGGCGGCCCGGCGGCAAGGGCGGGGCTTAACACCGGCTACCGCGTAATATCCGTAAACGGCAAACCATTCTCCGGCACCAAGCTTACACAAAGCCGCATCAGCAAAACCTTCCGTGGGGAAAAGGATTCGGAGATAACCCTCAACGTAATAACCAATACCGGCGAACGTAAAGATTACCTCATAAAACGTGGCCGCGTGGCCCAGAGCAGCTTGGATGCCTATTACCTTACCGGCACTACCGGCTATATCAAAATAAGCAAATTTGCCTCCACTACCGATGCCGATTTCAGGCGAGCCCTTAGCGCTTTAAAGGCCGATGGCATGCAAAAGCTGGTTTTAGATTTGCGCGGCAACGGTGGCGGCTACCTTAACACGGCCACAGCCATGGCCGACGAATTTTTGCCGAAAAACAAACTCATCGTGTACACCAAAGGCGCGCACGAACCCCGTACCGATTACTTTGCTACCGACTCGGGCACTTACGAGCATGGCAAGCTGACCGTGATGATAGATGAATATTCGGCAAGTGCAAGCGAGATACTGGCAGGTGCATTGCAGGACCTGGACCGGGCTACTATCGTAGGCAGGCGCTCGTTCGGTAAGGGTTTAGTGCAGCAACAATTCCCCTTTGGGGATGGCACGGCGGTGAATTTAACCGTAGCGCGGTATTACACCCCTTCGGGCCGGTCTATACAGAAATCTTATAAGAACGGCGTGCAAAGCTACCGTAACGAACTGGCTAACCGGGTGCGCAAAGGCGAACTGCTCTCTGCCGGCAATAGCCTGGCCGATAGTGCTTTTGTTGGTGCCTTAACATTCCATACCAGTAACGGGCGCAAGGTGTTCAGTTCGGGCGGCATCATGCCTGATGTTTTTGTTGCTGCCGATACTACCCAAGCCACGCGCCTTTTGGCGGATATAAGCGACAAGCAGCTGTTTACCGCTTACATTATCGATAGGATGCGGACCACGCTTAACAAGTACTCCACCGAAGACAGCTTCTTCAACAATTACCAGCCCGGCAATGCCGAGTACGATGCCTTTATCCAATACGTGGCCAAATCCTTAGAGCAAATTGACCCGCGCGAGTTGCATCAGTCTACTGCATTGATAAAAACGTTGTTGAAGGCCCATGCGGCCCGCTTTAAATGGGGTAACAGCGCCTTCTACCGCGTAATCAACCAAAACGACAGCACGTTTAAAAGAGCGTTGGAGGAGTAATCAGTTCTATCGCGCAGCGGCGCCATCAGAAAACATTATCTTAATAATCCAATATAAATTATAGGCTTGCTCCCGCACCCGTTGTGTAAAAAGTATTTACGCTTACGGGGAGCTTGCCCGTTGGTTTGATTTGCCCGCTGATGGCTTTTACGGCTGCGCGCTGCATAGCATCATCTTTTTGGTAACATACCAGTATAGCACCGGCCTTTTCAATTCCCGGCAGCCCTGCAATGGCGTAGGCATTGGCAAAAACGCTGATGACCGAATTGGGTTTTGCGGCCAGGTCGGCTATCAGCAGTTTTACGTCGCTGCTATAATCCAGCTTGCTGGCAGGGCGTATGCGGGTGTCATGTATGCCCACAAATACCTGGTCGTATTGCTTAAGCGATGCCAATAGCTTGTTCAGATCTGGCACCGCGGTGTTTTTGCCAACCAAAAACAGCGTGCTGTTAGGGTAATGCTTAACCAATTCCTGCTGAAAAACGGTTTGCTCCGTTACGCCGATGCTGATGATGGCTGTTTTCTTGCTGGTATCCTGCTTCAACATGCGGCTGTCGCCCTGTATAAGGGTTACGGCGGCATCGCTTAGCTGTTGCACCAGTTGGGTGGCTGCAGGGCGGTTAAGGTCGGCCAGCAGGCCATCGGTTACTACCGGGGTGTAATTATTCAGTCCGGCCCAGTACTTGGCGGCTAGTATCTTTTTCACTTTCGCCTCGAATTCGGCAGGGTCTATCTGTTTTTTGCGCACTGCCTTGCGTATCAGCTTGGCTGCGTTTTTAGAATCTTCGGATAGCTCAATTAAATCCATACCCGCCAGGAATGCCATTAGGTCGGCCTCGCCTTTGGGGAAGTATTTGGTTACGCCTTTCATTTCCATAGCATCCGAGGCAACCAGTCCTTTAAAAGCCAGCGAATCTTTCAGCAGACCGGTGATGATGGGTTTAGACAAGGTAGAGGGTAGGTTTTTGGTGGTATCCAGCGCGGGGATGCTCATATGGGCTATCATTACGCCGCCTATACCGGCATTTACCGCTTCGCGGAAAGGGTATAGTTCCAAAGAATCGAGCCTCTCGCGGGTAAAGGGCAGCAAGGGTAAATCGAAGTGCGAATCTACATTGGTATCGCCATGGCCGGGGAAGTGCTTGGCTATGGCGATGAGGCCGGCATCCTGCATGCCTTTAGCGTAGGCTATGCCTTTGCGCGCCACGTTGTATTTATTATCGCCGAAGGAGCGGTAATTGATAACCGGGTTATTGGGGTTGTTGTTCACATCAAAATCGGGCGCGAAATTGATATGTACACCCAGCCGTTTGAAATCGTAAGCCACCATCTGCCCCATTTTATAAATGAGCGTATTATCCTGTATGGCACCTAAGGCCATTTGGTAAGGGTAGGAGATGGTAGAATCCAGCCGCATGCCCAGTCCCCACTCGCCATCCATGGCTATAAGCAAAGGTACCTTGGCAACTTTTTGGTATTGGTTCACCAAAATAGCCTGCCTGCCCGGTCCGCCCTGGAAAAACACCAGCCCGCCGATGTGCTGTTTCTTGATAACCTTCCTCACCGAATCTGAATAGGCCTGCCCGCGATTGGTATGCGCCCTCACAAAAAAAAGCTGCCCAACGCGCTTGCGCCGGTTCATCTTATTGTAAACAGAATCTACCCATTGATTTTGCCGCGATAGGGCATCGATTAATTGGGGCGTTTGCGCAAAGGCACAATCGGCAAATAAAATAGCGGAGAGTAATAGCGTGAAAGTAAGGTATTTTTTTAGCTGCATGGCAATGTAAATGTAGGTATCTGAATCAGAATTTACAGAATTTAAGAATTGACAGAATTAAAAGACAAAGTACCCAACGCATTGTGCATCGCATTGTTTTGTTGTTCCCATTCTGTGAATTCGTTAATTCCTTAAAATTCGAGTTCAGACGGCCTCCTGTAAAAAACACGATACAAAACCGTCCAGCCACTATTTTCTCGCAACACAAAATAAACCTTGACGAAAAAAATCGCTCTATGAAATATAAAAAAACAACAATACATGCCAAAGCTGGGGGATAAATGCCTTCGGCCCCATGGTATTCAAAGCAATTAAAAACTATGAAAAAATTACTCTTTTTAGCTATTGGCCTGCTTACCATAGCAGCTTCGGCCGATGCGCAGGATGGCCCCCGCCGTTACCCGCGCCGCATAGTAAGGCATTTACCGCGCCAGGGCCAACCGCAGCGCTACCGCCAGCAAGATGATTGGTACAAACCCAAAGTAGGTATTGCAGGCGGCCTCAACATCAGCAATACGGTTGATGCCTACAACGCCGATTTCAGCACCAGCAGCGTAGCCGGTGCGCACGTTGGCTTAACCTTCGAGGTGCCTATCGCTTACCCGCTTTCTTTTGCGCCCGAGTTTTTGTTTTCGCAAAAAGGCTACAAAGCCGAGACGCCAGACGGCACTTTCCGCCAGCACACCAATTTTATTGATATCCCGCTGTTAGCCAAATTGCGCGTAACGCGTGGCTTCAACATTGTGGTTGGTCCGCAGTTGACGTTCCAGACTTCTACACGCAACACCTACGACGACGGCTTCAGCACCATCTATCGTGATAATTACGATGGCCTGCGCGATAAAAGCTACTTATCGGGCGTAATCGGCGTGGGTTTCGACCTTAACCGAAATGCCGAACTCCGTTTCCGCTACGCGCTCGATTTTAACCAGAACCGTGGCGACAATAACGCCGCCATCCCCGACTACCGCAACCAGGTTTTCCAGATCGGCTTAGGGTTTAAGTTCCAGTAATATTACCGCCTCAATTATATAAAAACGGGCCGCCTTTTAATCAGGGCGGCCTTTTTTGTTCTTCCACGTTTAGTTTTTATCGTAATTTTGAAATTAACATATGCCTCAAAACATACACCTATTCGAAACCCGGGCGGTAAATTTCCTCAAGCCATATATGGATAAGGTAACATCGCTGGGCTTCAACGTCACCCTCAGCAATAATGCCCAACTGGAAGGCAACAAGCTTTTTAAAGAGTTTAATGATGCCTATGTGCATTACAGTACAAACCCGCCCGAATTTGAGATAGCCTGTTTTGCCCGTTATTTTGCTATCGCTTCCATGGTTGATAACGATGAGCCTTTTTTGCTGACGGATACCGACGTCTACATCACCCAGGCTTTCAGAGATGTGCAGGGTTACCAATTTAATGGCGCATTCGTGGGCAGCGAAGGTTTCGACCAGAACGGCTCCGTGGGGCAGATATCGCCGCATTGCACTTTTTGGGATAGGGCATTGCTCATGAACTTTATACAGTTCATGCTCACGGTTTATAAGACCGAGCAAGAGACCGGCTTCCTCAAAAACTATTACGAGGCGCAATCGGCAAAGTACCCTGGTTTCTGCATATCGGATATGAACCTGATTTACCTTTGGATACAAGCCAACAAAGTGCCTTATATCAATTCAAATTCCACCCAATTCCCGCTGGGTATAGATCATAACCTCTCTACCCTTTTGTGTGAAGACGATGAGTTTAAACACTTTGCGGGGCGCAAATATTTACAGATACAGGGTGATAAGATTACCTGCTACCTAAAATCGGGCAAAACGCAGGATATGGCGCTGCTGCATTTTCAGGGCTCCTATAAACCCGTGCTGGCGCGTTTTTATATGGGCCGGTATGCCAAATTCATCTATTTTTCGTTAAGGAACAACTACCGGATGAACCGGAAAATATTCAGCAAATAGCTTATGCAAAGCAAAATTACAGGTGGCGAAACAACGCTTTTATTTACGGCAAAAGTGCTTAACAAGCACGATGTGAAATACTACCGCTGCAACCAAACCGGCTTTGTACAAACCGAAGAACCACACTGGCTGCAAGAAGCCTACGCATCCACCATCACGAAGTTGGATGTGGGGCTGGTATCGCGTAATATCCATCTGGCCGATGCCTTCCGCAAGATCATCGGCTCGCATTTCGATAGCAAGGGCTTGTTTTTGGATTATGCCGGGGGCTATGGCCTGTTCACCCGTCTCATGCGCGATAAGGGTTACCGGTTTTACAATACCGATAAGTTTTGCGACAATATTTTTGCGGAGTATTTCGATTTGAAAGGATTGCCTGCGGGCACCAAATTCGAGGCTGTGACTGCCTTTGAGGTTTTTGAGCATCTGCCCGATCCTATAGAAGGCATTAAGGAGATAATGAGTTATGCCGATACCCTGTTTTTTACCACCGAGTTGCAGGATGAGGGCACAAATTTGCAAACCTGGCCTTACCTTTCTACCGAAACCGGGCAGCACGTGGCTTTTTACAATATCGAATCGCTTGGCTATATAGCGGAGCAACTTGGCTATAACTTTTACAGCGACGGTAAGTTCATCCACCTGTTCAGTAAAAAGCCCTTTGGTATTAATCCGCTGGCCCAGCTGCGCGACCCATTCCTGATACGCAAAGCCAAAAAGTTCGTTAAAAAAGCGGAAGAGAAACTATACGGCAAACGCGACAGCCTTACCCTGCCCGACTGGCAATACATTAAAGATAAGCTGAACGGCAAATAGTTCTAATCGGCGTTAAAAGTTTGCATATCTATCAGCTTGCGGTACAGGCCGTTGTTTTGCAGCAATTCGGTATGTGTGCCTTCTTCTATCACCTTGCCGCTTTCTAAAACAATGATCTTATCGGCATTTTGGATGGTGCTTAAACGATGGGCTATGATGAGCGATGTACGGTTCTTCATCAGGTTGTTCAAGGCATCCTGCACCAGTTTTTCCGATTCTGTATCCAGTGCCGAGGTAGCTTCGTCTAACAGCATAATGGGCGGGTTGTTCAACACCGCACGGGCTATGCAAATGCGCTGCCTTTGGCCGCCGGATAGCTTGGCACCCCTGTCGCCCACGTTGGTGTTGTAGCCATGGTCCGTCTCCAGGATAAAGTTATGAGCATTGGCTATGCGCGCGGCGGCTTCTACCTCGCCGGGCTGCACATCTTTTTTACCGAAGGCGATGTTGTTGTAAATGGTATCGTTAAACAGCAGCGATTCCTGGTTCACCACGCCCATTAAGGCGCGCAGCGAATGTGCGGTAACGTTTTTGATGTCTTCGCCATCTACCGTAATGCGGCCCTCCTGCGGGTCCATAAAGCGG
This sequence comes from Mucilaginibacter sp. P2_D11, assembly GCF_056404435.1. Lineage (NCBI taxonomy): Bacteria > Pseudomonadati > Bacteroidota > Sphingobacteriia > Sphingobacteriales > Sphingobacteriaceae > Mucilaginibacter > Mucilaginibacter sp. P2_D11. The sequence continues at coordinate 110,386 of NZ_JBFUEA010000003.1, forward strand.
GGTATCAGATCCATCATGGTAGATTTTCCACCACCCGATGGGCCAACCAGCGCTACCGATTTCCCTTTGGGGATGGTGATGTTTACATTGGATAAAACTTGTCTTTCCTGGTAGGCGAAAGTCAGGTTCTCGAATTGAATAGCATCATTAAACCCGTTTAAAGCCACGGCATTTTTAGCATCGGTAACTTCGGGTTTTTCGTCTATCAGATCCAGCACGCGCTCGCCGGCTGCTATACCCGAATGGATATTACTGAACGCATCTGTAAGTGCTTTCACGGGCCTTTGCAGTTGCGAAAACAGGGCGATATACGTAATAAATTGTGCCGCTGTTAGTGCAGAATCGTGATGGAAAATCATATAGCCGCCGTAAAGCATGATGAAAGCCACCATGGTAATCGATAGGGATTCGGATACCGGCGAAGCCATCTGCTGGCGTTTGGCAATGGCCTTTGTTATTTTTGAATAACGTTTGTTCTCGTCGTCGAACCGTTCCTTTATAAAATCAGTTGCGTTGAATGCTTTTACGATTTTAATTCCCGACAGGGCCTCATCAAGATAACTAATCATATTACTGTACGATTCCTGGCCGGCAATGGCTTGCGCCTTTAGTCGTTTTACTATCCGCGATATGATAAAACCGGCGATTGGCAAAACCAGCAAGGATATTAAAGTAAGTTTAACAGATATGGCGAACAGGGCTACCAGGAAACCGATAAGCTGCAACGGTTCTTTAAACACTACCTGCAGGGTTGCCGTTACCGAAAATTGCACAACCTGCACATCCGACGATACCTTGGTAATGATGTTCCCTTTACGCTCGTTGTTAAAATAAGCCATGTGCAGGTTCATCACATTATTGAAAACAGCGCGGCGCAAATTTAGTAAGGTGTACACGCGCAGATTTTCCATTATCCGCTGCGAAAAGTAACGGAACAGGTTACCCAAAAATACCGACACTACAATTACTGCACATACGAATTTCAGTGCTGTCCAGCGGTCGTACGCGGTTAGGAAGTATTGCAGGTAATATTTAAACCAACCGGCAAGGTCTAATATCGATGGTTTTTTTAAAACTACGGCCGCGATGTGTTTTACATCGGTGCTGGTATCAAAAAGGGTATTGAGTAAGGGCCCTAGTAAAACTAGTACGCTGGTGCTAAAAACAACATAAAGTAAAGTACATATAAAGTAGGGTACAGCAAATTTCCCGATTGGTTTGGCAAAAGAAAGCAGACGAAAATAGGTCTTCATTAAAATAAAATAGAGGCGCAAAGTTAGCAGTAATTAGCTAATTAGCCGTATGGTGCAATTCAGGGCTGTAGCAAGGGTAGTACTGCTTGCCATGCCATATCAACGGTTACGGCATTGATGCAAGGGAAACGCTCGTTAGGGGCGGTTTGGTATTTGCATATCCAGTTGCAATAGTAGCAGTCCATTTTATGGTAGGCGCAGGCGGGGCCGCCGGGGATATCGGCCGGGTAAGGCACAAACCTGTCGAAATGCCCGCCACCCGTAATGCAAACGGATGGCGTGCCGGTGGCTACGGCCATATGGATGGCACTGCTGTCGTTGGCGATTACTAAGGTAGATACGGAAATTTTCTCTATTAATTGCGGCAAGGTCGTCGTCCCCGTAATGTCAATTACGCCGGTTGACGATGCTTCCTGACAGATGTAGGCGTTGGCTGTTGCCTCATCCGGCCCGCCGGCAATATAGATGGACTCACTGGAATGAAGGCGGATGCGTTTGATGAGTTCTGCGAATTTCTCCAGTTCCCAGCCCCGTTTCTTTTCGCCTGCGCCGGGAAAGATGATGATGCCGCTGCGTGATTGTAGCTGTGCAGGCAGCAGGGGCTTTGATAAACTTATCGACTGCTCCAGCACCTGTTCGAAATAGAAACTATTGCGATGGAATTCGTGGTAAACACCGGCTGGCAGGCGCAATTTCGTGGTATAAAATTTATCGGTTTTGATTTTGTACTTCGCCGGCATGCCCTCAAAATCGCTTTCGAAGCCGATGATTTGCCTGGCGGCGGTAAGTCCGGCCAACCCATCGGGGATAAAGGTGCGCGTGCTGGATGGGTTAAGCACCACCGCATAATTGCGTTTGAACAAAGCCCAGCCCAACTTGAGCAAGGCGCCTGGCTGGTAAGCGATTTTATTGGGACTGATGAAATAAGTACCGTTGAGGTGTTGCCTATCGTAAGCCATTGCCAGGCTTTCCCAGGCTTTGTTGCCCAGCAGGTCTATCTCGCAGTCCTTATACTTTGGTGAGCATTTCACCTTCGCTATAAAATTGCGGAACAGGATATAATCGCCGATGGCATCGGCTTTTACAATGAGCAGCCGCTTGCCGGGTGCAGACCTCAACATCCCCAAAAAACGGAAAAGGTAGGGCAGCTTTAGTAAGATAAAGCGGCTAAGCCTGAATAGATTCCTGTTTTGGGCCATTAATGAATATGGATTGTTTCTGCCATGCCTGCTTTTACGGCTTAAATATTTTACTTTGCGCAAGGAATAGCCACGGGCAAATATAACAGGATTATAACAAGCCATTGAATCATAAACTCAGCATCATCGTAGTTACCTATAATGCCGCAGCCACCCTGCAGGCCTGCCTGGATAGCATCTATGCGCAGAGCTACCCCAATATTGAGCTGGTTATTATCGACGGCAACAGTACCGATGGCACACAGGAAATCTTAAAAGCCAATGCCACCCGCATCACCTTTTGGCTAAGCGAACCCGATAAAGGTATCTATGATGCCATGAACAAAGCCTTGCGACACATCACCGGGCAGTGGGTATATTTTTTGGGTTCGGATGATGTGCTGCTGCCTGCCTTTTCAGATTTTGCCGCCGAATTGAAAGACCCTAATGCCATTTATTACGCCAACGTAATGCATAAAGGCATTAAACGGGCGGGCCGGGTAAGTGCCTATCACATGGCCAAGGTGGGCATCTATCATCAATCCATAATCTACCCCGCATCGGTTTTCAAATCGGCTGGGTACGACACCGGCTACCGCGTTTTTGCCGACTGGGTCTTCAATATGCAATGCTTCGGCAAGGGGTATAATTTTGAATACCGCGATTATATCATAGCTAACTACAGCCACGAAGGCTTATCGTCCCATGCTATCGATGCCGCATTCGAGCAAGATAGATCGGGCCTCATACTGAAAAACTTCGGCTTGAAAATATGGCTGCGGTACCGGTTCAGGTTGCTGAAGGAGAGGCTGCGGAAGTGATGGCGCTTTGCTGCGCTACTGTCTCCAAAGCTTCCTCAAAACGTTCCGACGCAAAATTGCGCTTTAATTGTTCCATATGCGCCCATGCATATTGCAGGCGTGCGCCCGTATCGTTTAAATCTACGCCGCCGATCCACATACGGTTGTTGAATTCCCCGAAATCCGGGCGTTCGTCATCCGGATTAATAGTTGTGCCGGCTTCATGTACAAGCCTCATAAAAAACGTAAAGTAAGAAGTATGCGCTAGCTGCCGCATCAAAAAGAAACGGGCATGCTGGTAAGGAGCGGGCTCCTGGCCGAAATATTGTTTGAGGTATTCCCGCTCCTCCTCAAAACCCGCAACCACGAAATTAGCTACCATTGCCAGGTCGAAATACGGGTCGTTTAAAAAGATGGCTTCCCAATCTACCAGCAAGGGCCGTTCCCCATCGAACAAAATGTTCTCGGGTTTGAGGTCGTTATGGCAGCTTACCCAATCGCTGGTATCGCGGGGGTAAATGCTGCGGAGCCTGGCGTATTGGGCAAACAAATCCTCCGTCAAACCCGCAGGCAAAATCTTCGCATCGCGGAATTTTTGCACGAAACCATCTACTATATCCAGGTAATTGATGCGATAGGGCAGGGCGGGTATGGCATGTAGTCGGCTAAGCAGGGCAGGTACCATTAACCTTGCCTTATCGATAGGGAAGGGCTTCGCATCCACAAAATCCGTGATAGAGATACGGTCGCCCACGTTGGCGTACCAAACCTTCGGGGCAATGCCTATTTCGGCAGCAGCGCGCGTGCAGGTATATTGGGTGGTCGGGTCGGCCATGGCATCGGTGCGGGTGATGATCTTGAGCAGGTAGGGATTACCCTGCACCGTTATTTTGAATACCAGCGCAGTGGAAAGCCCGGCGTTCAATGGCATAATGGCTTCCAAATCACTTACGCCGAATGTGGTTTGCAAGGCATGGGCGAGGGTTGTTTTCTTTGCTTCAGGAATCATAAAATCAAGGTTTAATGGTGAGTTTATGACCAAATATATAAGCGGGTTCTTGCTTTTTATTCGGAAGGGAACTATAAATTTTTAGGCGAAATATATTGAGGGGATGGGCGTTAACCCAATGGGTATGAGGGTGGAACTAACGGATTTATCAAGCTTGACTAGCGTCAGATACTACTTAAGGAATTATATAATATCTTTGTATAAGCACTCATTTTATGGCAACCAATAATGAACCAAACAAGCTGTGCAACTTCACCAATGTTTTAAGTGCCGAGGAACTCGAGGCATTTGAAAAGAATATCGAAGAGGGTTGCGAACAAATAGATAAGGACGATTGGGATAATACCCCTTCATGGCCTATACCCCGTTAGGGGTAACCGCTTTGTAGCCAATAATTAAATATTATTTGTGCGCCGTTAGGTGCTATCCTTCGCCGGTTGGATGGCACCTAACGGCGCAATTTATTTTATCATGATTTTGCTACTACTACAAAGCTGTAGCCCCTAACGGGGCATTGAAGCATCTGCATCCCCTTATGTATTTGTATATTTGTTTGCCATGAAAATCTATCTTGCTTTCCTCCTCCTTTTCCTCTTCTCCTGCAGCCCCAAACCGCAGCGCAACAACGTTAGCATATCTTTAACGCCCAATAAACAATCCCTACAATTCAAGGGCTTCGACCCGGCCGTAGCGGGCGAGATAAGCCGCGATACTATAGGCAACGGCTGGCAAGCGGTGGTGCCGGTTTACCGCATGCCTGCCGATTCGGATCTGTTGAGCTATCAGCCCATACAGCCCGGCAAATACCAGCTGGCCGATAGCGTAGTGGTTTTTACGCCCGATACGCCCTTCGTAAAAGGGCAAACGTATTTCGTGCGGTGGTTCCATTTCGATAAAGGAAAAAAGGCTACTGATTACCTGCGCGGACAGCTGCGCCCCGGGCAAACCCAATTTACCGATTTGATTTTTAAGCAATAAGCATTTGGAATAGAAAAAAATTCGTACATTTGTGTCCGAATTAAAAAAAGAGGGGGCTTTAGTCCCCTCTTTTATTTTATCAATCAAATTATCATTTCAGATAAGCCGAACCGATAATGAATATTGAAAAGAGAGTAACAGAGCTGGTTGAAGAGAAAATTGCCGATATGCCGCACCTGTTTTTGGTGGAGGCAAAGATGCATTCTAACGGCAAGCTGATTGTGTTGGTAGATGGGGATAATGGCATAGGCATTGCCGATTGTGCAGCCATAAGCAGGCACGTGGGTTTCCACCTGGAAGAGGAGAACGTGATTGAACAGGCATACAATTTAGAAGTATCTTCGCCGGGCATCGATACCCCGCTTACCTTGCCAAGGCAGTTCACCAAAAACATTGGCCGCACGCTGGGCATAAAAATGGATGATGGCGCAAAGCGCGAAGGCAAATTGCTGAGCATAGGCGAAGGCAACATTGTAATAGAAGAAACAATAAAAGAAAAAGGGAAAAAGGCTGTGACTGTTGAAAGCACCATCCCTACAGATAAAATAACAGAAACAAAGGTTTTAATATCATTCAAGTAAGAAAATGAGCAATATTAATTTAATTGATTCTTTTCAGGAATTTAAAGATTTCAAGAACATCGATCGCCCAACCATGATGAGCGTACTGGAAGACGTTTTCAGAAGCATGATCAGGAAAAAATACGGCACCGACGAAAACTGCGACGTAATTGTAAACACCGACAATGGTGACTTAGAGATCTGGCGCACGCGTGTTGTGGTTGAAGATGGTTTTAGCGAAGACGACGACCTGGAGGTTGAATTGCTGGAAGCTAAAGCATTTGATGCGGATTTGGAAGTTGGTGATGAGCAGATTGAACAGATTACCTTAGAGAGCTTTGGCCGCCGCGCTATTTTGGCCGCCCGCCAAACTTTGGTATCTAAAATCCTCGAATTAGAGAAAGACGAAATCTTCAAGAAATATAAAGACCGCGTTGGCGAAATAGTAACCGGCGAAGTTTACCAGGTTTGGAAAAAAGAAACTTTGGTTTTGGATGATGAAGGCAACGAGCTTTTATTGCCTAAGACCGAGCAGATACCTGCCGATTACTTCAAAAAAGGCGATAGCGTACGTGCCATCATCAGCAAGGTTGATATGCTGAACAGCAACCCGAAAATTATCATATCGCGCACCGCGCCGGAGTTTTTACAGCGTTTGTTCGAGATGGAAGTGCCGGAGATATTCGACGGTTTGATCACCATCAAGAAAATCGTACGCGAACCGGGCGAAAGGGCGAAAGTTGCCGTAGAAAGTTACGATGATCGTATCGATCCGGTGGGTGCCTGCGTAGGTATGAAAGGATCACGTATCCACGGTATCGTACGCGAACTGAAGAACGAGAACATCGACGTTATCAACTATACCAATAACCTGCAGCTTTATATACAGCGTGCTTTATCGCCCGCCAAAATCACCTCTATTAAATTAGATGATGAGAAGAAGACAGCAGCAGTGTACTTAAAGCCCGATCAGGTATCGCTTGCGATAGGTCGTGGTGGCCATAACATTAAACTGGCAGGTAAATTGACAGGTTATGAAATTGACGTTTACCGCGAGGCCGACGAGCACGACGAGGATGTGGATATCGAAGAATTCTCGGATGAAATTGATAGCTGGATACTTGACGAATTTAAGCGTATAGGCTTAGATACGGCAAAATCGGTACTGGCGCTTTCTGTTGGCGAATTGGTAAAACGTACCGATTTGGAAGAAGAAACCGTAAAAGATGTGTTATCAATTCTGCAGGCAGAGTTTGAATAAACAGAATAAGCAAAATTAAAATCGTATTTTTGCGATAATTAGAGCAGAGAAATAATAATAAATGTCAGAAGACAAATCAATAAAATTAATAAAGGCAGTAAAAGAACTGAACATCGGTATGGGTACCCTTGTCGATTTCTTAGCTACTAAAGGCTACAAGGTGGATAAACACCCCATGGCCAAGCTGGATAACGACATGTACACTACCTTGTTGAAGGAATTTGCTGTCGACAAAATTATTAAGGAAGAGGCCAAGCAGATCAGCATAGGCAAAATCAGGAAAGAAGAGCCAACTGCGGCTCCCGAGAAACCTGTAGAAAGCCGCCGTTCGAGAGATTTCGAGAACGAGGAGATACTGATCAAAAACAACGGGCATTTTTCTTCGCCGCAGGCCGAGAAGCCAAAGCCTGCCGAACCGGCACAACCGAAGGCCGAAGATCGTAGCACCGCAGGCTTGCCTGGGGTTACTGTTGTAGGCAAAATTGACCTGAACAACCTGGGGGCCAAACCAGTTGCCGAAGCGCCAAAAGCGCCCGAGCCGCCAAAAGCACCTGAACCTGTTGTTGAGGCTCCAAAAGCGCCCACTCCCGTTGCAGAGGCACCAAAACCGGTAGTTGAAGCACCAAAACCGATAGTTGAGGAGCCAAAAGCACCCGCTCCTGTGGCAGAGGCACCAAAACCGGTAGTTGAGGCTCCAAAACCTGTAATAGAGGCACCAAAAGCACCTGCTCCTGTTGCAGAAGCACCTGCGCCCGCAGCACCGGTTGCTCCTGCGCCGGCACCTGTGGCTGCAGAGCCCGAAGCAGCGGCAGCAGAAGAAGGCGATGATGTTATCCGCGCAAGCGCCGAGCGCCTTAGCGGTCCGAAAATTATAGGCAAAATTACTTTGCCTGTAAACAACACGCCTAAGCGTGGCGGTCCGGTGGCTTCGTCGTCGAACGCGGCAGGCAACGCAGCAGATCATAAACGTAAACGCAAGCGTAAAGATAGCCAGGGTGGTGGCGGCAACAACACCGGGCAGCAGGCACCGCCAAGCGGCCCTATAAATCCCAACCGCCCCGATTTCCGTAACCGCCCAACAGCTCCTCCGGGAGGCGGGCAAGGCAACCGCCCCGATTTTAGGGGTGGGGGCAACCGCAATGCGCCACCAAGTACAGGGCCTAAGGAAGAACCAACAGAAAAAGATATACAAGACCAGATTAAAGCCACCCTTGCACGTTTAAGCGGGGCAGGTAAATCGGGTAAATTCGCGCAGCGTGCTAAATTCCGCCGCCAAAAACGCGATGATGTTGCTGCAACTGCCGAAGAACTGGCAATGGAGCAGGATGCACAATCTAAAGTATTGAAAGTTACCGAGTTTGTTACGGCAAACGAATTGGCTATCATGATGGATGTATCCGTTACGCAAATTATCTCTACTTGTATGAGTTTGGGGATGTTCGTATCCATCAACCAGCGTTTGGATGCCGAAACTTTAAGCATCGTAGCCGATGAGTTTGGTTTCCAGGTAGAGTTTGTAAAACCACAGGACGAAGAAGCGAACTTAGATACGCCGGACGAGCCGGATCAGCTTTTGCCGCGTGCACCAATCGTGACCATTATGGGCCACGTTGACCACGGTAAAACATCATTGCTCGATTTTATCCGCAAAACCAACGTAATAGGCGGCGAGGCAGGGGGCATAACCCAGCACATTGGCGCTTACGAAGTAACTTTGCCCGATGATAAGAAAATCACCTTCCTGGATACACCGGGCCACGAGGCGTTTACCGCCATGCGTGCAAGGGGTGCACAGGTAACGGATATCGTTATCATTGTGATAGCAGCAGACGATAGCGTGATGCCGCAAACCCGCGAGGCCATAAACCACGCACAGGCTGCAGGCGCACCAATCATCTTCGCGTTCAATAAGATCGACAGGCCGGGTGCCAACTCGGATAAGATCCGTGAGCAACTATCGGCCATGAATATACTGGTAGAAGAATGGGGTGGTAAATACCAAACCCAGGAAATATCTGCCAAAACAGGCTTGAATATCGAACTGTTGTTAGAGAAAGTGTTGCTTGAAGCAGAATTGCTTGAGCTTACCGCCAACCCTAACAAACGTGCCGTGGGTACAGTGATCGAGTCGGCCCTGGATAAAGGCCGTGGTATCGTTACTACTGTATTGGTACAGGCCGGCCGCTTAAAAGTGGGCGACCCAATACTGGCCGGTTGCTACAGCGGGCGTGTAAAAGCTTTAACCAACGAGCGTGGCCAGCGCGTAACTTCGGCAGGGCCTTCAACACCGGTACAGGTACTGGGTATGCAGGGTGCACCAACCGCGGGCGACAGGTTCAACTCGCTGGAAAGCGAAGTAGAAGCACGCGAAATAGCCAACAAGCGTTTGCAATTGCAACGCGAGCAGGGCTTACGTACGCAGAAACACATCACCCTTGATGAAATTGGCCGCCGTTTGGCAGTTGGTAACTTTAAGGAACTTAACATCATTGTTAAGGGCGACGTGGATGGTTCTATCGAGGCATTATCAGATTCGTTGCTGAAACTATCTACCGAGCAGATACAGGTGAACATCATCTCTAAAGCTGTTGGGCAGATATCAGAAAGCGACGTGTTGCTGGCTTCTGCGTCAGATGCGATCATCATCGGTTTCCAGGTACGTCCTTCGGGAAGTGCGCGTAAACTGGCCGAAGCAGAGCAGATCGATATCCGCTTGTACTCTATCATCTACGATGCGATCAATGAGATAAAGGCAGCTATGGAAGGCATGCTTGCACCAACCTTCGAAGAGAAGATTGTTGCGAACGTGGAAATCCGTGATGTGTTCAAGATCAGCAAGGTGGGTACAATCGCAGGTTGTATGGTACTTGATGGTAAAATTACCCGTAACAGCAAGATCCGCATCATCCGCGATGGCGTGGTAGTGCACACCGGCGAACTGGCATCACTGAAACGTTTCAAAGACGATGTGAAAGAAGTTTTAACCGGCTACGAGTGCGGGTTGAACATCAACAACTACAACAACATCGAAGTTGGCGATATAGTAGAAGCATACGAAAACGTAGAGGTAAAGCGCAAGCTGGCTTAAGGGTTTTTGTTTAGATAATTGAAAGGGATGGCCAAAAGCTATCCCTTTTTTGGTTGATGCCCCCGGGTGTTTTGCCACGGCAAACAGAGCTGGAAATTCCTGGAAAGTTATAGCTGAAACAGGTGCGATTTATTAGAAAAAGCTGGAAATTTTTTTCGGTCCGAAAATGTGGTGTTTTGTCAAAAAGGGTCATTCCATGCAAATAAGGCTGTTTTTCGCCGTGCAAGAAAAATGCTACAAAACGCTAGAGAAACTCCGAAAAACACAGAAAAACGCCTATTTTTTGCGGCTATTTTGGGGAATTTAAGCCAGTGGCAGAAACAAAAAAATGGGAGTAAGCGATGTCTGCGGTCGATCCAATTCAATCGATTTTTGCAACATTTCTATAAAATAAAACTGGACAAAAACCGCAGGCCAAAACTCACTAGTCAACCACCGCCCTTATCCGCTCTTCGATTTGTTTTACCAGTTCATCTACCGGGGTTTTGCCGGGTTCTATGGGTTCCAGCACCGTCCAGTTCATGGGGGTGAAGGTATTTAGCGGATACAAGCCATAGCGGCGCATCTTCCACGAATCTTTGATGGCTACAGGCACCAGCAGGGCATCAGGGCAATACTTTAACAGCGCAGCCACACCGGCTGATTGAAAGGTTTTTACCTTTCCATCCTTAGAGCGCGTACCCTCCGGGAATATCATAGCGCTCCATTTATTCTCCTTCATCCGCGTGCCGAATTTTACCAGCTCGGTGATTGATTGGCGCGCGTCTTTCCTGTCGATATTGGCACCGCCGCCAACCTTGAGGTTGTAGGATATAGAGGGTATGCCTTTGGTAAGCTCCACTTTGGAGATAAACTTTGCGTGGTACTTCCGCAGGAAGTAAATCATCGGCGGGATATCAAAGTCACTTTGGTGGTTGGCTATAAAAATGATAGAGCGGCCAAGCGGCAAATTTTGCTTATTGGTGAATTTAACGGGGTTGAACAAAATGTAGTAGGTGCCTACCAGGAAGAAGTTCAGGATATCAACCGAACGCTTATGTGCCTTGTAGCCGCCCAGATTATAGCAAAGCCATTGTATGGGCTGGAAAATAACCAGCATCAGCATAAATGCAATAGTAGCAAGCGGGGACAAAAAATAGCCTAAAAACTTTTTCATTAGCGCCGCAAAGGTATATTTTTTTGAGAAATTGGTAAACCTTTGGCTTATAATCTGTTCTCTAATTGCATCAGCTTTAGTTTGAGTACTGCACCTATTGTCACAGAATCGGTTATTTCGCCGGCGTTTATCATCCGGTAAACCTCATCAAAGGGTACTTTGTTTACTAGCAGTTGCTCGGTATCTTCAGGCTCGGCCTCGTGCTGCTCCAGCCCCCGGGCCATATAAATAATGCACAGTTCATCGCTTACCGAATTGGAGAGGTGCATCTGCAGTATCTCGGTCCACTCGCTGGCTTTAAGGCCTGTTTCTTCCAGCAGCTCGCGTTTGGCCGATTCTAATGGGTCGGTGCCCTCCGGGCCTCCGCCTTCGGGTATTTCCCAGCAATACTGGTTCAGTACAAAGCGGTATTGGCCAACCAGGTAAGTGTTCATATCTGCATCCAGCGGAATAACGCCTATGGCTACATTTTTGAAATGCACCTTGCCGTAAATGCCCGGGTTGCCCGATGGGTTGAGCACCTGGTACTCGGTAACGTTTATCCAGGGGTTATCATATACGTTTTGTTCGCCGGTTATTGTCCAGGGGTTTTCGGTAGGGTGTTGCATGGTGTCTGAATCAGAATTTAAGAATTTTCAGAATGCCTTTAAATCGCACCTAAAATAAGCAATTATACCGCCTTCCCGGTATTATTCCGCTTCAAATATCCCGGCACGTTTACCAGCAATATGCCGGCTAATATGATAAACAAACTTAAAAGCTGGGCGGTGTTCACTTCCTCGTGTATAAACAACCAGCCCAAAAACACCGCTACAACCGGGTTTACGTAAGTATGCGTGCTGATAATTGCCGGCGGTTTGATACTCAGTAGCCACACGAAAGATTGATAGGCAATAAGCGAACCCATTACGATAAGGAATATAAGGCCTGCCCAGGCTTCGCCCTTTACCGCACTAAACGAGAAGCCAATCTGCTCGCTTTTGCAAAAAGCTACCACGGCTGCTGCAAGGCCGGCCGCCAATAATTGCACGCAGGCATTCATCACGGTAGAGCTTTTCCCGTCGCTACCCTTTACAATGAGCGAGCCTGTTATCCATAACAACGCACCAAATAATATGGCCACGCTGGCAACGATCGCCATCGGTGAGGGGTGTATTTGGGCTACCCCCAGTTTCATAAACAAAAAGATGCCTATAAAGCCGATGATGAGCCCGCTAACGATAAATTTATTAGAGAAGTACTCCTTCCAGCGTTTGCGGTCTATCACCAAAAGCATCAAAGGCTCTGTGGCTACCAGTATAGCAGCCTGGCCCGAACTGATGTACTGCTCGGCCCATGCTATAACGCCGGTGCCCCCTACAAGCATCAATGTACCGGCCAGCGCATGGCGCAGCATCGCTTTCGTCTCGGGGAAGCTTTCTCCTTTTATTTTGCACCAGGCAAGCAACAGCAACCCGGCGGTAAGGTATCGCAAACTAATTAAAATAAATGGGGGGAAACTTTGCAAGCCATATATCACCGCCAGGTAGGTGCTGCCCCATACCACGTATATATTAAAGAAGGCGAATGCCACCAACAGCGGCGAGATTGCTTTTTGCGTTTTCATGTCGGTTTATGTTGGGTTGCGGCCCCTTAAAGGCGTACACCAAATAAAAGGGTATAAAAAAAGCGGCTGAAAATTTCGGCCGCTTTTGTTGATTTTAATTTATTAGGGGAATTATAATCCAAATTCGGCTTTTACCTTGTCTACGTAATCCAGCTTTTCCCAGGTAAATAGCTCTACTTCGCGCTCCAGCTTGCTGCCATCGTGAGCGTTGAAGGTTTTGGTAACTATTTCGCTTGGTTTGCCAAAGTGGCCGTAAGCTGCTGTTTCGCTATAGATAGGGTTGCGCAGTTTAAAGCGTGTCTCGATAGCATAAGGGGTCATGTTGAAAATGGCCTCCACTTTTTTGGCTATCTCGCCATCATTCAAACCAACTTTGGCAGTACCGTAGGTGTTTACGTAAATACCCATTGGCTGGGCTACGCCAATGGCGTACGATACCTGTACCAAAACTTCGGTACAAACACCGGCCGCAACCAGGTTTTTGGCAATGTGTCGGGTAGCGTAAGCTGCAGAACGGTCAACCTTAGATGGGTCTTTACCGCTGAATGCGCCGCCACCGTGCGCGCCTTTACCGCCATATGTATCAACGATAATTTTACGGCCGGTTAAGCCGGTATCGCCATGCGGGCCGCCGATAACGAACTTACCGGTAGGGTTGATATGGTATTTAATATCGCTGTTGAAGAAGTGGGCGTATTTAGGGTATTTTGCTTTTACGCGGGGTATCAAAATGCTGATGATATCATCGCTTATCTTTTTCAGCATGGTGGCTTCTTCATCAAAGTCGTCGTGCTGGGTAGATATTACGATGGCATCTATACGCTGCGGCGTGTTATCGTCGGCATATTCCAATGTAACCTGCGATTTTGCATCCGGGCGCAGGTATTTTATCTCAGTGTTTTCGCGGCGGATAGCAGCAAGCTCTATTAATAAAGCGTGTGCAATATCCAATGCCAATGGCATATAGTTGTCGGTTTCGGCAGTAGCGTAGCCAAACATCATGCCCTGGTCGCCCGCGCCTTGCTCTTCCGGTGCTTTACGCTCAACGCCCTGGTTAATATCTGGTGATTGCTCGTGTATGGCCGAAAGCACGCCGCAAGAGCTGCCATCGAACATGTACTCGCCTTTGGTGTAACCAATTTTGTTGATTACCTCGCGGGCAATCTTTTGAACGTCTAAATAAGCCTTAGATTTTACCTCGCCGGCCAAAATTACTTGTCCGGTGGTTACCAGGGTTTCGCAGGCAACTTTCGATTGTGGGTCGAACGCTAAGAAATTATCGATTAAAGCGTCGGATATTTGGTCGGCAACTTTGTCCGGGTGCCCTTCTGATACAGATTCTGAAGTGAATAAATATGGCATATTTTTATTTGAAATAAACGTTAAAGCCGAAAGTATGGATTTATTTGAAACTTGTAAAAAGAGAAGCAGGAATTAGCACTTTTTTACGTGGTTGCAACAGGTGCAGGGCAGGCCCGCACCATCAAATCAGTCCACTTACGCGGGGCAAAAATAAAACAATTTTTCACAAAGCCGAAAATACATTTACTTTTGCCGCTTGTAAAGCTATATAGTTGAAAAGGAAAGCGTTATTTATTATAAACCCGGTATCGGGAGGGAAGAAGAAAGATGGGGTGCCGGAGCTTATAAAAAAGTACCTCGACCATTCGCTGTTTGAGTATAAAACCATATTTAGTACCGGCGTAAAGCATGCGCGCGATGTTGCCCGCGAGCAGGCAAAATATTACGATATGATAGTTGCCGTAGGCGGCGATGGCACGGTTAATGAGGTGGCATCGGCCATAGCGGGCACGAACACGGTACTGGGCGTTATACCTTATGGTTCGGGCAACGGGCTATCGCGCTTCTTAAGCGTACCTATGGATGCCGAGGGGGCTATAAAAGGCATCAATGCGGGCCGTATAATTACCATAGATGCAGGCAAGATGAACGACCGGTGGTTCTTCAATATGGCAGGGATGGGTTTCGATGCCCATATTAGCCAGGTATTTGCCAACGGAAGCACCAAACGAGGGTTTATCGGCTACCTTAAATCGTCCATCCGCGAGATTTCGAGTTATAAAGCACAGCAATACCTTATTAATATAGACGGCGTGGAGTACCGGCGCGAAGCATTTATGCTGAGCATTGCCAATTCGTCGCAATACGGTAACAATGCACATATATCGCCAACGGCCTCGGTGCAGGATGGGCTGCTTGATGTTTGCATCATTAAACCCTTCCCGTTATACCGTTTCCCGGAGATGGGCTTCCGGATGCTTTTCAAAGCAAGCGAAAGCTCTAAATATGTAGAGATTATCAAAGGGAAGAACATCAGCATCACCCGTATGCAGCCCGGCCCTATCCATTTAGATGGCGAGCCGAGGGAAGCCGGCATAGATATAGCAATAAACGTAATGCCCGCCACGCTGCAAATTATTGTTGGCGATAACTATAAAGGCTGATAACCATGGCAAAGAAAAACTATACCGGCATCATGTACTCTACCGACCCTGATTTCCAATATCAGGAGGAGGGTAGCCATGCCCAGGAAACCCTGCCGCCTCAGCAACAAAACCTCAAAATATTCCTCGATCGCATAAAAGGCAACAAGCTGGTAACCCGTGTAAACGGTTTTATAGGTATCGATGCCGATTTAGAGGCCATAGGCAAAAAACTGAAAACTAAATGCGGTGTTGGCGGTTCTACCAAAGATGGCGAAGTGCTACTGCAAGGCGATTTTAGGGACAAGGTGCTCACCTTATTACAGGCAGATGGCTACAAAGCCAAAAAGGCCGGCGGATAATCGTAAAAACTACACTAAATATTTACTTTGGATGCACCCTTTGGGCAGCAAAATGCATTCGATGCACGATTTGTTTCAACTTGTACCAACTTGTACAGCCATACCCCATGCTGAGGGGCACAATCTTTATTATTTTCGGGGCATAGTGCTTTGTGTTACAGGGCTTTTACGCCAGGGATTTGCCTGCTTGCGGCATTTTAAAATTTGACTGATAAAAATCCGGGAGTGGCCAATGCGTAAAAACGACACACTGTGCGGCAAAAACATAGCTGCGACTATTGCTTAGACATTACTATATCAGCTTAGTTACACACTTTTTATGGCCCAAAGTTTGCTATTGACAAAAAAAATGGGTTTTATTGCAGAATATTATTTGACAAAAACACAATTTTACCGCGTAATAGCGTTATGTATTACCATTTTGCAAAACGGCTTCGCGGCCTATATTAAATTATTATAAACAATTACATAAAAAGTTTTTTTAATTCATTTAAATTCTATTTTTGTTAACCGCTTAATACGCACACATTTTTATTAACTTATATTACTAACAAAACGAAAACTAAAATCAAAAGTAATGGCAACTGCACCAACAAAACCAACTACCCCTGTTAAGAAAGAAAGCTCAAGTGCATCAGGCGCATTTGCAACTTTAACTATTCCAATTTGCATCGCTGTGGCCGTATGTATTTACATCTTCATATTGGGCGATGGAAGTCATTATAAAGGTGGCAACTCTGAGAATGATGTGAATCCCGGCGATTACTTCGGTATCATCCACAAAGGTGGTGTTATCGTGCCTATCATCATGTCTTACCTGTTAATGGTTATCGTGTTCTCTATCGAGAGGGCAATCGTTATCGGCAAAGCTTCTGGTACCGGCAACGTAGATGTATTCGTTAAAAAAATCACATCGTTATTAAACGCCGGCGATATCAAAGCTGCCAGCGCTGCCTGCGATACTCAAAAAGGTTCGGTAGCAAACGTTATCAAATCGGGCTTGAAGAAATACAAAGAAATGGAAGAAGAGCCAAACCTGGATGTTGACCAGAAAACTTTGGCTATCCAAAAAGACATCGAAGAAGCAACTGCTTTGGAAATGCCAATGTTAGAGCAAAACCTTACCATCATTGCTACCCTGGTATCTATCGGTACATTAACCGGTTTGTTGGGTACGGTAATCGGTATGATCAAGGCCTTCGGTGCGTTAGCAGCTTCTGGTGCTCCAAACCAATCAGCCCTGTCTAACTCAATCTCTGAAGCGCTTATCAACACTGCGTTGGGTATCGGTACTTCTGCCGTATCAATCGTAATGTACAACTTGTTTACTTCTAAGATAGACAAGCTTACTTACGCTATCGACGAAACAGGCTTCAGCATTGTTCAAACATTCGCTGCATCGCATAAAAACAGCAGGTAATAAAAATATTAGTGCTTGTTTCCACGTTATGACAAAATATAATTTGGAATTTATTTGAAATTGTAACACTTAATATTTAACTTTACACCATGCCAAGAGTAAAAGTCCAAAGAAAGAGCACTTCGATAGATATGACCGCCATGTGCGACGTAGCTTTCTTATTGCTTACCTTCTTTATATTAACAGCAAAACCAAGGACCGAGGATCCTGTACCGGTTGACATACCGGCATCCACAACGGTACAACCTATCCCTGATGATAACATGCTGATGTTAACTGTGGGCCAGGGCAAAGTGTTCTTCTCTGTAGATGGTAATGATATCCGTAAACAATTGCTTATTCAGATGGGCGAGAAATACGGCATCCCGTTTACCCCGGCGCAACAGGAAAAATTTGCGGGGCTGCCAATATTTGGCGTGCCGCTAAACAAACTGGGCGGTTTCCTGGATTTGGATGCAGAGGGAAGGAAAGCTTTCCAGCAAGAAGGTATCCCGCATGATACGACCGACAATAACGAGCTGTCTGACTGGATCCGCGAGGCGCGCCGCGTAGATGTAAGTTTGCACGGGCTAGCATTGCGTGTTTCCATCAAAGGGGATAACAAAGAAGAATACCCAACCATCAAGAAACTGATAGGCGTTCTTCAGAAACAAAAGATAAACAAGTTCGCGCTGATCACTACGATCAAATCGGATCCTAAAAAATAAAAAGATGGCAGAATTAGATACCTCCGGCGGGGGTAAACATAAAGGCGGCAAGGTTCGCAGTAAAAAAGCCTCTACGCGCGTGGATTTAACCGCGATGGTGGATTTGGCTTTCTTGCTCATCACCTTCTTTATGCTTACCACTACGCTATCAAAACCAAAGGCAATGGATTTAACCATGCCAGATAAGGATGAGAAGACAAAAGACCAGTTGCCTATGGCAGCGTCGCGATCTATGACCTTGCTGTTGGGTGCCAACAACAAAGTAGAATGGTTTATTGGCGAGCCAGGCAAAACCCAGCCAACTACCGAAGGCTACGGTAAAGACGGCTTGCGTAAAACCCTCATCGAAAAAGGAAAAGAAATACAACAGAGTACGGGTAAATTCATGTTTGTGCTAATCAAACCAAGCGATAAATCAAACTATAAAAACATAGTTGATACGATTGACGAGATGAACATAACAGGTGTGCAATCGTACGCAATTGTTGATATCCTACCTGCAGAGCTTGAACTGCTCAAAAGGGATGGCAATTATTAAGTATAAATTAATGCGATAAGACAATGTTAGGATCAAAATTAGACATTCTAAACCAGCAATGGATAGACGTTGTTTTTAAAGGCCGTAACAAAGATTATGGAGCATACGAATTACGTAAGGACAATCCTCGTCATACCAACAAGGCCCTTATTATTGGCGTAGCTGTATTTGTTTTTGCGATATCCTTTAAAACAATCCTCAATAAAATTGAGGGCTTTATCCCTAAGGCTGACGAAAAGGTGAAGATTACCGAGGTGGTGCTTCCGCCGCCACCGGTAGATCAAACCAAGAAACCACCTCCGCCACCTCCGGAACCACCAAAACCGAAGATTGACCAGGTGCGTTTCCCTCCTCCGGTTGTAAAACCTGATAATGAGGTACAGGAGAAAGAACCTCCTACCCAGGAAGAGCTGAAAGTTGCCGACCCTGGTCAGAAAGACCAAAAAGGTGACCCGAATGCTGATATCAGGATTGAAGAACCTGTAGGTAATGCAGACGTAAAGCAAGTAGTTGAGGATAACCCTAACCAGATTTTCCAGGCGGTAGAGCAGCAACCTGCTTTCCCGGGCGGCGATGGCGGTTTTGGTAAATACTTAGGTAAAGCAATACACTACCCGGCTGTTGCCAGGGAAAATAATGTACAGGGCCGCGTAATTTTGACCTTCGTGGTTGAAAAAGACGGGTCGTTGACAGATATCAAGGTACTTAGGGGTATAGGCAGCGGTTGCGACGAAGAAGCAATACGCGCTTTGAAAGCTTCCCCGAAATGGAAACCAGGTATACAAAACGGTCGCCCTGTTCGTGTACAGTTTAGTGTACCCGTAGCGTTCTCGCTTTCTTCAGAAGAGTAATTTAATGTTACCTGATAATAACAAAGAGCAAAAATCGCCCAAAAGGCGGTTTTTGCTTATTTTAGGAGTTGTTACATTCGTGGCACTTTTAGTTCTTGGGCTGTTGTTGATATTCCTGGATAACTTCCCGCCGCGATTAGACCCTACCCAAAAGAAGTTGTTTGGTGGGTTTGTATTAGTTTATGCAGTGTTGCGTTTTTCGCGCTATTTAAAAAGAAAGCCCGATAATGAAGAATAAGTATTTCCTTTTGTTGATAGGTGCACTGTTTATTTTAGCATTTCAGTGCTGTAAAGAAAATAAAAAGGATGGGAAAGCAGTTATAGTAGACGGTTTTACGTCGGGTACGCTCACTTTTGCAGCCGACGAGTCGTTTTCGCCGATAGTAGGCGAAGAAGAATATGTGTTCAGGGCCCTTTACCCCGATGCAAAGCCGGAAATAAAATACGCGCCTGAAAGCCAAACGATAAACGCCTTGATGAATGATAAGGTAAGGGTGGCCATTATTTCGCGCGAACTGGATACAACAGAGGTCGGTATTTTAAGGAGAAGGGCATTGGCCCCCGATGTTAATAAATTTGCCGTTGATGCCGTTGCGTTGATTGTTAACCAGGCATCTAACGATACTTTAATATCGGTTAAAGAGGTGATAGCCATGCTTAATGGCAAGGCTAAAACCGATAAAAACATCGTTTTTGATAACCCCAACTCAAGTTTGGTAAGATATTTGAAACAAATATCGGGGAACAAAGATTTTACACAGAAGAACATATACGCGCTGAAATCTAATAAAGAAGTTATAAAGTACGTAAGCACTCACCCTGATGCCATTGGCATTACCGGATTTGCCTGGCTAAACGATCCTGATAAGGATTATGCGGACGACGTAAATAAGGTGAAGATAATGGGTGTTAAGGACGAAAGCAGTAAAACTGCGCCTAAAGAGTACTTTAAACCATCGCAGACAACGCTCGTCCAACATACGTATCCATTGAGCAGATCGCTGTACATAGTTGATTGCACAGGCAGAAAAGGATTGGGAGCAGGCTTTGCATCATTTTTAGCCAGCGAGCGCGGACAAAGGATAATATTGAAATCAGGCTTGCTGCCCGAGTCAATCCCCTCAAGGGAAATAAATATTAAACACTAATACTGAATACTAATTAAGAAACTAAGATAAGATGAAAATGATCAGTAAAATAAGTAAACTAGTTTTAGCGCTGGCATTTGTAGGCTCGTCGGTTTTTGCGCAGAGTTTAGAGGATGCGAAAAAAGCCATCGATGCAGAGCAATACCAGAAAGCTAAGGGCATGCTTAAGAATTTAACCGTTACCCAATCTACAAAAGACGAGAACTTTTTTTACCTGGGTTGGGTTTACATTTTGCAGGATTACACCGATTCTGCCAGAACCGTATTCAACAAAGGGATTGCCGTTAACCCTAAGTCGGCTCTTAACTACGCAGGTTTGGGCGTTGCCGCATTTGTTGATAAAGACAGGGCTACCGCAACAACCAACTTTAACCAGGCCATTGCTTTAGCAGGCAAAGCCAGCAAGCCTTACGCTTATATAGGTAAAGGTTATTTGATGTCGCCAGTGAACGATAGGGTATCTCCTGCTGATGCTGATGCAGCAATCGCTATTCTGAATAAAGGAAAGGCATTGAACGCTAAAGACGTAGACGTGTTGCTAGCCCTGGGCGATGCTTACCGCACGCAATCTAAAAACACCGAAGCATTGGGTAACTACCAGGCAGCGCTGGAGATAGATCCAAAACTGGCAGCTGCAAAAGTGGCTACAGGTGTGATCTGGAAATTCGCTAATAACTTCGAATCATCAGAAACTGAGTTTCAGGCTGCTTTAGCTATCGACCCTAATTATGGCCCTGCTTACCGCGAATGGGCAGAAACCGATGTGCGTTGGGCTTTAACAGACCCTAAAGTGGCATCCGTAAAAGTTAAGGAAGCTACTGAGCAGTATCGTAAATACCTATCGTTAACAGACCTTTCGGTAGAGTCGCGCTTACGTTATGCCGACTTCCTGGTGTACTCAGGCGATTGGAAGACTTTGCAGACAGAAGCTGCAGAATTGGCCAAAGTGTCTAGTAACTTAAAAGTTCAGCGCTATTTGTTGTATTCATCGTATGAAAATAAGGATTATCCAGCTGCGTTGGCAGCAGGTAATGCATGGATACAAAAAGCCGAAGCAAAACGTGTGATCCCGCGCGACTTGGTTTACCTGGGCCGTGTGCAAATCGCTTCTGGCTTGGATTCTTTGGGTATCAATTCATTGCGCCAGGCTGCCACCTTAGATACTACCCAGGCAGATGTTTACCAGGAAATAGGTAAATCATTATATAGCAAAAAGAAATACCTGGAAGCTGCTGAAGCTTACAGAAATTATATCGCTAAATCGCGTAAGACTACGCTGAACGATTACTTGGCTCAAGGCTTAAGCTATTACAAAGCTTATAGCGAACAGTTCTTTAGCACTGCTAAGCCAAAGCCTACACCGGATTCGACGTTATTGATCAAAGCCGACACAGCGTTCAGCTATATCCAGCACAAAGCATCATCGCCTTTGGCAATTGTGGCCCTATACCAGGCGCGTGCCAACGACTTTAAAGAACCGGCCGACAGGACTTTATACAAAGGTTACGCTAAGCCTTATTATGAGCAATACATACAGTTGGTTACGGCTAAGGGCGTAACAGATGCAGATAAATCTTTCATGGCCGAAGCTTACGCTTACTTAGGTTACTACTATGAGTTTAAGGAAAAAGACGACGCTAAAGCCGCCGAAAATTTTACCAAAGCTAAGGAGTACGATCCGGCAAATAAAGCTGCGATAAACTACTTCCAAAGGAAAGCCCAGGGGGCGAAAGGCAAGTAACACCTGCCCTTTAAAAATAATAAGAGCCCCTTGCAAAAGGGGCTTTTTTATTATCGGCTCATTTGTATATTTGCAGCATGGAATTACAAAGTTCACCCGGCGATTTTCTTCCGATTATATTCCAGATGCTGGTTGCGCTGGGTTTTGTGGTTACAACCATGTTTGTTACGCACAAAATAGGCCCCAAACGTGTTACTAAGGATAAGCTCACCCCGTTCGAATCGGGTATAGAGGTTGTGGGTAACGCCCGCAGCGCAGTTTCTATCAAGTACTTCCTCGTGGCCATCCTTTTTGTGCTGTTTGATGTGGAAGTAATTTTCATGTACCCCTGGGCGGTAAATTTTCGCGAGTTGGGCAAGGATGGGCTGATAGAGATGTTTATTTTTATGGCAACATTACTGGCTGGTTTTATCTACATTATTAAAAAAGGTGCTCTGGATTGGGATTAGTTTAGACTGATTCTAAATATATTGGCTCTCCTTTCTTCGTGTACTCGTTACAACGTATTTTATTAAATTTGCACATCAGTTTTAGCTGATGGGTTTATTTTATTTGATAGAAATTCATGAGTGATATTCAAATAGTTGAGGCCCCCGCAGGGGTAGAAGGTTCCGGCTTTTTTGCCACATCGCTTGATAAAGCGATAGGTGTGGCCCGGGCAAACTCGTTATGGCCCTTACCATTCGCAACCTCTTGCTGTGGCATCGAATTTATGGCCACCATGGCCTCTACGTACGATCTTAGCCGTTTCGGTGCCGAGCGTTTGAGTTTTTCGCCGCGCCAGGCAGATTTGTTGATGGTGATGGGTACTATATCAAAAAAAATGGGCCCGGTTTTACGCCAGGTGTATCTGCAAATGGCCGAGCCACGCTGGGTAATGGCCGTTGGCGCATGTGCATCAAGCGGTGGTATTTTTGATACTTACTCGGTTTTGCAAGGGATTGACGAAGTGATACCGGTAGACGTTTACGTACCCGGCTGCCCACCGCGCCCCGAAGCAATAATAGATGGTTTTATGGCGATACAGGAGTTGGTTAAAACTGAAACCGGCCGCCGCCGTCAGGAACCCAAATACCAGGCATTGTTAGCTAAATACGGAATACAATAATGGGTAAGATAGCTAACGAAGTACTGCTACAGGCATTGGGCGAGAAATTCCCCGGCCAGGTTACCGAGCTTAACCAGGATTACGGACTTTTAACGGTAGAAACCGGCAGGGAACAGATTGGCGACGTGCTTGCCTACCTCAAGAACGACCCGGAGTTGAAGTTTATTTTCCTTACGGATATAACGGCTATTCATTATCCTGAACTGGAGAAGGCGATAGGGGTTATTTACCACTTGCATAGTTTAA
This sequence comes from Mucilaginibacter sp. P2_D11, assembly GCF_056404435.1. NCBI lineage: Bacteria > Pseudomonadati > Bacteroidota > Sphingobacteriia > Sphingobacteriales > Sphingobacteriaceae > Mucilaginibacter > Mucilaginibacter sp. P2_D11. The sequence continues at coordinate 133,840 of NZ_JBFUEA010000003.1, forward strand.
CTACCAATACGCGCATTCGTGTAAAGGTTTTTCTTTCTGCCGACGACGTGCACATCCCAACGGCTACAACGCTATGGGAAGGCGCCAACTGGATGGAAAGAGAAACATATGATTTTTTTGGGGTGATATTTGACGGGCATCCCGACCTGAGGAGGATACTGAACGTGGATGACATGACGGTGTTCCCGATGAGAAAAGAGTTCCCGCTGGAAGATCCAAACCGTATTGATAAAAAAGATTACTTTTTTGGAAGATAATGCAGAACCATCCCGTATATACAGATAACGATCCGCAAACCGAGCATTCCACGCTTAACCTCGGCCCAACGCACCCTGCTACGCACGGCGTATTTCAAAACGTGCTGGAGATGGATGGCGAGAGGATAGTTAGCGGCGTATCAACCATAGGCTACATACATCGCGCTTTCGAAAAGATTGCCGAACACCGCCCCTTTTACCAGATAACCCCGCTTACCGATAGGTTGAACTACTGCTCATCGCCCATCAATAATATGGGCTGGCACATGACGGTTGAGAAACTGCTTGGCATTACTATGCCGAAACGTGTTGATTATATGCGTGTGATCATTATGGAGCTTGCCCGTATTGCAGATCATATTGTGTGTAACTCGATATTAGGCGTAGATACCGGCGCGTTGACGGGTTTTACCTACATGATGCAGTATCGCGAAGCGATATACGAAGTTTACGAAGAAATTTGCGGCTCGCGCCTCACCACCAACATCGGTCGTATAGGCGGTTTCGAGCGCAACTTCAATGATATCGCTTTCCGTAAGATAAAGAAAGTATTAAAGGATTTCAACTACGGTTTAAAGGAATTCGAAAGCCTTTTTAACCGTAACCGCATTTTTGTTGATCGTACGCGCGGCGTGGCTGCTGTTACCGCAGAGGATGCCCTTAACTATAGCTGGAGCGGCCCTATATTGCGTGCCACAGGTGTTGATTATGATGTAAGGGCCATGGAGCCGTATTCATCGTACGAGGATTTCGATTTTGAAGTACCGGTTGGTGATAACGGCGACGTTTACGCCCGCTTTTTGGTGCGCAACGAAGAGATGTGGCAAAGCATGCGCCTGATAGAGCAGGCCCTTGCCAAAATAGAGAAAGAACCATCAGATATCTTCCACGCGGATGTGCCGGCGTTTTACCTGCCTCCGAAGGAAGAAGTTTACAATAACATGGAAGCTCTTATCTATCACTTCAAAATAGTGATGGGCGAAGTGGAAACCCCGAATTCTGAAGTTTACCACGCAGTGGAAGGCGCTAACGGAGAACTTGGTTTTTACCTGGTGAACGATGGTGGCCGCTCGCCATACCGTTTGCATTTCCGCAGGCCAAGCTTCATCAATTACCAGATGTATGCGCCCATGAGCCGCGGCATGCTGTTATCTGATGCCATTATTAACATGAGTAGTTTAAATGTAATAGCAGGAGAGTTAGATGCTTAGCGTACAAGATACCAATACGCCGGTTACATTTTCGCCGGAGCTTACAGCCAAATTTGCTGATGTAGTTAGCCGTTACCCTGTGGGTAAGCAAAAATCGGCATTGCTGCCGATATTGCATTTGGTGCAGGCCGAATACGGCTGGGTAAGCCCACCGGCAATGGATAGCGTTGCAGAATACCTTTCAATTCAATCGATAGAGGTTTACGAGGTAGCATCGTTTTACACCATGTACTTTTTAAAGCCCCAAGGGAAGTACATGCTGGAAGTTTGCCGCACGGGCCCTTGTGAAATTGTAGGCGCAACGCCCATAATGGAACACATAGAAAAAACGCTTGGCGTAAAAGAGGGCGATGTTACCGAAGACGGTCTGTTTAGTTGGAGAGGTGTTGAGTGCCTTGCAGCATGCGGTTATGGCCCGGTATTGCAAATTGCCCCGGAATATACATTTTACGAGAACTTAACCGCCGCTTCGGTTGATAAACTGATCAGTGATTTAAAAGCAAAAGGCAGTGGTAACTAAAGGCTGGCTGATTTTTAGGGACATAACGCATGCTTTATTGATTGCGTTGTTATTCCTCCCATCAAACCCAATAGGAGTTGACGGATTTATAAAGGTGTTTATTGTTATTCTGGTACTGGGGCATCGTATTTGGCAACATATACAGTACTACAAATTAACCGGCAAAATATATTAATACGGATGGCACGTAAATTACTGTTAGAACATATAAACGTACCTGGTATCGAAACCTTTGATGTGTACCGCTCTAAAGGCGGCTATGCAGCAGTGGAGAAGGCCCTGAAAACCCTCACGCCAGAAGAAATTGTGGAAGAGGTGAAAAAATCGGGCTTGCGTGGCCGTGGTGGCGCCGGTTTCCCTACCGGGATGAAGTGGAGCTTTTTGGCCAAGCCGGAAGGCGTAGCACGTTACCTGGTTTGCAACGGCGACGAATCTGAACCCGGTACGTTTAAAGACCGTTTCCTGATGACTTACATCCCTCACCTGTTGATTGAGGGGATGATCGTATCCAGCTTTGCGCTGGGTGCAAATACATCGTATATATACCTGCGCGGCGAAATGATGCCGCAGATACGCATCCTTGAAAAAGCCATTGCAGAAGCAAAAGCAAAAGGCTTTTTGGGCAAGAATATTTTAGGTACGGGTTACGACCTGGAACTATACGTACAGCCCGGCGGCGGTGCTTACATCTGCGGAGAAGAAACCGCTTTGTTAGAATCGCTTGAAGGTAAACGCGGCAACCCAAGGATAAAACCACCATTCCCGGCTATTGCGGGTTTGTACGGTTGCCCTACGGTAGTAAACAATGTTGAATCTATTGCGGCTGTAGTACCTATCATTAACGATGGTGGCGAAGAGTATGCTAAGATTGGCATAGGCCGCAGCACAGGTACCAAGCTGATATCAGCCGGCGGTAACCTGAAAAGGCCCGGCGTTTACGAGATTGACCTGGGCCTTTCGTGTGAAGAATTTGTTTACGGTGACGATTATTGCCAGGGCATAGCCAACGGCAAACGTCTTAAGGCGGTTGTTGCAGGCGGGTCATCAGTACCGATTCTTCCTGCTAATTTGTTTTTGAAGACGGTTAATAACGAGGCCCGCTTGATGAGCTACGAATCGTTATCGGATGGCGGTTTCGTAAGCGGCACCATGCTGGGTTCGGGCGGTTTCATAGCTTATGACGAAGACCAGTGTATCGTGCGCAATACCTGGAATTTTTCAAGATTCTACCACCATGAAAGCTGTGGGCAATGCTCGCCATGCCGCGAAGGCACAGGCTGGATGGAGAAAGTTTTGCACCGCCTGGAATACGGTCATGGCAAAATGAGCGACATTGATTTGCTGGTAGATGTATCGAAAAAGATAGAAGGTAACACTATTTGCCCACTTGGCGATGCAGCAGCCTGGCCGGTTGCCAGTGCTATACGCCATTTTAGGGATGAGTTTGAATGGCACGTAACAAATGCCTACGAAGCAACAACACGCAATTACGGGATAGCACATTACGCTGATCCGTTGAATGCGGTTGTAGCGTAGTAAAAAATGGAGCAGGCCGTTATCATTGAGTTTAACTATGGCCTCAAAGAGGATGAACCATTTTATGACCTGGTTGAAAGGTTGATGGCTCTGTTAAAGGATAGTGAAGTTGGTTTTTATGACGGGCATGAAATAGCCCTTGATAATAGTGACGGCTCATTTTACTTGTATGGCCCGGACGCTAAAAAGTTGTACGAACTGGTAAGAAAGGATTTGGAGACTGTTCCTTTTATGGTTGGCGCAAATATTATATTAAGGTTTGGGCCACCGGAAACAGGTGTTAAAGCAGTTAGCTTTAGTTTAAATTTGAATTAAAGTGTCCAGCTAATTTGAAGTAACTTTGAATATGCAAAGCATTGATGATTTAGACTTCTCGAAATCTTATACCTACGCAGATTATTATTCCTGGCGTTTTGAAGAACGGCTGGAATTAATAAAGGGTAAGATTTTTAGGATGAGCCCCGCGCCAAGCGGAAATCACCAGATTATATCAGGTAATATCTCAGGGGAGTTACATCAATATCTAAAGAATAAGCCTTGCAGGGTATTTGCAGCACCTTTTGACGTACGACTGGTAAGAAGCGAAAAAAGTGATAAGAAAGTAAAAACCGTAGTTCAGCCTGACGTTTGTGTCATTTGTGACTTAGCGAAGATGGCCGATCCAAGGAGTTGCCTGGGTGCACCGGATATTGTAGTGGAGATATTATCGCCGGGAAACAACAAGAAAGAGATAAAAATAAAATACGACCTCTACGAGGAGTTTGGCGTAAAGGAGTATTGGTTGGTTTATCCGGATGAGCAATCGATGATAAGATATATCCTTAATAGCGAAGGGAAATTTGTTACCGAAGGAAGAGCATTGACTGTTGGTGATAAATTAATAACCCCCATTTTACCAGGTTTTGAGTTAGCGATGGACGATGTATTCGCCAAGTTATTTGAACAGGAATAAGAACTTAAACATACTTTGATAAGTATAAATTATAAATGAAGGTAACAATAGATAGTATATCCATTGAAGTAGAGCCGGGAACCACCATCCTGAACGCCGCAAGGATGATAGGTGGTGATATCGTTCCGCCTGCTATGTGCTATTACTCTAAGCTGGAAGGCACAGGCGGTAAATGCCGTACTTGTTTGGTGCAGGTAAGCAAAGGTTCTGAAAAAGACCCACGCCCAATGCCTAAGCTGGTAGCGAGCTGCCGTACTACCGTCATGGACGGCATGGAAGTAAAAAATATATCTTCCCCGGAAGTTATTGAAGCACGTAAAGGTGTTGTGGAGATGCTTTTGATAAACCACCCGCTTGATTGCCCGGTTTGCGACCAGGCCGGCGAATGCCACCTGCAAGATTTAGGTTACGAACACGGTGCTGCCAAAACCCGTTATGAATTCGACCGCCGCACGTTCGAGAAAATCGACATCGGTGATAAGATACAGCTGCATATGACGCGCTGCATACTTTGCTACCGCTGCGTGTTTGTGGCCGACCAAATTACCGACCACCGCATACACGGTATCCTTAACCGTGGCGACCACTCCGAAATTTCTACTTATATTACTAAAGCGGTAGATAACGACTTCAGCGGCAATGTAATTGATGTTTGCCCGGTAGGCGCTTTAACAGATAAGACTTTCCGCTTCAAGAACCGTGTATGGTTTACCAAACCGGTAGAGGCGCATCGCGATTGCGACCACGAAAAGTGCAACGGTAAAGTAACCCTTTGGTACAAAGGTGAAGATGTTATACGCGTAACCGCACGTAAAGACGAATACGGCGAGGTAGAAGAATTTATATGCAATACCTGCCGTTTCGATAAAAAGAAAACAGCTGACTGGGTGATAGAAGGCCCGCGCAAGGTATCCAATAAATCGGTTATCAGCTCCAACCACTACGATACGCTTAAGCCATTGCCGGTGGTTAAAACCAACCCGATATTGCAGCAAGCCAATAAAGAACAATTTGAAAGGGAGACACGCCTGTAATGGAATTAGCAGAAATAGGTATAAAATTTGCACTTGTTGCCATTATATTTGGCATAAGCCTGGTGGTGGCCATGTATTCTACTTATGCCGAGCGTAAAATAGCGGCATTTTTTCAGGACCGTGTTGGCCCAAACCGCGCGGGCCCCTGGGGTATTTTTCAGCCTCTGGCCGATGGCGGTAAGATGTTTTTGAAGGAAGAAATCATCCCCACAAATGCTACACCTTTCTTGTTTATCGTTGGCCCATCGCTGGCTATTTTAACGGCTTGTATTGGTTCGGCGGTTATACCATGGGGGCAAAATATCGTTATTGCCGGCAAAACCATACCGCTGCAGGTTACCGATATCAACGTAGGTATCCTGTATATTTTCGGTGTAGTATCATTAGGCGTTTATGGCGTAATGATAGGCGGCTGGGCCTCAAACAATAAATATTCGCTGCTTGGCGCTATCCGCGCAGCATCGCAAAATATCAGCTACGAAATTTCGATGGGGCTTTCCATCATCGCTTTATTACTGGTAACCCGTACATTGAGCCTTGGTGAAATCGCTGCGAACCAACACAGCTGGCACTGGAATGTGCTCTACCAACCGGTAGGTTTCCTGTTATTCCTGATATGCGCCTTTGCAGAAACCAACCGTACCCCTTTCGATTTGCCTGAGTGCGAAACCGAATTGGTAGGTGGTTACCATACTGAGTATTCTTCGATGAAATTAGGTTTTTACCTTTTTGCGGAATACATCAACATGTTCATCTCGTCTGCAGTAATGGTTACCCTATACTGGGGCAGCTATAATTACCCGGGCATGGATTATATGAATGGGCTGCTGGGAGCAACCTGGGGGCCGCTGTTCGGCTTCGCCATCATGTTCTTGAAAGTGTTGTTGTTCATCTTTTTCTTTATGTGGGTGCGCTGGACTATTCCGCGTTTCCGCTACGACCAACTGATGGACTTGGGATGGAAGGTTTTGATACCATTGGCTATCGCCAATATTGTGATTACGGCTTGTGTTATTACTTTTTTATAATTGAGGATTAGTTTAAAATGGAATCATTAAGTAATAAAAAGAAAGTTTTAGAAGTAAAGCCTCTCAATTTTTGGGAACGTGCTTACCTGCCTGCTATTGCAAAAGGTTTGACCATTACCATGGGCCACTTCTTTAAAAAGCCGGTTACCATACAATACCCCGAGCAAAAACGCGAGTTCTCTGAAAATTTCAGGGGCCAACATTCGCTTAAACGCGACGAGAACGGTGCTGAACGCTGCACCGCCTGTGGCCTTTGCGCATTATCATGCCCTGCAGAAGCCATCACCATGACAGCAGCCGAACGCCAGAAAGGCGAGGAGCATTTATACCGCGAGGAAAAGTACGCCGCCGTTTATGAAATAAATATGCTGCGCTGCATATTTTGCGGCCTTTGCGAGGAAGCCTGCCCTAAGGAAGCTATATACCTCGATGGCGATGTGGTAGCATCAGATTACCTGCGTAAGGATTTTATTTACGGTAAAGACAAATTAGTAGAAGCACCTTTAAATCAATAACCAAAGTTTTATACCTTTGCCCAACCTTTTACACAGGCAGAAGTATTTAGTAAAATAAAACATGAGTACATTTTACTTCATCGCGTTTTTATCTATCTTTTTCTCGATACTGGTTATTTCTGCGAAGAACCCGGTACATAGCATACTGTACCTTATACTTACCTTTTTTACGTTCACAGTACACTATATTTTAATGAACGCTCAGTTTTTGGCCATCGTAAACTTTATTGTTTACATGGGCGCCATACTGGTTTTGTTTTTATATACGCTGATGCTCATCAACCTTAATAAAGAGAGCGAGCCGGTAAAACCTATTTATGTAAAACTTGCCGCAGTAGTGGGAGCAGGTATTTTGATGGTGGCGCTTGTATCATCTTTAAAAGTCGCCACTAATGTATCAGACCCTGTGGTGCTGCAAAACCCCAACCTTGGCCTGGTGAAAAACCTGGGTAGAGTATTATTCAAAGATTTTTTATTGCCGTTTGAGGTATCGTCGGTGTTGCTGCTATCGGCAATGGTGGGCGCTGTATTGCTGGCAACAAAGGATAAAAAAGAACAAAAAGCAACCATCTGATGAACAGTATAGCCAATACCATGCATGCGGTGCCGCTTAATCATTATATACTCTTAAGCGCGATTATTTTCTCTATCGGCGTTATGGGCGTGCTTTTGCGCCGCAATGCTATAGTGATATTCATGTCGGTTGAGTTGATGCTTAATTCGGTTAACCTGTTGCTTACCGCATTTTCGGTTTACCGCAACGACCCGGCCGGGCAGGTTTTCGTTTTTTTTATTATGGCACTTGCCGCAGCAGAAGTTGCCGTAGGCCTGGCCATTATAGTAATGATATACCGTAATACCAATTCGATAGATATCAACGTGTTGAACAGGTTGAAATGGTAAGAGCCCCCCATCCCCCTGAAAGTGGAGCAGGAGTTCATAAACGATAAAACAATAACCCGCCAACGTTTCCCCTTCAGGGGGCTAGGGGGCTAACGAACTATACAAATGGATAAATATATCTGGCTTATTCCTATATTACCTTTAGCCGGTTTTGTGATAAACGGATTTGGGCGCAACACCTTGTCGAAAAGCGTTATCGGCGCTATCGGCAGTTTGCTGGTGTTCGTGGCTTTCGGTATAAGCGCGCTTGCGTTTTTCCAGATAAAATCTAGCGGCGTACCAATAAACGTTACGCTTTTCAACTGGATTAGCGTTGGCGACATAAAAATTCCTTTCGCTTTCCTGGTAGATCAGCTTAGCTCTATCATGCTGTTGATCATTACCGGCGTTGGGTTTCTCATACATCTTTACTCGGCGGGGTATATGCACGATGATGCAGGTTTCGGTAAGTTCTTTGCTTATTTAAACTTGTTCGTGTTCTTCATGCTGCTGCTGGTAATGGGCAGCAACTACATTGTGATGTTTATTGGCTGGGAGGGCGTAGGCCTTTGCTCGTACTTGCTCATCGGTTTCTGGTACACCAATGCCAGCTATGCCGATGCCGCCAAAAAAGCTTTCATCATGAACCGCATTGGTGACCTTGGCTTTTTGCTTGGCGTGTTCATCCTCACTGCAGTATTTAAAAGCGTTGAGTTTGCTACAATATTCCCTAAGGCAGCTACCATGATAAGGGGCGATTCGATGTTCACCCTCGTTACCTTGCTGCTTTTTGTTGGTGCAATCGGTAAATCGGCACAGTTGCCGCTGTTTACCTGGCTGCCCGATGCGATGGCCGGCCCAACTCCGGTTTCGGCATTGATACACGCTGCAACCATGGTTACAGCAGGCATCTATATGATAGCCCGCTCTAACATCTTATTCACCATGGCTCCACAAACTATGGAGATTATAGCCATAGTGGGTTTAACCACGGCTTGCTTCGCCGCTTTGATAGCCCTTACGCAAACCGACATCAAAAAGGTGCTGGCTTATTCTACCGTATCGCAGTTGGGTTATATGTTTTTAGGGTTAGGCGTTGGCGCTTACACCGGCTCGTTCTTCCACGTGCTCACACACGCTTTCTTTAAGGCATTATTGTTCCTTGGTGCAGGCTCGGTTATACACGCCATGAGCGGCGAACAGGATATGCGCAAGATGGGTGGCCTAAAAGGTAAAATCAAGATTACCTTTATTACGATGCTTATCGGTACCATAGCCATTGCCGGTATCCCTCCTTTCTCTGGCTTTTTCTCTAAAGACGAAATTTTAGCAGCGGCATTTGCACATAGCACTACGTTTTATGTAGTGGGCGTAATTACGGCTATGCTGACATCTTTCTATATGTTCCGGATGATGTACCTCACCTTCTGGGGTAAATTCCGAGGAACGCACGACCAGGAACACCACCTGCACGAGTCGCCACCAAGTATGACTATCCCGCTCATCGTATTGGCAATATTATCAGCTATCGGCGGTTTTATAGGCGTGCCGCCGGTACTGACTGGGCACCATGAGTTGGGTGCTTTTCTTGCACCGGTGTTTGAAAACTCAACAAAGATATTGGGTGAACATGAGCTAAGCCACAGTACCGAGATTACTTTGATGCTTATTTCTGTCGGTGTGGCTTTTGCCGCAATGGCCTACGCCTATATCAAATACGTAAAAGGCGGCAGGTTGCCTGTGGCCGACGAGGAAGAACGCCCGGCATTGGCTAATCTATCATACCACAAATTTTACATCGACGAGTTGTACGATACCATTATACGCAAGCCATTGGATTTCCTGTCGGGGTTTTTCTACAGAGTGGTGGAGCAGCTTGGCATAGATGGTCTGGTTAACGGCTTGGGCAAAGGTACCCTGGAGACAAGCAAAGGCCTGCGCTTGCTGCAAACGGGGAATGTGGGTTTCTACATATTTATGATGGTGGTGGGTATTATTGCCATTTTGGTTTACGGTTTAATTAAAATATAAAACGATAGCGTTTTACCCAATAAAATGACGGTTAGCATTTTACTTTTTTTACCGATTTTGGCAGCCCTTGTGGTATTGCTGTTCAAAAATGAGATGGCCAAACATGTTGCCATGTTTTTTGCCATTGCCGAACTGGCCCTTGCCCTTTATTTCCTGAACGGTTTCGTGGCCGATGCATCGCTGCAATATTCTATAGATGTTCCCTGGATAAAACAGTTCAGTATTTATTTTAAAGCGGGCATAGATGGCATAAGTATGGTGATGGTATTGCTTACTACCGTGCTGGTTCCGCTGATTATATTAACCACGTACGAACATCAATACAAAAATGCCAAAGCATTCTACGCCCTTATTCTGTTTATGCAGGCGGGCTTGCTAACGGTGTTCACCGCGTTTGATGGTTTCTTGTTCTACGTAGGCTGGGAAGCTGCGCTTATCCCTATTTACTTTATTTGTGCCTTGTGGGGCGGCGAAAACCGCATCCGTATCAATATCAAATTCTTTATCTATACGTTCGCGGGGTCCTTGTTTATGCTGGTAGCCATCATATACCTGTACCTTCAAACGCCAACGAAAGATTACGACCTCGAACATTTCTACGCCTTAAGCTTAGATGCAAAGCATCAATCCTGGGTGTTCCTGGCTTTCTTTTTGGCCTTTGCCATCAAGATGCCCATATTTCCTTTCCATACCTGGCAACCCGATACATATACCGAAGCGCCAACCGCTGGCACCATGATGCTATCAGGTATTATGCTGAAGATGGGTATCTACGGCGTTATCCGCTGGTTGATACCGAACGCACCGATTGGCTTTTTAACCTGGGCGAACATTGCCATTATATTGTCAGTAATAGGTATCGTTTATGCCTCCATCATTGCTTTTAAACAAACTGACGGAAAGCGCTTGGTAGCCTATTCATCTATCGCACACGTCGGGCTGATAGCAGCCGGTATCTTCGCCTGGAATATTTATGGCGTACAAGGTGCCATGATACAGATGGTAAGCCACGGTATCAACGTGGTGGGGATGTTTTTTATATGGGACATCATCAGCAGGCGTTTAAACACCCGCGATATAAACAAGCTTGGCGGTATAGCCAAGGTAGCGCCTAACTTTGCTATCGCGTTCCTGATCATCGTATTAGGTACGGTTGCACTACCTTTAACAAACGGTTTCGTAGGCGAGTTCCTGTTATTAAGAGGCGTTTTCGGTTGGGATATCGTTACGGCGGGCATTGCGGGTACTACTATTATCCTTGGAGCGGTTTATATGCTGCGCATGTACAAGAACGTGATGCAAGGCGAGCTGAACCAGCTTACTGCTACCTTTACAGATATCAAAGGATCGGAGAAACTGGCACTGGGTATTATCTGCGCGCTGATCATCGTTATCGGTGTTTATCCGCAACCCTTGCTGCACATTTCCGAAGCGTCTGTTACGAATTTGCTGGAAACCGTGAGCCATAAATTTATTACAACGAAGTTTTGAAATCCTAAAATCTAAAGCCTAAATCCTAAAAGAAAAAAAAGTATTGATGGCAGAAGAAGTAGCTGCAAGAAGGTATAACCTCGAAGAACGGACGTTTGAATTTGCACGGAGCTGTAAAGAGTTCCTAAAGAAAATAGAAAAGTCGATTCATAATATCGAATACTACAAGCAGCTTATCAGGTCGTCAGGCTCCGTAGCCGCTAATATGATAGAGGCGAATGAAGGTTTTAGCCGGAATGATTACTCGCACAGGATAAAGATTTGCAGGAAAGAAGCAAAGGAAAGCATATTATGGCTGAGATTGCTTGATGTAACGGAGCAATTGGAACAAAGCAGGGAAGGCTTAAAACAGGAATCTACAGAGTTGATGAAGATTTTTGGGGCAATCTTGGAGAAAATGAAGAACAACAACCAATAGGTGCGATTGAAATTAAATCAACCTTTGGATTTTTAAAAATGTACTTTAGAAATAGATTCGTTTTAGGATTTAGATTTTAGGTTTTAGAATTTGTGAAATGACCACTTTAATCATCATATCTGTTTTGCCTATCGTACTGCTGTACCTGGGTTTATATAAGGCCCAAAAGGCGCTTTTGCCGGTAACCATAGTAGGCATGTTGATTGCCCTGGCTGCCGCTGTTATGCAATGGAACACTAATGCACAGCCGATTTATAGCGGCATGATGCTTTTCGATAACTTTTCGGTTGTGTTTTCGGTAACAAGTATCGTTTCTACTATATTGATTCTGATGCTTTCTAAAGGGTATTTCGAGAAGATAAGCAACCACATTGCCGAATATTACGCCATCATCCTGTTCTCGTTGGCCGGCATCATCGTAATGGTGAGCTTCCACAATTTAACCATGCTGTTCGTGGGTATCGAAATCATGTCGGTGAGCTTGTACATCCTGGCAGGTATCCGCAAAAACGACTTCGCCTCTAATGAAGCTGCGCTGAAATACTTCCTGATGGGCGCCTTCTCAACAGGTTTCTTGTTGTTTGGCATCACGCTTATTTATGGTTCCACAGGTTCGTTCGATCTGGATGCTATCAACGCCTGGGTGGTTACTAATCCGCACAGCCAAAATGCATTATTTTACACAGGGATATTACTTATTATAGTTGGCCTTTGCTTTAAAGTTGGCGCAGCTCCCTTCCATTTCTGGACGCCGGACGTTTACGAGGGCGCGCCTGCGTTAATTACTGCCTTCATGTCTACCGTGGTTAAGGCAGCAGGCTTCGCAGCATTTTACCGTTTGTTTTCGGGAAGCTTTAGCACCGTATCTTCATTTTGGTCGCCGGTTATATTGGTTATTACCATCGCGACACTATTTATCGGTAACATAACTGCGCTTTACCAGCAAAGCTTCAAGCGTATGCTGGCGTTTTCCAGTATATCGCATGCGGGCTACCTGTTATTTGCAATAGTGGCTTTAGGCGCGGCCTCAGCCAATTCAATATTTGTTTATGCTACGGCATACTCTATCGCTTCTATCATCGCATTCGGAGCTTTAGTATTAGTAAGACAGCAAACCGGTACCGATAACTTCGAGGGCTTCAACGGGCTGGCCAGCAAAAATCCATTCATGGCTTTTGCGCTTACCGTGAGCATGCTTTCGCTGGCGGGTATCCCCTTAACGGCGGGTTTTGTTGGCAAGTTCTACATGTTCTCGGGTGCGCTGCTGCAGTATAAATACCTCATGGTAATTATTGCGGTAGTAAACGCTATCATCAGTATATTCTATTATTTCAGGGTAATTATTGCCATGTATTTCCGCAGTGCCGATCGCACCGAAGTACTTGTGCCGGCTTACTACAAATTCGTTTTCGGCTTTTCGATAATTGTTACGATTGCCATAGGCGTTTACCCCGAGCTGATATCCCGCCTTATTTAATTTATCGCTAAAGCATTTTCCATATAATATTTGTAGTTTTACGGATATACTTAATGGGAGATTTTTGGGAATACCTGCAGAATTTGACCGATGCGAAATCCATTATTAGCAATGGCGGTTTTTACCTGTTGCTTATAGTGGTTTACGCCGAAACTGGTTTGTTCTTTGGTTTCTTCCTCCCGGGCGATTATCTTTTGTTTTTGGCGGGTATATTAACCGCTGCCGGCATTATAGAAGTCCCTGTATATATCCTGGTACCATCGTTGATAGTAGCCGGTGTTTTGGGCAACTATACGGGTTACTGGTTTGGCTACCGAACGGGGCCTGTGCTCTTCAACAAAAACGATTCGTTATTTTTTAAGAAGCGTTATATAGCCGTTGCCGAGGAGTTTTACGACAAATACGGTGGCATGGCTTTGATTTTAGGCAGATTTTTCCCTATAGTTAGGACATTTGCCCCTATATTTGCGGGTGTTGTAAAAGTAGATATCAAAAAGTTTACTTTATATAATATCATCGGCAGCGTTGCATGGGTTAGCATTTTAACGCTGGCCGGGTATTTTTTAGGCAGGAGGTTCCCGCAACTGAAAGATTACCTGCAATACATCATACTTGGATTGATAATAGTAACAACCGTTCCGTTGATTATTGCTTTCGTAAAAAAGAAACTGGCAAAGGCGAACGACGGGCAACAACAGTAATATAGTAATATAACATATACCAATGAGTACACAACATCCATGGCACCAGGTTTCTCCGGGAGAAAACGTTCCGGAAATAGTTAACGCGATAATTGAAATACCTAAAGGTTCTAAAGCGAAATATGAAATCGATAAGGATTCGGGTTTGTTAAAGCTCGATCGTGTTTTGTTTTCATCGGTAATGTACCCTGCTAATTACGGTTTCATACCGCAGACCTATTGTGATGACAAGGATCCGCTTGATATTTTGGTGCTTTGTTCTATAGACGTTTACCCGATGAGTATCATCGAAGCAAAAGTAGTTGGGGTGATGCACATGGTTGATAATGGCGAGCAGGATGATAAAATCATCGCAGTTGCAAAAAACGACATGTCGGTAAATTATATTAACGACCTGAATGAGTTGCCGCCCCACGCCATGACCGAAATCGTGCGTTTCTTTAAAGATTATAAAAAACTGGAAGGAAAAAACGTAACCATTGAGCACCTGCTGGGTTTACGTTATGCCCAAAAAGTAATTACCGAAGCCCAGGAATTGTATAAAACCACTTTTCCTGTTTACCAATAAATAATTGATGGACCCCGCGCATTACGAGATAAATGGCCTTTATATAATAGCAACCATATTTTTGGTGCTTCTCAACGGTTTTTTTGTAGCCGCGGAGTTTGCCATGGTAAGGGTACGTGGCTCGCAAATAGAGCTTAAAGCCAAAAGCGGTAGTGGCGTTGCCAAGGTTGCCCGCGGCATTTTGCATAATTTAGATGGTTACCTGGCTGCAACGCAGCTGGGTATTACCATTGCCTCGCTGGGGCTTGGTGTTGTAGGCGAAGGAGTGGTTACCAATATTGTGATCAGGGGCTTTTTAGCTGTGGGAATCACTTTGTCTCCCGGCTTTAATACTGCTGCGCATATTGTATCATTTGCGGTAATTACTGTCCTTCATATCGTTTTCGGGGAGCTTGCGCCAAAATCCCTGGCTATACAGAAATCTGTCAGGACTACACTCGCGGTTTCGGTACCGTTACAATTCTTCTTTGTTGTATTCAGGCCGCTAATCTGGCTGCTCAACGGTTTTGCCAACTTTATATTGAAGCTGATGGGCATCACCACCTTAGAGGGCGGCGAAGCGCACCACAGTTCCGAAGAATTGCAATACCTTTTGGAGCAAGGCAAGGAAAGCGGTGCGTTGGATTCTAACGAGCATGAACTGATACAGAACGTTTTTGATTTTAACGAGCGCGTGGTGAAGAACATCATGGTGCCGCGTACAAAAATATCAGGCATAGAGGTTGATACGCCTACCCATGAGCTGTTAGAGATATTGATAACCGAAGGATACTCGCGCATGCCGGTTTATGATGATGTAATTGATAAGATTATCGGTATAGTTCACGCCAAAGATGTATTGCCACTATTGGCCCGTGGCGAGGAAATAGTATTGAAGAACATAATCCGCAAGCCTTACTTCATTCCTGAAACCAAGAAGATAAACGACCTGATGGCCGAGCTGCAGCAAAAACGCATACAGATAGCTATCGTGTCTGACGAGTTTGGCGGTACCGCCGGCATGGTTACGCTGGAAGATATCGTGGAAGAACTGGTGGGCGAGATACAGGACGAATTCGATGAGGAAAAACCCATCGTAGAAAAAATAAACGAACGCGAGTTTGTGGTAAACGCCCTTGCGCCTATATACGACGTGAACGAGCACCTGCCGCACGATTTGCCCGAGGATGGCGACTTTGATACCGTATCGGGCTGGTTAGGCGATATATTCGGCAAGATACCCGATGTGGGAGAGCAAAAGGAATCGAACGGCTATAACATTACGGTGCTGAAAAAATCCGATCAGAACATTGAGTCGGTTAAGCTGGAATTGCTGATAAACGAAGAAGACGCTGTAGATTTACATTAGTAATTTTACCAATGCAGCTTTTTTACACGCCCGATATCGATCCCACCGTATCCCAATACTTTTTAAGCGAGGAAGAAAGCAAGCATGCCGTGCGCGTATTGCGTTTAGTAAATGGCGATGCCGTTACCCTGGTAGATGGCAAAGGCGGCTTGTACCGGGCCGAAATTAAGGATGCACACCCCAAACGCACCATCCTGCAAATAAATTCTGTTGAAACAGGCTTTGGTAAACGTAATCATTACCTGCACATAGCTGTAGCACCAACCAAAAATATAGAGCGTACCGAGTGGTTTTTGGAAAAAGCCACGGAGATAGGTATCGATGAGGTTTCGCTCATCATCTGCCAGCGATCGGAGCGCAAGGAGGCCAAAGTAGAGCGGCTTAATAAAATCATCACATCGGCCGTAAAGCAATCTATCAAAGCATATCACCCCGTATTGAATGAGGCGGTAACGTTTAGCCAGTTCCTGAAACAACCTTTCGAGGGGCAAAAATTCATGGCGCACTGTGCCGACGGCGAAAAATTGGCCCTGGCGCAATCTTTGGATAAACAAAGCCGTTATTTGATATTGATAGGCCCCGAAGGCGATTTTAGCCCCGCCGAAATAGATATGGCTTTGCAGAACGGATTTAAAGCCATAACTTTAGGTGAAAGCCGCCTGCGCACCGAAACCGCCGCATTGGAGGCCTGTTTCGAAACTAACTTTTTGAACCGGATATGAGGAACCCTCTTTTTTATGTTGCCGCCATTGCTTTGCTACTGTGCATAAGCAGTTTTAGCGAGCCATCGTATAAAATGGGGCGTATAAAATACAACGGCGGGGGCGACTGGTACGGCGATCGCACCGCGCTCATCAACCTCATCAAATTCTGTAATGAAAACCTGAAGACCAACTTCCAGCCCGAAGAGGAGACGGTGGAGGTAGGCAGCGAGGAGTTATTCAATTATCCCTTTACTTTTATGACCGGCCACGGCAACGTGATATTTACCGATCAGGAAGCAAAAAACCTGCGGAAGTATTTAACAGGCGGCGGTTTCCTGCATATCGACGATAACTACGGTTTCGACCAGTTTATACGCCCGCAGATGAAGAAGGTATTCCCCGAGCTTGATTTTGTGGAACTGCCCGTAAACTACGCCATCTATCACCAGAAATACAGCTTCCCAACAGGTCTACCCAAGATACACGAGCACGACGGCAAACGGCCGCAAGGTTTCGGTTTGATATACAAAGGCCGGTTGGTATGCTATTATACCTACCAATGCGATTTGGGCAACGGCTGGGAAGATTTAGGCACTTACCCCGGCGATAGCCAGGAAACGCGGCTTAAAGCTTTGCGCATGGGCGCTAATTTGGTGCAGTATATATTTACGAAGTGATATGTATAAGATAAAGGTAAACAACCGGCACGATTTCGAGGTAGATAGGCAAGCAGATGGTTTGCTGGTGAATAATGTTGCGGTAAATGCCGATATAGCGACTTTGAACCCAACCTTATACCATATCATAAGCAACCAGGCATCATACAATGCAGAGGTGGTAAGTTTTGATAGAGCCGCAAAAACCGCCGAAATTAAAGTAAACAACAATGTTTATACCGTATCGGCAAAAGATCAGTTCGATGTATTGCTGGATAAGTTAGGCATGAGCAGTGCCAGCACCGCGCGGATAAGCGAGATAAAGGCCCCGATGCCCGGGCTGGTACTTAAGGTTTTTGCCCAAGAGGGTACAGAAGTGAAAAAGGGAGATAACCTTTTTGTGCTGGAAGCGATGAAGATGGAAAATATCATAAAATCCCCCGCAGATGTTTCGATAAAAGCAATTAAAATTAAACCCGGAGATAAAGTAGAGAAAGGGCAGATTTTAATGATGTTTTAACATGTAGTTTTCGGGGGTCCCTCAATATTTTAATAGAATATTAACAAAAGGCACAAAAACTTGTGCCTTTTGTTGCTTATATGCTTTTTTTTTGTGAACTTACTTTTTCAATTCACTTAACAAATATCGCATGAAGAAATTTCTACTCTCATTCCTGCTGTTATTTACCTGCGTAACGCTGGCTTTTAGCCAAAATGTTGCCGTTACGGGTAAAGTAACAGATCAGAAGGACGGCTCAGCGTTACCGGGAGTAACCGTATCCGTTAAAGGTTCCCCCACCATCGGCACGCAAACCGATGTCAACGGTAAATACAGTTTATCTGTACCTACAGGGAAAGTACTTCTATTTAAATATATCGGGTACAAAGATGTGGAGCTTGCTGTGACGGGCGACGTTGTGAACGCTGTACTTGAAACCGATGCCAAACAACTTACCGAAGTGGTGGTTGTGGGCTACGGTACACAGAGCAGACGCCTGTTGACCGGTTCCGTATCTAAAATAAAAGGCACTGATATCGAAAATATACCTGTACCAAGTTTAGAGTCCGCTATCCAGGGCCGTTCGCCGGGTGTTTACATCCAGGCGCAGAATGGTAAATTAGGGCAGGGTATCCAGGTGCGTATCCGTGGCGCCTCTTCTGTATCGGCGGGCAATCAGCCACTATATGTTGTTGATGGATTGCCCATCACGGTTGATGATTTCTCAAGCAATGGGGCATCCACAAACCCGCTTGTTGATTTAAACCAAAATGATATCGAATCTATCGACATATTGAAAGATGCATCAGCAGCTGCTATATATGGTTCGAGGGCTTCAAACGGCGTAGTTTTGGTAACCACAAAAAAAGGCAAAGCCGGCGACACCAAGATAACATACAATCAGTACTATGGTTTTAGCAAACCTACCGGTGAGAGGCAATTCCTAAACTCCGAACAATATGTTACCATGCTTAGAGAAGCGGGCGCCGCAGGCGGTTATTCAACCACTTCGGTTGAAGCAAGATTGAAAAGATATGCCGCAGGCAGCGATAATTACAAAACTTATGATGTAAATACAAACTGGCAGGATGCCGTAACGCAGCATGCGCCCGTACAAAATTATAACTTGGTGCTATCCGGAGGTACCGACAAAACGAAGTTCTACATTTCAGGTACCTATAACGATCAAAAAGGGTACCTGATAGGCAACGCCTTAAATCAATACAGCCTGCGTACCAACATTAGTAACCAGGCCAATAAATGGTTGGAGATAGGTGCGAACATGAGTGTCTCCCGAACCAAGAACTACCGTTTATCAAACGACAACCAGTTTTCAACGCCGGAGCAAATTGTTGCACTATCGCCCATTACGCCTATTATCGACCCGCGCACCGGTTTGCTTAGTGGTGCGCTCGATCCGGCAACGGGTAGCCCTAACACCAATTTCCCGGTGTATTACAACCCGCTTATCAATTCGCAGAACGCCTATTTTAACACCATCGATTTTCGAAATCTTGGTAACGCGTTTGCCCAGGTAAAATTTACGCAGGCTTTAAGTTTCAGGTCGGAAGTTGGTGTAGATATATTAAACTCCAGCGAGGATAGCTATGCGGGCAGTTTAACGGTCCGTAACTCGGGTACAGGTAACGGCGCTGGTTTTAACTCTTCGGTTACTTCTACAAACTTCAATACTAACAACTTTTTGCAGTATATACAATCATTCGGCAAAAGCACTATCAACGCAGTGGGTGGTATGAGTTATCAGCGCCAGCAAAATGATTTGAATTCGATTAGCGGCGACCAATTCCCAAGTGATGCTTACAAAAAGCTAATTAGCTCTGCAGATATCACCGGTGCTTCATCGTCATCTACCGCTTACTCATTGCTATCCTATTTTGCAAGGGCAAACTATAGCTATGCTGATAAATACCTATTATCGGTAAGTGGCCGTGTAGATGGTTCATCGCGTTTTGGTACAAATAACAGGTACGGCTTTTTCCCGGCAGGTTCTGTGGGTTGGATAATTTCTCAGGAAAATTTCATGAAAAACCAAAACCTGATATCTGAATTGAAATTGAGGGCCAGCTACGGCATAACAGGTAACTCGGAGATCGGTAATTTCCCCTCGCGTGGCTTGTTCTCGGCTTTTGGTTATGCAGGCGTTGCTGGTTCAAGGCCAACGCAGTTGCCTAACCCCAACTTGAAATGGGAGACCTCGGCTACCAGCGATATTGGTTTAGATATTGGTTTCTTCAATGGCCGTCTATCGGGTCAGTTTGATGTTTACCTGAAAAAAACAAAAGACCTGTTGCTGAATGTGCAGGTACCGGCTACTTCGGGTTTTACAACCATCACCCAAAACCTGGGTAAGTTGCAAAACAAGGGGCTGGAGATACAGGTTGATTCTAAAAACCTGGTTGGCAAAGTTACCTGGAGCACCAGCGTAAACTTTTCTATAAATCGCAACAAAATTACCGATTTGAAGGGCCAGGTTATTACCGGCAGTGGCGATGCGGTTAACCGTGCAGTTGAAGGCCAGCCGCTTGGCGTATTTTACACCGTTGAGTTTGCGGGTGCCGATCCCGCCAATGGCGATGCGTTGTACTACAAAAACACCGATTTAGGCAACGGCCAACGCGATCGCACCACAACCAGCGATTATAACGAAGCCACCCCTGTAGTAGTGGGTAACCCTAATCCTAAATTTATAGCGGGTTTAAATAACACCATAACTTATTCGGGCTTTGATTTTAGCTTTTTGCTGCAACAGGTAAATGGCGATGATATTTATAACGGCGGCGGGCAATATATGTCAGTTGGTTTTAATAACGGCGCAGATAACCAAACGATAGATCAGTTGAAAGCCTGGAAAAACCCCGGCGATATCACAAATGTACCGCAGGCGCGTTTGTTTGGTGGTAACGGTGTAAACCCAAGTTCGAGGTATCTGGAAAGCGGTTCGTATGTGCGCCTGAAGAACATCATTTTAGGGTACAACTTTTCTAAAGGCTTGCTTAGTAAGCTTAAATTACGGAGCCTAAGGGTTTATGCGCAAGCTACCAACCTTTTCACCTGGACTAAATACACAGGCTGGGACCCGGAACTTAACTCGGACGCGTTCTCTGGCAATATAACCCAGAACTACGACTTTTACGCAGCTCCGCAGGCTAAGACAATAACTTTTGGTATAAACGTTGGATTTTAATTAAGCTGAAGGAAATGAAAAATACAAAATATTTAATAGTAGCATTAAGCACATTTGCTTTGCTATATAACTCTGGCTGCCAAAAGCAGTTGGATATTAAGCCACAAAACTCTGTGGAATCGTCTTTAGCTTTAAAAACATCGAAAGATGTAGAGGGCGTACTTATTGGAGCTTATACTGCTGCGGGCCTCAGAGGCCTTTATGGCGGGCGCTTTCAGTCTACAACCGATTTTTTGGCGGACGATGGCGATTTTGCTTATTTCGGTACATTCTCTGATTATACCGAGCTAAATAACAAGGCAATAACCATAAATAACGGATTTGTTGAAGGCGTATGGAACACAGGCTATAATGCTATTGGCGTATGTAACACCGTTTTGGCAAATTTAAGCCTGGTAGATCCGGTTAAAAAAGCCCGGGTTGAGGGCGAAGCCAAATTCTTGCGTGGCATGATTTACTTCGATTTGGCCCGGGTGTTCGGAAAGGCCTGGAACGATGGAGCACCCGCTACCAACCTTGCTGTACCCATAGTGCTTACGCCAACTACCGCAATTGCCGATATTCAAAACGTGAAACGTAATACGGTGGCAGAGGTTTACGCGCAGGCAATAGCCGATTTAAAAGTTGCCGAAACAAACCTTACTACCGATAAATCTACCTATGCAAGCTCCGGGGCTGCATCGGCAGTATTGGCCAGGATATATCTTACGCAAGAAAAGTACGATTTGGCAGAGACCGAAGCAACCAAGATAATCGGCAGCGGCACTTACAGCCTTGTAGAGCATTATAGCGATGAATTCCAGGTGAAAGAGCAGGCAACCCGTGTATTCAATACATCTGAGGACATCTTTGCCATACAGATATCAAACCAATCGGGCTTTAATGCGCTTAACGAAGTATATGCATCATCGGCTTTCGCTGGTCGTGAAGAAACTTACCTGTTCGGGCAGTTTTTTGATCGCTTTGAAGATGGCGACGACAGGATAAACGAAGTTACCGATGATTCCTTCACATCAAAATTCAATAATGCTTTTGGCAACGTGGTGGTAATTCGCCTAGCCGAGATTTATTTAATAAGGGCCGAGGCGAGGATATTGAAAGCATCTCCTGATTTAACAGGTGCAGCAGATGATATCAATGTTATCCGTCATCGCGCGTTATTGGATGATACCGGGGCAACTACCGCCGCTGATCTTTTAGATGAGGTTAAATACGAACGTCACGCCGAACTCGGTTTCGAGGGCTTTGCACTCTTCGATTTGAAACGGTACAAAGGCACAACTTACTCAGTAGATGGCGACGGCAACCATTTAGATCCGTTCCCATGGAACTCGCCAAAATTGGTGTTCCCGATACCAAAACGCGAGCGCGATGCTAACCCGCAATTAACACAAAACGAGGGTTATCAATAAAATCCATACTAACAAAAAACCCCGAAGCCAATCAGCCTCGGGGTTTTTTGTTTTATGGGAGTGAGGCAGTAACGGGCCTACTTTAGTTCGCCCAATTTTATCAACGCATAAAACAAGCCGGTGCAATGTAATGATTGGGGTATCTTATTATCGGCCAGCAATTGCTTCACTTCATCGATGGTGTATTCCATCACCTCTATGCGTTCGTGCTCGTCCAGGTCTTGTTCCTGCACTTTTTTGCCGCCGCGGGCCAGGTAGCAATAAGTAACGTTGCCCGCTGTAGATGGGTTGGCATACACGGTGCTTATCAACTCAATCTCCTCAAAGGCGTAGCCGGTTTCCTCAAGCAACTCGCGGCGCATGCCGGCTTCTTTATCTTCGCCTTCTTCTATTACGCCACCGGGTATTTCTAAAGACATAATGCCCGCTGCGTGGCGGTATTGCCGTATCATGATGATTTTATTGTCCTCTGTTAGCGCAACGGCATTGGCCCAGTTGGGATATTCCAGCACATAATATTCATCTACTATAGTACCATCGGGCATTTCGCATTTATCGGCACGAAGGGTGGCCCAGGGGCCTTTATGCACATACGTGCTGGAAAGGGTTTTCCATTTATGTTCGCTCATTAATAACGGGGTTAGTTTTACATTTTACTAAAAGTACAGAAAAGGCAGTTTGCCAAATAGGGTAAATCAAAAAGATTCCGTAAAAAGTTAAGTCAGTCTCGAGCCTGTCGCGCCAACTGAAAAGCAGGGATGATGGCAGCGTACTTATTACCCCTAAAAGTAAGGCATAAAAAATCGTTGAGAGTAGCCGGTAATTTCTTTCGATAAAGAAATAGTATCCAACAAAAAGAAGCACTGACCCTAATGTGCTTGCTACTATATGCGTGAAAATAAAGCGCGAATTATCTTTAAGGTCCACAATAAAAAAACAGCCGATGTATAACAAACCCGCCCAAAGGAAAAAAAAGCTGGTTTTACCGCTGTTGTCACCTTGCGACGTGTGGGCAATTAATAATATGCCGTACACAAAGCCAGGTATAAATGCCAAAAGAAACAACACTACGTGTGCAGCCTCTATGAGGGTGCATAGGCTAGAAACAAAGAAAATACTTAGGCCACAAATTAATGAATTCTTGATTAAGGGGTGCACTTTATGTATTGTTTGTTATGGCTTGCCGGGTGTATGTTTCTCATGAAGCCTGCTCATAGTTGTCTTTAAAGAAACGCAATATATAGTTCCTCTTGCTTAAATTATCAAAAGATTCGTAATGATGCTCTTCCTCAAGCCTGTCGAATATGGCGAGGACTTTGTTTAGAATAGCCGCCGTCTCGTCGTCGGCTTTAAAGGGTTCGGCAAATACGTAAAGCATCTGGCTTAGGGCGTTCAGCTTTTCGGCACTGTAAGCCCTGGTCTTAAGCATCGAAACAAAGTCTGCTTCGGATGCTTGTAACAATTCATCCAACTCGGCATTATATTCATCCTGCAATACCGTGTTGAAGTATTGCCTGTACTCCTCGTCGTTGCTTTCGGCCTTTAGGCCGAATAGTTTCGCCAAAAGTAAGGCCATTTTACGCGTTTCGTTAAGTATAAAATCGTATTGGGCCATAGTCTGAAGATTAGAGGTTAGTCGATTAGAATTTAGCCACAACTCAAAATGGCGCAACTCCGGTATAAAGCGTGTTCTCTTTTTTAGAATTTAGAGCTTAGCATTTAGGATTTCTTCGCTTACCAGCTCCCGCTGCTGCCGCCACCGCCACTGCTGCCACCACCAAAGCCGCCCCAGCTTCCGCCGCTGCTGCTGCCACCGCCACCGAAGCCGCCACCGCCACCGAAGCCGCCACCGAAGCCGCCACCTCCGCCGGAGAAACCGCCCCAATCGCTGCCGCTGCTGCGGCCGCCAAGCATATTGCCCGCCAGCAACCACCATAATGGATTAGCGCCGCCACGACTGCCAATAATGCGCCCACCACCACCGCCGCCACCCTTGCGGAAGATAAAGATGATGATGACGATTACGATGATGATAACGAACCCCCAGGAACCCCCGCCATCACTGTTGCCTTTTTTGGTCTTGGTGCTTTTGAACCCGGAGGGCGCTTTATACTCGCCCTTGGTAAATTTGATAATATCGTTTGTAGCTGCATCCAAACCGGCAAAATACTCGCCTTCTTTAAAGCTGGGCTTCAAATCGTTCTGGATGATTTCCTGCGTTACGATGTCGGGCAGAGCGCCCTCCAAGCCGTAGCCCGTTTGTACCGACATTCTGCGGTCCTCAATAGCTACCAGCACCAAAATGCCGTTGTTTTTCTCTTTGGTGCCGATGCCCCATTTGCGGATGAGCCCGTTGCCGTATTCTATAGTCTCATAACCACCCAGCGATTTAACAATAACTATGGCTATCTGGTTGGTGGTAGAATCTTCGAACGCCCGTATCTTGGCATCCAACATTTGTTTTTCCTGGGGCGATAGCGTGTTCGTAAAGTCGGCTACAGGGCTATCGGTTGGCCGCTCGGGGTAGTTTTGCGCGAAAGCGCCTGTTATGCACAGTGCAAGGGCCAGGCACAATAATATTCTTTTAAACATTAGGGTAAGTTTAGTTGCCATCCATAAAGGCGATATCGTCGGGCAGTTCGTTCTTATCATCCAGCGTATGCGGGAAGTATTTTTTCAGCTGCTCGCCCGCTTTGGCAATACCGGTAATTATACCCTCCAGCAGGTTGCCGTATTTAAAATGGCTCAGCATATCTTCTTTGGTGCTATCCCAAAAATCGGAGGGAACGACCTGATTTATACCGGCATCGCCAATAATGGCAAACTTACGGTCGACAGTGGCCACATAAATAAGCACACCATTGCGTAGCTTGGTTTTATCCATGCCTAACTGGCTAAAGTATTTTGCGGCGCGGTCAAGCGTGTTATCGCTGCAGGTTTTCTCCACGCAAACGCGTATCTCGCCCGATGTATTCTTTTCGGCGGCGGCCACAGCCTTTTGTATCTGCTGCTGCTCTTCTTCGGTAAATACTGCCATTTTGTTTTTTGTGATTACACAGATTAATTTGATTCACACCGATTTTTAGGATTGCATTGCAGGTGCAGGGCATCTGTGTAAATCATAAAAATCGGTGTAATCAGAAATAATATTAGAGCTCAACCTTAGGTGCTTTAGCCGATGCCGGATCGGCCTGGAAATAGCCCTTCTCTTTAAAGCCGAACATCTTGGCAGTAAGGTTTGCCGGGAACGAGCGGATTTTGCTGTTGTAGGCCTGCACGGCTTCGTTGAAATCTTTGCGGGCTATGCTAATGCGGTTCTCGGTTCCTTCCAACTGCGTCTGCAAGCCACGGAATGCGTCGTTTGCCCTTAAAGTGGGGTAGTTTTCGGTGACGCTTAAAAGCCGGCCCAATGCAGTGCTTAACTGGCCCTGAGCCGCCTGGTATTGTTGTATGCTTTCGGGCGTGAGCTTGCTGGCATCAACCTGTATAGATGTTGCTTTGGCGCGGGCCTGCACAACATCTGTCAAGGTGCTTTTTTCGAAGTTGGCTTCGCCTTTTACGGTAGCAACCAGGTTAGGGATAAGGTCGGCACGGCGCTGGTATTGTGTTTCTACCTGGCCCCATTTGCCTTTTATATTTTCGTCGGCAGTAACCATGCTATTGTAGCTGCACGAGCTTAACGACATTGCGCCAACCATTATGGCAAGCGCTACGAATAATTTTTTCATGCTGATGTTGTTTTTAGTTTACGGTGATGTGAATTTACGAATTAGATTACAAAAGCCGTACCGATGTTACAAAACGTAACAATTACGCCATATTGGCAATATACGCTAAAGGTAAGCTGTAATTAAGTAGGGTTAACCAAGATATGATTTTATATTTGCTTCCGGTTAATTTGTTTACTGATAGCACACCACCGCACACTAATGAAGAAATTATTAGCAGCCATATTCCTATTTGGCACGGCATCTGCCAATGCCCAAACTTCCCCTCACGAAAAACTGGTACAATACGTAAAGCCCATCATCGGTACACAGCGGATGGGGCATACCTATCCGGGAGCTACCGTTCCTTTTGGGATGGTGCAGCTTAGCCCCGAAACCGACACCGCCAGCTACGAACTAAACGGCAAATACAACCCCGATGTATATAAATATTGCGCGGGCTATCAGTACGATGATAAAACCATAGTGGGTTTCAGTCATACCCACTTCAGCGGTACCGGCCACTCGGATCTGGGCGATTTCCTCATTATGCCAACCGTGGGCACATTAAAGCTTAACCCCGGAACGGCCGATAAACCCGGCAGCGGCTACCGATCTGCATTTTCGCATGCCAACGAGGTAAGCGAAGCCAACTACTACAAAGTAAAGCTCGACGAAAGTAACATCATAGCCGAGATGACCACCAGCGCCCGCGTAGGTTTCCATCAGTACACTTTCCCCAAAACCGACCAGGCGCATATCGTCCTTGATTTGATGGCCGGCATCTACAACTACCCCGATAAAACCGTATGGACGTATGTAAAAATATTGAACGATAGCACCCTGGTGGGTTACCGCCAAACCAATGGCTGGGCACGTACGCGCACACTATATTTTGCGATGTCATTCAACAAAAAATTCGACCATTATGGCTTTAAAAAGTACGAAAAACGGCAGGTTTATGGCGGCTTTTGGGGCAAATTCAACCAAACAAAAGACTTCCCCGAGATAGCCGGCAAACAGATACGCGCCTGGTTCGATTTCAAGACACAGGAGAACGAGAAGATAAAGATAAAATTCGCGCTATCGCCCGTGAGTATGGATGGTGCATTGGCCAATATGCAAGCCGAGGTACCGGGCTGGGATTTCGAGAAGGTGAAAGCCGATGGCCAGGCCCTTTGGGAAACCGCTTTGGAGAAAATTACTGTTGGCGGCAGCGTAGACCGTAAACAGGATTTTTATACCGCCATGTACCATACCATGATAAACCCCACCGTTTATATGGATGTAGATGGCCAGTATAACGGCATCGACCAAAATATTCACAAGGCCGATGGCTTTACCAACTACACCACCTTTTCGTTATGGGATACCTACAGGGCGCTGCACCCGCTGTTCAATATCATAGAGCCACAGCGCAATGCCGATATGGTAAAATCTATGCTGGCCCATTACGACCAAAGCCCCGAGCACATGCTGCCCGTTTGGAGCAATAGCGGCAACGAGAACTGGTGCATGAGCGGCTACCACAGTGTATCTGTTTTGGCGGATGCCGTGGTAAAAGGCAACGCGCCCTTCGATGCCAATAAAGCTTTGGATGCTGCTGTAACCACTGCGCGCCACCGCAGCTACGAGGGTATTGGCGAGTACATAGATAAAGGCTTTATCCCCGATGAAAAAACGGGCGTGTCGGTATCCAACACGCTGGAATATGCTTATGACGATTGGGCCATTGCCCAGATGGCCAAAAAGCTGAACAGGATGGATATCTATAACGAATTCATCAAACGTAGCGAGAACTATAAAAACGTTTACGACCCATCGGTAGGCTTTATGCGCCCTAAACTGGCCAATGGAACTTTCCGCGCTAAGTTTGATCCGTTAAGCACTATCAACGAAGGTTTCATCGAAGGCAACTCCTGGAACTACACTTTATTTGCCCCGCAGGACCCTGAAGGACTGATAAAGCTGATGGGGGGCGATAAACGCTTTGTGCGCTACCTCGATTCGCTGTTCACCATGGAACTGCCGGATAAATACTTTGCCGAAACCGAGGATATTACCCGCGACGGCATCATTGGCAATTACGTACACGGCAACGAACCATCGCACCACGTAGCGTACCTGTACAACTGGACCGATAAACCCTGGAAAACCCAGGAACGCATCCGTATGATACTGAACCGCATGTACAAACCAACGCCGGATGGCCTTGGCGGTAACGATGATACCGGCCAGATGAGCGCCTGGTACATCTTCAGCACGCTGGGTTTTTACCCGGTTGCGCCGGCCTCTAACGATTATGCCATCGGCAGCCCGGCCATCAACAACGCGGTAATACAAGTTGGCGGCGGCAAAACCTTCACCATCACCGTGAAAAACCAAAGCGAGAAGAATGTGTACATCCAAAAGATGCTACTGAACGGCCAACCCCTCAGCGGCTTAACCATTACCCACCAGCAAATTATGGCTGGCGGCGAACTGGTGTTTTTTATGAGCAACAAGCACAAATAAAAGCAGCGAAATCATAGAAGTAATCAGCGCGGGGAAATGCTTTATCAGCATTTGCTGCGCTGATTTTTTTTGCACGGCTTAGTAGCGGGCATGCGCATTGCTTTCTCCAAAAATAATATTCGCTTAACACCTGGCACTTTTTTTAATAATAGCTTCGCGCAAAACTATATTTGTGTACGATGCAGACATTTATTAAAACAAGCAAGGTGTTATTGGTGCTGCTATGCGCGGCGACATTGGCCTCGGCGCAGCCAAAGGTAAAAAAAGCGCTTTTCATTATAGCGGATGGTATCCCGGCCGATGCGATTGAGAAGCTATCAACCCCCAACCTTAATGCCATTGCCCGCGAGGGTGGCTATTTTCGTGCGCATGTGGGTGGCGATAAAGATACCTACAGCCAAACGCCCACTATATCTGCAGTGGGCTACAACAGCTTGCTAACCGGTACCTGGGTAAACAAGCACAACGTTTGGGATAACGATATCAAGGATCCTAATTATAATTACCCTACCATCTTCAGGCTGTTCAAAAATCAATACCCAAAAAAGAAGATAGCCGTTTATTCGAGCTGGTTGGATAACCGTACCAAATTGGTTGGCGATAACCTGGCCGCTACCAATTACCTGCATGTAGATTACCATGCCGACGGCTTTGAACTGGATACGATTAACTTTAAGCACGACAATGCGAGTGCCTACATGCACCGTATAGACGAAAGGGTTATTGCCGATGCCGCCACAGGCATCCGCAAGAACGCGCCCGACCTAAGTTGGGTGTACCTGGAGTTTACCGACGATATGGGCCACGGCCATGGCGATAGCCCCCAATACTACGAAGCCATACAGATGATGGATGCGCAGGTAGGCAAAATTTGGGAGGCGATACAATACCGCCAAAAGAACTTTAATGAGGAGTGGGAGATATTCATCACTACCGACCACGGGCGCGACGAGAAGACCGGCCACAACCACGGCGGGCAATCGACCAGGCAGCGCTCTACCTGGATGTTTACTAACGCAAAAGGATTCAACGCCTATAAGAAATATTACTACGCCGGTATCGTAGACATTATGCCCTCGATAGCAAGGTTTATGGATATCAGTATCCCGGTAAATTATAAAAGAGAGATTGATGGCACGCCACTCACTGGCCCGGTTTCGATAGCGGACGCAAAAGTAAACCTGGTACAAGGTAATATTGATGTAAGCTGGAAAGCATTAGGCAAAGGCGAAAATGTAAAAATTTGGGTTACGCCTACCAATAATGTTAAAACAGGCGGTGCCGATGATTATAAATTGTTGGGCGAATTCAATGCCGATACCGAACACGCACTCGTTTCGGTAAAAGATATGCCATCGGCGTTTTATAAAGTAGTTTTAGAAGGCAAATACAACACGGTAAACAAATGGATCGCACCGGATCCTAAGAAGTAATTAAAACAGGCGCTGCGCAGGTATATGCACAGCGCCTGTTTCATTTTAGGTGTATTGCTTCAACAGGTCCACAAAATTGTCTGTAGTGTGCGGCTCGCCTATGGCGCGGAATTTCCATGAACCATCGTGGCGGTAAACTTCTGCAAATAGCATGGAACGCATACTGTTATAAGCACTGTTGCCCGATAAGCTAAACCGCGCAATTTCGCGTCCGCGTTTGTCAACAGCGCGGATAAAAGCGTTTTCTACCATACCAAAATGCTGTTTATGCGCCTGGCCCATGTAAATGGCCACCACAAACACTATCTTTTGGTATTGCTGCCCCAAATCGTTCAGTTTTACAATAATTTGCTCATCGTCACCTTCGCCGGCACCGGTGCGGTTATCGCCTGTAAGCCAAATGTGGCCGGACGGGTGCTGCATAGAATTGAAGAAGATAATATCGCCGCCGTAATAACTAATGCTTCTGCCGTTGGTGGTGGGTGTTTTCCTGCCGGTATTTACCACTTTGCCATTCGCATCCAGCAAAAATGCTATCGCATCCAGGTCGTACTCTTCTTCTTCTTCCTGGCCGAACAGGCCGGCAAAAAAGCCGGTTTCCTTTTTCCTAACGTCCCAGCCGAGCCCAATGGTTACTTCAGAAAGGTCGTACTCCGTACCGCCATCGTTTTTGCGGAGGTCGATGGTTTGCCCTTTCACTAAACTTATTGCCATAACTCGTCCTCCTGTTTATTTGATGATTTCGCCCTTGAAATGCTTGGCGAGAAAAAATCCCAGGTCTTCGCGATAACCGATTCCCGAAGCTTCAAATTTCCAGTTCACATCTTTTTTGTAAAGACGGCCGAATTCGATGCCCGTCTCTATGGAAAAATCCTCGTCGAGCTCGTATTTCGCTATTTCCATTTTGGTGGTTTCGTCTACAATGCGGATGTAGGCATCGCGTACCTGGCCAAAATTCTGGCGCCGGTGCGTGGCTTCGTGAATGGTTACCACAAACAGTATTTCGGTAACGCGGGGGTCAACCTGGTTAAGGTTTACGGCGATGACCTCGTCATCACCTCCATCGCTGTTGCCACCGGTGGGGTCGTCGCCCGAGTGCTTTAGTGCGCCGTCGGGCGAGGTGGTGTTGCCATAAAAAACAAAAAAATCCTCGGCCGGGATGAGGCGGCCTGCACCCACCATAATTGCGGATGCATCAAGGTCGAAAGCTAAGCCGGTACCCTCGTTGGGGTTCCAGCCTAAGCCAACACTTATTTGCGAAAGGCCAATATTGATCCTTTCACCTTTTCTTAGCGTAATAGCCATATCAGTATGTATAAAAATATTGTTTAGATGTTTGTATGCCAGGATGTTTCCATTTTAATAGAATTGGCAACGGCCGATTGAGGTCATCGTCGATTTTGGTGTCAAATTAAATGACAATTTTTAGATTTAACAACCGGGGGAATGTTACAGTAAGGGGCGGGGATTTTATTTAAATGTATGTAGGTAATACAGTTCTGTTTACTTTATCGCAAGGGCCTTTATTTTTGGCAAAACACCAACGAGTGGATTTATTGATAAAATGGCTGTGTTTAAGCGAAGAAGCCGTTTTTTGCAAAGACAATACAAGCAAATTTAGCAATGGTGACAGGATTTTGTCACCATTGCTAAATTTGCAAATGCTTGATTAAAAGTAATTTAAGAGTGTTCACGGCGTTCACGCGGCGCATCGTGAACACGTACATACCATCTTAACCGTGCTTCGCGGCTATAATCTGCTCGCACAGGCCGAAGGAGAGTGTCATGCCGTTGCCGCCGAGGCCGTTTATGATGGTTACGCCGGGCTCTGCATCTAATACCAGTTCGGTTTGGCCGGTGGTCATTTTGGGGAGTATGCCGTGCCAGGTTTGTACAACCCGGGTGTCTTTAAAGTTGGTGAAAGTTTTGAGGTATTTCAATATCATCTCGTTGATGAAATCCTTATCGAATGGGTCGTGCACCAGGCCGTACTCGTGCGAATCTCCAACGGTAAGTTCGCCCAGGTGGTTCTGTGCTGCCATTACGTGTATGCCCCATTTAAGGTATTCGGCATATTCCTGCTCATAGCGGCTGCGCAGGGCAGGCAATGCCGGTGCCGCGTGGAAGCCGGGGTAATGCACCATGCTTAAGCTGCCGCAGATTGCCGGGCCAATACGCCAATCTTCGGGCTGGGCTACCAGGCGTATCATCTGTAGTTTGCACTTGGTGATTTTGAAAGAACTAAAAAGCTCGGGGTATAGCGTTTCGAAGTCGGCGCCACTGCAAACATATATCTCATCGGCCTGCCAGCTGCGGGTACCGCTTACCACTACGCTTTGCTCTACATGGCTTATAGCGGTATTCCAATGGAACTTTACGTCGTACTTATCGGCAAGGTGCTGCGCAATATTGCCTATCGCTACGCGGGCCTCTACTATCATTTCGGCACTGCTCCATAAAGCACCCTTTAGTCCGTTGGGGTTTACCGCTTCTGATTTAGCCAAAGTTTGCTGCGGACTAAGCAAGGCGCAGTCGCGGTATCCCTGGTTCATATCGGCATATTGCTCCATTACTGCCAGTTCGTCGTCGTGATAGGCTACGTGGAGCGAGCCTACCTCATCGTGCCATATGCCGGCTTCCAGGCAGGTTTGTTTCCATATGCTGCGCGATAGCATGGCGCGTTCGAATAAAGGGCCGTTCGGCTGTCCTATTGGCCATACCATACCAAAGTTGCGGATAGATGCGCCTACAGCGCGTTCGTTGCGTTCAAAAACGGTTACCTCGTAACCGCGTGTGGCAAGGGCACGTGCGGTGGCCAGGCCAACAATGCCGGCACCGATTACGATTGCTGATGGGATACTCATAAAGTTGCAATATTTGAGGCTGCATCGGCCGCAGCTTTCTTGCGGGCTGAGCGGTAAAAATATAGGAGTGACAGCAAGCCGCAAACGCCGCCTACAATAGATACAACGATGGCTCCCTCCTTAAAAAACTGAGCCCAGCTGATGGTTGGCCTGCCCAGTTCTTTAACAAGCAGTACGCTCACACTGCCCAGGTACCCGATAGAATCGGCTACGTAAATTAAAAAGCCCACATTGCTTTTATAGTGGAAGGTAGCTATCATCCGCTCAAAAAATATGGCGTTGTAAGGCACATAAACCAGGTATAGGCCAAGGCCTACCAACTTCATCCAATCTACAGCGCCTATCAGTTTTAACGAAAATAAAACAGTTGAGCCTCCCGCCAATACGCAGCCTACAATGATCATGAGGTGGATGAGGCTGAATGCCCGCAGGTTCTTTTTTACGAGGATAAGCAAGCTCATAGCCGCCAATACGATCGCGGAGATTTGCGTGTCAATCCGGGCATAAATGGTGCGGTCTGTTATGCCCAGGCTGTTCCATATCTCCACGTTAAAGTTGTCGCGTATATCGCGCATAACGGTTATCAGCACATAAATAAAAAGCGTAAGGATGATGCCTGGTAAGAAACGGGCGATAAACTGTTTACGTTCCAGCTTGGTCATAGGCAGGCGCTCGGTACGCAGGGCGATATCCTCAGGCGTTTGCGGGGGCATCAGCTCCAGCATCATTACAAACAAAATAAGCGGTAGCACAAACAGTGCCCCGGTTGCAAAAGGCATGTAATATTCGTTTACATTATAAACGTGCATCAGCGTTTGCCCTACCGTTTTTACGAAACCCGAACCAAAAATAAAGCTGATAGAAAGCACTGCGGCCATAAACTCGGTAGAACGGCGGCCTTCCAAGTAGCCGAAAACCAAGCCCCATATCAGGCCCAGCGGGAAACCGTTAATAAAAAGGAAAATAATGTTATAGGGCGCAGGCGTAACTGCAAAAGCTAGCAGGGCCAACCAGGAAATCCCAACCAGCCCCAATATGGTTACGCCGCGTTTAGCACCTTTTATTTCGGCAATAAAGCGGATGCCGTAAAATTTGCTGAGCATGTAGCCAAAGATCTGTGCAATTACCAACCATACCTTATAATCTATATGCCAATACTGCTCGCCTAAAAATGTGCCGGCAGTAAACGCTTTGCGGAACGAATACATAGAAGTATAGGCCCCGAACGCCGAAATGGCTGCCAATAAAGATATGAGCCAATACGGCCAGTTAGCTACTTTTGCTTTTAGTTGAGTAACAATGGGTATGGCCATTTTTTGGGATGCTATATTTTAGAGCAGACAAGATCATCAAAAACATTGAGATTTTTAGAATCGCCCCTATTGTTTAGCAAAACTAAACTATGTTTATTAATAATAAACCAAATTTAAGTTAAGAAATCTTAAACGGCCTATGCCTTTGCCTCGAAGAAATAGATAACCAGCATGCTTGCCTTGGTGGTTCCCGTATTTTTTGGCGTATGCGGTATGCGGCCGTCAAACAGCATCGAATCGCCCTCGGCAAGCGTGTACGATTTCTCGCCGAACTGGTATTCTATGGTGCCCGAGAGGATGTATTTATACTCGTAAGCCTCGGTTTCTACCTGCGGGCGGTGCGCATCGGGTTGCAGTTCCAGTATCACGATATCTACCGTAGAGCTTTTTATCGATTGGGTGAAGATGCGCTGGTAATGGAACCCTTCGGCATGCTCTTTTTCGAAGTGCTCGTAATCGGCCTTACGTCGGATAATGAGCGGGGAGTTGGCATCGGGTGAGTGGATGTCTTTGAAAAAAACATTCATATCAATCTCCAGGGCCTTAATGATATCTATCAGCACCACCAACGAGGGGATGGTGCGGCTATTCTCTATCTGCGAAATAAGGCCCTTGCTCACGTTGGCCCTTATGGCCAGTTCCTGTACGGTAATGTTTTTCTCGCGCCGCTTGTCTTTTATGCGGTTACTGATCTGTATCAGTACGTCATCTTCCATGCTGAATGCTGCAAATATTTATTGGACGCTGGCAAAGTAGATAATATAATTAAAGGAGGCAAGGTATTTAGCTTATTTTAACAACGTCGACAAAACATGTTCAAATTAACTTTATGGCTAATTTAACCGCAAAGAGCGCTAAGAAAGCGCAAAGAGGCACAAAGCCTGTCCTTGTTTATTTTTTATTATATCGTTTAATTATTTAAAATAGCTGTTTGGTATTGCAAAGCTTTGTGTTCTTTGCGCTCATAAACATGCAAATCTTGGCGTGCTTTGCGGTAAAATTAACCACACGTAAAGTTCGTAAAGCCAATTTTTAAATAGCATTAACAAATATCATGAAGACTTAATTTTGCCATAATATTAAAGCCGTTACTTTGGCCATAAACATGCCCCTATGCCCATTGAAATACGCACCCCGGAAGAAATCGTAGACGAAGTTTTTGCGCTGTATGAACTGCACGGCAACGAAGATTACATCGGCGAGCCGGTTTCGCAGTTGGAGCACATGTCGCAGGCGGCTGCCCTGGCCGAAGGGGAGGGGTACGATGCAGAGGTTATACTAGCTGCTTTTTTTCATGACATAGGCCACCTATGCGCCAGCGTTGAAAGCATGGGCGGCATGGGGAATGTAGATCACGAAAAACTGGGCGCTGATTACCTCATCGAACGCGGCTTTTCTGCGCGCCTGGCCAACCTGGTGAACGGGCACGTGATAGCCAAACGTTACCTTACTTATAAATACCCCGAATATTACGAAAAGCTTTCGCCGGCCAGCAGGGTTACGCTTGGTTTCCAGGGTGGCGTAATGAGTGCCGCCGAAGCTGAAGCATTTGAACAGCACCCCGATGCAGAACTCATTGTGCGCATGCGCTACTGGGACGACGAAGCCAAACTGGAGCACATCCCGGTAGATAACGTTGCCCATCTGAAACAATTGGCGCTTACCCACCTAAGCCGCAGGTAACACGCCACTCTCGCCGACATGTTAAGTTTTTATCATGCCGCTATAATATAATTGTTACCATCTCCCCTTGTACTTAATCCTGAGTACACAAAGTGATAAAGTTTAGTTAATGTAAACTTAGTTTATAAATAATAAACAAAGTTTACTATTGCCCTCACAAAAACGAAACTTTTTACCACTCAAAAACAATCTATTAATGAAAAAGATTTACAGACATTTAAAGGCCGTTTTAGCGGTTGTAATGTTTTGTTTGCTGCCCGGCATGTTGCTGGCGCAATCGAAAATTACAGGTAAAGTTACCGATGAAACACAGCAGCCCTTACCAGGAGTTACCGTGTCTATAAAAGGCACCCAGCAGGGTACGGTAACAGATGTAAACGGTCATTACAGCATCAATGCCTCAAAGGGCCAGGTGCTGGTTTTTAAATTTATAGGCTACGCAGCGCAGGAAATTGCCGTTGGCGAGGATGCCATATATAACTTAAACTTTAAAGCCGAAAGCAAAGTGCTTAATGAGGTTGTAGTAACCGCGTTAGGCGTAAAGAAAGAGACCAAGAAATTGGGTTATTCGGTACAGGAAGTACGTGGTGCCGACCTGGTAAAGGCACGCGAGCCAAACGCTATCAATAGCCTTACCGGTAAAGTAGCAGGCTTAAACGTTGGTATAAACCAGGAGCTGCTTGCTGCACCAACGGTATTGCTGCGTGGTTCGCCGCTTGATTTTTATGTGGTAGATGGTATCCCCATCAACTCCGATACCAAGAACATATCTGCAGATGATATAGATACTTATACTATACTGAAAGGCCCGACTGCTGCTGCATTATACGGTAGCCGTGGTATAAACGGAGCTATTTTAATAACCACCAAACGCGCAAAAAGTGCTACCAAGGGTTTTACTATCGAGCTTAACTCGAGCACCCAGTTCAACAGGGGCTTTATTGCTATCCCTAAAGTACAGAACAACTACGGTGGCGGC
The DNA here is from genome assembly GCF_056404435.1 of Mucilaginibacter sp. P2_D11. Classification (NCBI taxonomy): domain Bacteria; kingdom Pseudomonadati; phylum Bacteroidota; class Sphingobacteriia; order Sphingobacteriales; family Sphingobacteriaceae; genus Mucilaginibacter; species Mucilaginibacter sp. P2_D11. Next base: position 170,778 of record NZ_JBFUEA010000003.1, read on the forward strand.
GATAACGACAAATACGCATTTGGCGATGGTGCCGGCGGTGGCGTTAACGATGGTGATTACGACGTTTGGGGCCCAAGGCTTAACGCTGGTTTAATGTTGCCGCAATACGATGGCGAGTACGACCCAACCAAAACTTACGTAACCACTTTTGCCGATGGCTCTACCTTTACAGGCCACATTAAGCCAACCCCATGGGTTGCTCGTGGCGTTAACAACCTGGAAGGCTTTTTGCAGACGGGCTTGCTTACCAGCAACAACTTAAGCATCTCTTCATCGTCGGATAAATCGACCGTTAGGATGTCGGTTACGCATGGTTACCAGCGCGGTATTACGCCAAACACCGGCTTAAATACCGTTAACTTCAACTTAATGGCCAGCTACAACCTTACCAAACAAATTAAGGTTGAAGGTAACCTGAACTATAACCGCCAGTACACAGATAACGTACCGGATGTAAGCTACGGCCCGAACAGTATCATCTACAACGTTGACTTATGGACCGGTGCCGACTGGAATATAGACGATGCCCGTGATTACTGGCAGCCGGGTAAAGAAGGCATCCAATCAAAATTCGTGGAGTACAAACGTTACCATAACCCTTGGTTCCAAAGCTACGAGTGGACACGTGGCCATTACAAAAACGATATATATGGCTGGGGCTCGATTACCTACAGCCCGGTTAAAGATTTCGACATTTTGCTGAGGAGCAACATCACTACCTACAATATGTTGCGCACAGAGAAGGAGCCTTTCTCGGCACACCCTTACGGTGATGAGCACGGCCATGGTAACTACCGCGAAGACCGCCGCGACATCTTCGAAAACAACACCGATTTAATTGCTAAATACAACTTAAACGATATCGCTAAAACAGGCATTTCGGTTAACTTGCTGGCCGGTGGTACCTTGCGTAACCTTAAATACACATCAACCTTCGTATCAACAGATCAATTGCTGATACATGATGTGTACACCTTCCAAAATACCATCAACCCGCTTAGGGCTTACAACTTCGGCTCAAGCCTTATCACTACAAGTGCTTATGCATCTGCCGACGTATCGTATAAAAATTACTTCACTATATCAGCAACAGGCCGCAGCGAGAAATCATCGGCACTGCAAAACCAGTCGTACTTCTATCCGTCGGTTAGTATTGCAACTCCTATTTCTGATTACGTGAAACTGCCGGAAGTGATTTCTTTCCTGAAATTACGCGCCAGCTATGCTAACGTAAAAAGCGGTGGTACATCTACTTACATTGGCCCTGCCGGTTACCCTGTGGGCTATGGCGATGCTTACCAAACTACTTATGGCGGCCCTAACTACCAAACCGCACAGCCGGCTTACTCGTTGGGTACCTCTTACGGTAACGTTACCGCAGCTTATGCGCCAACTACGGCAATTAGCCCTAACATTAAACCTTACAGCCGTACCAACTACGAAGGCGGTTTGGAGATGCGTTTCCTACACGATCGCTTAGGTTTTGCAGGTACTTACTATCAGTATAAAGACGGCCCGCAGTTGTTTTATCAGCAATTGTCTGAAACCAACGGTAGCGCGCAAACTTTGGTTACCAATGGTTTATCAACCAAACGTACCGGTTACGAGTTCTCTATTAACGGCAGCCCTATAGTAGGTGAAAACTTCAAATGGGATGTGTTGATGAACTTAGGTACTTACAAGGAAGTTTATGATTCTTTTGCCGATGGCCAAAGCGGTATCGTATCTGGCGACCAGGTTTTCGTAAAAGGCGATCGCGTTGACAAACTTTATGGTAAATACGAAGCCATGACCCCGGATGGCAAAGTGATACACGATGCATCGGGCTTGCCAAGGTACTTGCCAAAATCGCAATACTTAGGCAACGCCGACCCTGACTTTAGCTGGGGCATCAACAACAAATTCCGTTACAGGCAATTTACGCTATCGTTCCAGTTTGATGGTATGGTAGGTGGTAAAATACAGGATAGGGTTTACCGCAAGCTTGTTGAAGGCGGTCGTGGCCAGGTTACGGATGAAGGCGTTATTGGCGCGGCCCGTTTATACGAGTCGCAACACTGGGGCGACCCAGGCTTTAAAGGTGCAGTTTACAGCGATGGTACCCCAATATTGGGCCACGATGGCGTAACCCTTGCACCGGGCAGCCCGGCCATACAGTTCGACCCATTGACTGGTGTTATTTCTAACTACAGCCAGTTGCAATTCGTAGCGAACACCACCCCTGTAAAATACGTGCAGGATTACGTGAACAACTTCTACAACGATCCACAGCATACGGTTATCAGCAAAACTTACGCTAAGCTGCGCGAGGTTGTAATTGGTTACTCGTTGCCAAGCAACCTGGTAAAGAAATTATCATTATCACGCGTTGAGTTCTCTATCGTAGGCCGTAACCTGTTGTACTTCTTCAAACCAGGGTATAAAGACATTGATGTTGACCAGTATCCGGGCCGTAACCAGCTTGGCCAAACCGCACTGGAGTACAACCTGCAAACCCCAACTACCCGTAGCTTCGGTTTCAACTTAAACGTGGTTTACTAAGCGATAAAGTATCACCAAACACAAAAGAAACATTACATGAAAGCATTAAAAATAACTATAGCCTCTTTAGCAATAATTGTTGCGGCATCGGGCTGTAAAAAAGAATTCGACCAGGATGTGCAAAATAAAAACCTGCCTGTAGCAGGTTTGTCGCCAGCCTTGTTGCTCCCTAATATCGAGACCGCAATTTTCGAGTCGGCTTATAACCAGGTAGAGCGCCAAAACCAGTACACCGCCTGTAACTATACCTATTACGACAACAACAAGTATTGGACAGGCAGCACCGGCTTAGATTACAGTAACCTGAACAACGTTGTTGCGATGGAAACAGAATCTAACAAGCTAAACGCCACGCTATCTAAACCATACCTCGCGCTGGCTAAATTCTTCAGGGCTTATTTCTTTGTGAGGATGAGCATGAAAGTTGGCGATGTGCCAATGACTGATGCTTTGAAAGGCTTAGACGGCCTTACGCCCAAGTATGATTCGCAGAAGCAGGTTTTCATCAATGCGCTGGCTTTATTGGAAGATGCCAATAAAGACCTTGGCGAAATGAACGCCGTAAACAAGCTTACCACCGGTACTTATGTAGTGGATAGCAAATACGATTTCTACTTTAGGGGCGACCTTACCAAATGGCAAAAAGTGGTTAACGCTTACCGCCTGCGTGTTTTGATAAACCTGAGCAAGAAAGCAAGTGATGCGGATCTGAATGTAAAAGCGCAATTTGCATCTATCATCAACAACCCAACCAAATACCCTTTGCTGAGCGGTATGGATGATAACCTGCAATATGTTTATGATGGCGTATTCAGCATCTACCCAAACAGCCCGCGTAACTTCGGTAACGATGCTACCCGTTACAACATGGCTGCTACTTACCTGAATACGCTTGCTTCGCTGAATGATTTGCGCGCTATGAAAGTGGCCGAGCCGGCACGTGGCCTTGGCTTTGGCGATACCGATTTCCGTTCGTTCGTGGGCGGCGCTTCGGGCCAGGATCAAAGTAATATGGCTAACCTGGTACAGGCGGGTAAAATATCATTGATAGGCCGTCACCGTTATTACGAAACCCTAACCGGCGAGAACACCTTTATTGTTGGCTACCCCGAAATGTGCTTCAACATTGCCGAAGCTATTAACCAGGGCTGGGTTACCGGCGATGCCGAAGCGTGGTACAAAAATGGTATCTATACCGATTTTGGCTTCTACGGTGTAAACGATGGCGCTAACACGGTTACTTTCCAAAAAAGCGGTGGTTTGTTGGGCGATGATGTATCGTACCCTATCACCTTCAGCTACGCAACCTATTACAACCAGGCTGCTGTTAAATATGCAGGCAACACTGCCGATGGCCTTAAGCAAATCTTAACGCAGAAATACCTGGCATTTGCCCGTAATTCTGGTCAGGAAGCTTATTACCAATGGCGCCGTACCGGCATCCCGGCGTTCGATATCGGCCCGGGCAATACCGATGGTGGCGTTATCCCGGTGCGTTACCAGTATCCGGCTAATGAGCGTACGGCCAATGCAACCAACTACAATGCAGCAGTGCAAAGCCAGTTTGGCGGCAAGGACGATATTTACCAGGCCTTGTGGATACTTAAATAATTTACCCCTAACCCATATACAATACAGCAAGGCAGTTAGCAATAACTGCTTTGCCTGTTTAAAAAAAATTATCATGAAAAAGCTATTATTCGTATTGCTGGCGGCTTTGGCCGTATCGCCGGCCATGGCGCAGCAAAAAACAAAGAACCTCATCATTGTAACGCTCGATGGCATGCGTTGGCAGGAGGTTTACCGAGGTGCCGATTCGGCGCTCATCAACTCCAAATTCACCAATGATAAGGAGGATGTAAAGAAAAGATACTGGGCAGCAACCCCGGAGGAGCGCAGGGCTATCCTGTTCCCGTTTTTATGGGGTACCATAGCAAAGCAGGGCCAGCTTTACGGCGACCGCGATGCCGGCGGTAAGGACGAGATTGCCAACCCCTACAAATTTTCGTACCCGGGCTATAATGAAATCTTTACCGGTTTCCCCGATGTGCGCATGAACACCAACGACCCTATAGTGAACCCTAACATGAACGTGCTGGAATACATCAACAGGCAAAAGGGTTTCGAGGGCAAGGTAATCGCTTTCTCTTCATGGGAGCGTTTCCCGCAGATACTGAACGTGAACCGTTCGGGCTTGCCGGTGTATTCGGGCTATTCGGGCCTGAAAAATGCCGATGCCAACGCGCGCTTGAAATATCTGAACGAGCTGCAGGAGAACGTACCGCATTATGTAAACGATAGCACCCGGTCTGACTTTGTTACCTATGAGTACAGCAGAGAATACCTTAAACAGTACAAGCCGCGCGTATTATTCATGGCGTTCGACGAAACAGACGATATGGCCCACAACGGCAACTACAAATCGTACCTTGAATTTGCAAAGCAGGAAGACGGCTTCATCAAAAGCCTTTGGGAAATGGTGCAGGCCGATCCCTTCTATAAAAACAACACCACCCTCATCATCACCTGCGACCATGGCCGCGGTTATGAGCAGCTGGATAGCTGGCGCCACCATGGCTCGGATGTAGCAGGTGCCGAGCAAACCTGGTTCGCTGTTATTGGCCCAGACACCGCACCACTGGGCGAAGTAAAAACCGGCACTACTTACCACAAGCAATTGGCCCAAACAATGGCCCAATTACTCGGCCTCGATTTTAAAGCCAACGCCGGCCATGAGGTAGGTGATGCTATAAAAACCGTGATAAAGTAAAAACCATCAAATCCTTAAGAAATTTAAAGAAAACCGGCGATTTTTCTCCGGTTTTCTTCGTTTTTATGCATGGCTTACACAGCAGATGTTTTAACGATAAATTAATACTATTTTAGTTTATTTGTTGAGCCCTTAGCTTAGCGTAATACCGTGCCCATGTTGCTTAAATCAGTCCGTACCCTGGCCTTCGTCATCAGCGTTATGCTTTGCGGTATGGTTTATGCGCAGGATAAGGAAATAGCTGCCGCGGCGCAGATAAGCCAGCAGCACCCCGATTCGGTACTCATTATCCTCAGGAAGATATCCGCCCGTGCAGTAGAGCGTAAGGATGGCCTTACCGAAGGCATATGCATGCAGCAAATGGGGCAAATTTGCTATAACCAGGGCCACTATGCGCAGGCTTTGGAATATTACCTACACGCTGATAAGATCTTCAGCAGCGACAACCACCCCAACCTGCAAGCCGCCAACCTTGGCCAGATGGGCGTTTTCTATTACTACAATAAGCAACTGGGCAGGTCGCGCGCTATGTACAATAAGGCGCTGGCCATATACAGGCGAAACAATAACCTGGTAGGCCAGGCCGGTATTTTGGGCAACATAGGGCACCTGTACGAAAAACAGCACCGTTACGATAGCGCCTTTTATTATCAGAACCTCGCCCTTAAGAACTATACCCGCGCCAATTACAAAAAAGGTGCAGCCAAGATATACGAAAACCTGGGCAGCATTTACGAGGATTTGGCGAAGTACGATTCGGCCTACGCCAGCTTCAATAAATCGCTGCAACTGTACAAGGAAGAGAATAACGAGGTTGCCTCTATAGAGGTGGTGAACAATTTGGGCGATATACTGCGCAAAACCGGCCATTATGCCGAAAGTATTATCCAAACACGGAAAGCTATGGCCCTTGCCCAAAAAACAGGCAATACTTATCAGTTGGCCTCTTCCACCAAAGACCTGGGCAAAGCCTATCAATTGATGAACCGAATGGATAGCGCCTTTTATTATGCTGAGTTGAGCCGTAAGTATTCGCTGGAAATCTACTCGAGGGAGGGCGTAAACCAAACCGCCTTTTTGCAGGTGCTGTTTGATATGGATAAGAAGAGCAACGAGATAACCAGACTCAACAATATTCGCAAAGTAAATTATATCATTACCGCTGCCGGAGTTATTGTGGTGGTTTTGCTGGTGGCTTTGGGCGTAGTAGTGTTCAGCAGGCAGCGGCTAAAGATAAAAGACCAGCATGCCCTTGCCCGGCAAAAAGAAGCCGAGCACCAGGTGATGCAGCTGCAGCTCGAAAACCAACGGCTGGAAGAAGAAAGCCTCAAACAGCAGCTGGAACTGAAAGGCCGCGAACTATCGGGCCATACGCTCAACCTTATCCGCAACAACCAGTTGCTGGAGCAGATGCGCAGCACCCTGCAGGCCATGGTAAAAGAAGATAAGCGCGACCAGAAAAAGCAGATGCAGCAAATCATCCTGCAGATAAACGATAGCTTTAACCACGAGCAGCACTGGAAAGAATTTACCACTGCCTTTGAACAGGTGCATCAGCAATTTTTTGAGAACATCAAACAATACAGCAACGAACTTACCTCTGGCGATATGCGGCTAATAGCCCTCTTACGTATCAACCTTAGCTCCGAGGATATAGCCACGCTGCTGGGGATTTCTACCGATAGTCTGCGTGTATCGCGTTACAGGCTTCGTAAAAAGCTCAACATAGGCCAGGGCGACAACCTCACCGCCTTTATCCAATCTTTATAATTCTTCACACGATATCACCCTTTCCCATCTATATTAACTCTATATGCCACGCTTAACATTTGGTTAATGTAACGGTAATATAATGATAATGGAGGTTTCTATTTATATTAAGTAATTGATTATCAGTTATTTACATACTATTGTTGCTTTTGTGTTTACACCCCATGTAACGCTGTCGCCTTTCTGCAGCCCTCAAAATTTTTTTAATCGTTGCGGGTAGTCCAACTTTGCAACATCCAAAAACAGAGTCAACAATTTGTACAAAACGTATCGAAAATGAATAAACTTTTATACCTTTTTATTCCGTTCCTTTTTTGCGCAGCAATTGCGAACGCAGCTAAAATAAAAGGCCATGTTTACGACAAGAAGTCGGGCGAGGCCCTGGTAGGCGCTACCATAGTGCTCGAGAAAACAGGCAAGTCTACCAGCACCGGGTTGGATGGCTCCTTCGAAATAAAGGATGTGGATGCTGGTCCGGCCACTCTCCGCATATCGTACATCACTTACCAAACGGTGGTACAGCAGATAGTAGTAGGCAAGGATGAACCTCATGTGAAAATCTACATGGAATCTGCTTCTAAGGATTTAGGCGAAGTTGTGGTAAGGGCCACCACCGCCGGCTCAAACGACCGCGATGCCCGCCGCATTGAGCAGAACGCCACGCAAGTGATGAATATCGTTTCGGGCCGGGCTATCGAAATATCGCCCGATTTAACCGTGGCAAACGTTATCCAGCGTGTATCGGGTATATCGGTAGAGCGCAACAGCAACGGTGATGGCCAGTACGCCATTTTACGCGGTATGGATAAACGCTACAACTACACGCTGGTGAACGGCGTGAAGATCCCTAGCCCCGATAACAAATACCGCTATGTTCCGCTGGATCTATTCCCGGCCGACCTGCTGGACAGGCTTGAGGTTTACAAAACCCTTACTCCGAATTTAGAGGGCGACGCCATAGGCGGTTCTGTTAACATGGTAATGAAAAACGCGCCGGATCATTTCCAGGTGAACGCCAACATTGCTACAGGTTATAGTCAGCTGTTTTTCGATCGCGATTTTACCAGCTTCGACGCTTCGGGCATCAGCCGTAAGTCGCCATATGAACTGCATGGCCGCACCTACACCGCTACCCAGGCCGATTTTGCCAAAGGCACTTTGGACTATACCTCCAAAAAACCCGCCCCTAATGTTATTGGTAGCTTATCTTTAGGCCAGCGTTTCTTCGATAGCAAGCTAGGCGTTATTGTTGCAGGTAGTTACCAGAATACCTACCGCGGTAGCAACAGCACGTTCTATAATTCGGCAGTAAACGGCACCGATGCTTACGCAGTTATCACCAGCAAAAGCTACCGCCAGTATTCGGAGCAGCAAACCCGCCTTGGCCTGCATGGCAAGGTTGACTATGCCTTCGATAAAAACAACAAGCTGAGCTTATACAACGTATTCGTAGACCTGAAGAACCAGCAACTGCGCGATGCGGTAGGCACATCTTACAACGGCGTTTACGACCCGACAGCAGGCAACGCAGAGTTGACCTACGATACCCGGAGCCGCTTAACCGAGCAGAAGATATACAACAGCACCCTGCATGGCGATCACAAACTCTTTGGCGATAAGTTCAAGATACAATGGTCGGCAGTTTACTCAACTGCGCAGAACGAGGTGCCCGATAATACGACCATTAGCCTGAACGGCCTGCGCCAGGGTTTCGTGGATAAACGCACTTCGCTGGTGAACACCTCACCGGTAAACCGCCGCTGGGAGCGTAATACCGACGAAGACAAAGCGGGTTACTTAGACCTTACCTACACCGCACCAATTGGTGGCGTAAAAGTAGACTTTACCGTGGGCGGCCTTTATCGCGATAAGCAACGCAGCAGCTTCTTTAATAATTACACCCTTGCGCCAACAGCTGCTAACGCAGGCAAGCAATACGGGGTAGATTTTAACAACTACACCGACCTAAGCCTGGTAGTAAGCAACCCAACAGGCGCGGTAAGTAACCCGCTTACCTACGATGCTTCTGAAAAAACCAGCGCGGGTTACGGTATGTTCAAGTTTACCACCCACAGCCTCGATGTAATAGGTGGTGCCAGGGTAGAGCATACCAACCAGGGCTACAACCTGTTGTTCCCGGCCGGCGAAACCAACCCTAAAGGCAGCCAGGTGTACACAGATGTATTGCCAAGCTTAACTTTAAAATACCATTTAACCGATAAATCGCAATTGCACGCGTCTTACTACAAGGCACTTAACCGCCCAGGTTTTTATGAGATAGTACCCGGCAAGGTAGTGAACGAGGAATACCAGGAACGCGGTAACCCGAACCTGAAACGCGCCCTGGCCGATAACTTCGATTTGCGCTACGAATTGTTCCCTGGCGCATCTGAGATATTGCTGGTGGGTGCTTTCTACAAAAACATCAAAGACCCAATTGAGTACACCTTCCAGGCAGACGCGGTTCGCGGCCAGGATATCTACTACAGCCCGGGCAACTTCGGTACTGCTAAAAACTATGGTGCCGAGTTGGATTACATTAAGTTCTTCAACAAAATTGGCATCAAGGCCAACTATACCTACACCCATTCGCGCATTACTACGCCAAAAACATCAAGGCGCATTAATGCCACTTCTGGCGATATCGAAGCGTTTTTGGTAAACCAATCGCGCCCGTTGTATGGCCAGTCGGAGCATATCGCCAACATGTCCTTATTGTATAAAGACACTAAAAAAGGCTGGGATATACAGGTTGCAGGTGCTTACACAGGCCCGCGCATCAATACCGTATCGCAGTTCCTCAACAACGACTTGTGGCAGCAAGGCTTTATCCAGATGGATGCATCGGCCGAGAAAAGGTTCAGGAGTGGCATGAGCGTATTCATCAAAGCGGGCAACTTACTTAATACGCCAACAAAGCTGTTCATAAAAGGAACCAACCCCGAGAACGACAGGCTAAAGGAAGACATCGTATCAAACGGACGCACCATTATCCGCAGCGATTACTATGGCCAAACTTATTTGCTGGGCCTGAGGTATAAATTCAACTAACATTTACATCAAAAAAAAATATATCGATATGAAATTTAAACTGATTATAGCAGCATTTGCAGCATCGGCCCTGATGTTCAGTAGCTGCGAAAAGGCCAATATAGATGTTGATACTACGCCGGCGGATGGTTCTGCCATAGGCGAAGTATCGGGTGTGTGGCAAAGAGGCAGTACCCAGGTTATCAAGGGCGATATTATCATCCCGGAGGGTAAATCGCTTACCATAGAAGAAGGCGTAACCGTTTTGATGGATACCCTTACCAAGCCAGAGATTGTGGTAAAAGGCAACCTGTATTCTTTAGGTACTGCTGAGAACCCGGTAAGGTTCACTGTGAACGAATTGTATAAAACCCCGGCCAAAAAATTCGGTAAGCTTTGGGGCGGCATATTGGCAGCGCCAAGCTGCGCCGAACTGGTGCTCGACCATACTATTATCGAGTACGGCGGCGCAACCACTTCGGATGCTTCTACTTCGGTAAAAATGGGTCTGTACAAAGCGGTTGCCGGCGAAAACCTGCCCGCGTTATGGTTTTCTAATGTAAACGGCAGGCTGGTGGTACAGAACAGTATCTTCCGTAACCTGCAGGAAGATTGCACTTACATAGAGGGCGGCAAAATTATTTTTGCCAACAACGTGTTCTATACCACCGGCGTTACCGGCGGCGAAGCCATGAACTTTAAATCGGGATGTTTGGCCGATGTTGCGTATAACCTGGTTTACAGCACCAATACCAACGCGCTTAAACTATCTAACAGTGGCGACCGTAACCCACAGGCGTATATCATTGCCTACAATAATACGATGGTAAACACCGGCTGGAGGAGGCCTACCGCAAAAGGCGGTTCGGTTTGGTTGGAAGCCACTGTGCGTGCCGATTTGTACAACAACCTGTTTGCCAATACCCGTTTCGGCGTAAAACGCGACCCGAAGAAGCCTGAGGACGCGCGTTCTAAATACAGCAACAACTGGTACTATGGTTTCGACCAAACTACTGTTAACCAGTTCCAGCCAGGCAAAAACGACGTGATAGCAGGCACTAACGATGTAAGGGGCACCACAGCCGGTGAGAACGATCCTAAATTCGTGAACTTCCCGCTGGATAACCCGGTTACCAGTCCCGATTTCAATACCGCATGGGATTTCCATCTACAAGGTGTTTCGCCTGCGCTTACCAAAGGCACTACCGCTTTTACCCGCCACCATAAAGGCGGCATCACCATGGCTAACGGTATTACCTATGTATCGCCGGAGCCGGCAATATTCGTGGGCGCATACGGCACAAAATTATAAGCATGAGTGTTAAGTTTTTGAATAGGGTTCTGCCGCTCCTGCTGGTTTGCAGCGGAGCGTGCGGGCAACCCATGAAACCCAAAACGCAAAATGGCGATGCGGCGATAGTGAAGCCCCTTTTTGTAACCGAACCCGTGAAATACGATACCGACGACCCTGCCATTTGGGTAAACCCTGCCGACCCTGCCAAAAGCCTGGTGATAGGTACCGATAAAAATGAAGACGGCGCGCTGTACGTGTTCGATTTGCATGGCAAAATTGTGCAAAGCAAAGTGGTAAGGGGCTTGAAAAGGCCAAACAATGTAGACCTTGCCTACGGCTTGGTGTTGAATGGCAAAGCAACCGACATTGTAATTGCAAGCGAACGCATGACACATAAGCTGCGGATATTTTCGTTGCCCGATATGCTGCCCGTAGACAATGGCGGCATAGAGATATTCGAAGGCGAGACAGGTTTCGAATACCGCGATTTGATGGGGATATCTATATACACCGCCAAAGATGGCCGCATGTATGCCATAGCCGGCCGTAAAAACGGGCCCACAACCGGCGGTTACCTCTGGCAATATTTACTGGGCGACGATGGCAGCGGGCATGTTAAAGCTACGCTGGTGCGCAAGTTTGGTACTTATAGCGGCAAAAAAGAGATAGAAGCCATAGCCGTTGATAACGAGCTGGGCTACATTTATTATTCCGACGAGCAGACAGGGGTAAGGCAATACTACGCCGACCCGGAGAAAGGCGACGCGCAACTGGCCATATTCGGCACCAGCGGTTTCGCTGCCGACCATGAGGGTATATCGATTTATAAGCTGACGGATTCTACGGGATACATCCAGGTGTCGGATCAGGGGGCCAACCGTTTCCAGGTGTTCAGTCGCGAAGGCACGGCGCAGAACCCATTCGAGCATAAGCTGCTGAAGGTTGTCAACGTAGCCGCCACGCAAAGCGATGGTTCTGATGTGGTGAACGTGCCGTTAGACGAGAACTTCAAACACGGGTTATTTGTAGTGATGAGCAACGATAAAACCTTCCACTATTATCGCTGGGAAGATATAGCTGGCAAGGACCTGAAAGTAAAGTAAACAACCTAAACCAAGGCGCGTTGGCAATCCTTAAGGGATGGCAACGCGCTTTTTTTGTTATCGCACATGCCGTGGGGTGACGACGGATACCCCATCCGGCCCGGCAATAAGCGCTTTGGATGCCATGCGGTAAAACAGCGAATGCTCAATTATCCCCGGTATCATCTTAACCCTTGTGTTCAGTTCGCTCAGTGCCGGTAATTCGTTAAAGTAAATATCAACCAGTAAATTACCGTTATCAGAAATAAGGGCACCGTCCTTCTGGCTACTCATCCGCAGGTTTAGCGAAGCAGGTGAGAAATCATCCTTAAGGGTTTTTATCACGATCTGTAGGGCTGCAGGTAGCACTTCTATCACCAGCGGATATTTGGTGCTCAACTTCTCGCTGAATTTTGAGGTATCGCCCAGCAGAATGAACTCATCGGCCATTGAGGCCAGTATCTTTTCGGTAGCGTGGATGCCGCCGCCGCTTTTCAATGCGTTCAGGTGCGCATCAAACTGGTCGCAACCATCGAAGTAAATATCCAGGTGATTAAGATAAGCAGGCGATTTAAGGTTGAGGCCCCGCCCGGCAAGCAGGCCCGCCGTTTTAAAGGAGGAGGATGCGAAGGTTAGCGAACCCGCAAGTACGCTATCTGCTGCCAGCATATCAACCAGATACGCAATGGTTGCACCTGCGCCCAGGCCAATGGTTTGGCCGGGTTTGATGTGTCCTAAGGCTGCTTTTGCAGCTTCCTGTTTATAATCCGTCATGCATGCAATATAGGGAGGTGGGGCCGCATAATGCAACAAAGCAGAGGTGCTTTTTTGTCCAGTTTTATTTTATAGAAATGTTGGAAAAATCCGGCGGAATCGACGATACCCGGGACGTATTTACCTGCCATTTTTTGCTTCTTTTTCCGGCTTGAATTTTTCTAAAATACAATCAAAAATCCGCGTTTTTCTGTGTTTTTCGAGGGGTTTTACTGTCTTTTTGTGCTTTTTACTTGCTGACGTAAAAAGGGCGAAATTTGCGTGGAATGGCTGTTTTTAGCTAAATTTTAGTTTACGGGCGACGAAAATCTTGTCCAGTTTTTTCCAATAAATCGCACCTGTTTAGCTATGAGTTTCCAGGAATTTCCAGCGCCTTGAAACCCTCTGCCTTAATTGAACGCCCGCCTGAATTCCAGCGGCGAAAGGCTCGTTTTTGTTTTGAATAATTTGCTGAATGATTGCGGATGCTCGAAGCCCAGGGCATATGCCACCTCGCTTACCGATAGGGTGGTGGCAGATAATTTTTCCTTAGCCTTTTCTATCAGCTTTTGGTGGATGTGCTGCTGGGCATTTTGGCCGGTGAGCGAGCGCAGCATATCGCTTAAATAACCGGGCGATACGTTTAGCTGGTCCGAAAGGTATTGTACCGTTGGGATGCCTTGCTTTAACGATTGTTCGTTATCGAAGTATGCATCTAACACCTCTTCCAGCTTTTGCAGCATGGTATTGCTTACGGCTTTGCGGGTAATAAACTGGCGCTTGTAAAACCGGTTAGCGTAGTTCAGCAGTAGCTCGATTTGGGTGATAATTACATCCTGGCTAAAGTCGTCTATCCGGTCGGCCAGTTCCTCCTGTATGTTTTGGAAAATAGCAATGATGGTTGCTTTCTCTTTATCCGAAAGATGCAGAGCCTCGTTGGCACCGTAAGAAAAGAATCCATACTGCTTTATCTTTTTGGCTAAAGGGTAGTTCCACAAAAAATCAGGATGGATAAGCAAAGTATAAAGTGAACACTCGCGTACTTCCTCATCGGTATTGCTGCCTATTACCTGGTTTGGCGCGGCAAACAATAGGCCACCCTCGTCGAAATCATAATAGCCCTGGCCGTATTTCAATTTGCTGCTCAATTTTGGCCGGTATGATATCTTGTAGAAATTGAGCACATGCACGCGCGGCAATTTTCCTACGATCATTTGGTTGGATGCGCCATCAATAAGGCTGATGAGCGGATGCGATGGCTTCGGCAGGCCAAAAGCATGATGCACCTCTGATAGCGAATGCATTTTAGGCGGGTTGTTTTCTTCCTTTTTCATCGATAGGACATTTATGCAATAATAACCGATAACGCGCGGCTACCGGTTATTATTGGCAGGTTTTTATTTTGTTTCACCCTGAGCCGCATTGGATACGGTTTCCCATGCCTCCCATTCGGCCAGGCGGTTGGCGTAGGCAGCGCGTACCCATGGCAGGTTATGGCTGCCGAGGAAGAACCGCAGCGGCGGGTTTTCTGCATCGGCTATCTGGAAGATGGCTTCCGGCGTAGCCTCCGGGTCGCCTCTTTCCGCGCCTCTGAGCCTGCCAAAAAACTGCTCCTTGAAACCAGCATAGATATCCATCCCTTCAGAAAATTTTAACGATTCCTGGCTGCCAAATTCTGTTGCGTAGGCCCCCGGCTCTATGATGGTTACCTTGATGCCAAAAGGTTTTACCTCTGCGGCCAGGCTTTCGTGGATAGCCTCGAACGCCCATTTAGATGAACAATAATAGCCGATTACCGGCATGGCAACGTGCCCCAAGCCGCTGGATGTACCCATAATGTGGCCGCCGCCTTGTTGCCGCAGCAAGGGCAAGGCCGCCTGTATTACCGAAAGCGTGCCGAAGATATTGGTTTCGTAAAGCGCCCTTACCGCGTCTGCATCAGCTTCCTCAATAGCGCCTACCAGCGAATAACCGGCGTTGTTGAGCACGATATCTAACCGGCCGAAATGCGCATGGGCCTGCTCGACTACCGCTTTTACTTGCCCGGCGTTGGTTACGTCGAGCTCCAGTGTTAGAACGTTATCGCCGTATTTTTCCTTGAGTTCGGCAATGCTATCCAGCGAGCGAGCTGTTGCGGCTACTTTATCGCCCCGTTTTAACGCGGCATCGGCCCAGATACGTCCGAACCCACGCGATGCGCCTGTAATAAACCAAACCTTATTTTTTTGCTTTTCCATGTTATTGTTTTATTGATGATGCATCAAAGGTGCGCAGATGCTGTTCAATCGGGGTAGCCTAATCGCGGGTTTCCGTAGCCAAAATGCTTATCCATTATCTGGCCGGGTGATGGGCATAGTTTAGCTGGATACTTTTTAGATTTATGCGGACAATAAATTAATTGATACGAATAGTCGAAAACTTGATACGAAAAAGCGGCGTGATGCGATTGCTGTGGGGTATTTTTACCCACTCAATTATAGACTGCTTTTACGATGAATCTATCTAACAAATTAAAATGTCTCGGTTTGCTGGCTTTTGCCCTCGCTTTTGGCTATGCCCGCGCGCAGGACAGGAAAGCCCCTTCATACCCGCTCATTACGCATAACCCAAACTTTAGCATCTGGAGCAATACCGACAAGCTCAATGCATCCACCACTACGCATTGGACGGGTTCGGACCATTCCTTGTTAGGGATGATCAACGTTGATGGCAACATCTACCGTTTCCTGGGCAAGGAGGAAGTAAAGTACGAACCAGTGCTGGGCACATCAGACGAAACGCCATATAGCGTTAAATATACTGAAACGCCCCCGCAGGGCGATTGGACCTCGGCAGCTTATGCGGCAGGCGATTGGAAGACAGCCCCTATGCCCCTTGGCGATAACCCCAGCACGGTAAAAACGCTTTGGAAAACCGACAATATTTGGGTGAGGCGGGCTTTCAGCGTTGCCGATGTAGCCAGCATCAACGAGTTGTTTTTGAAGATAGACCATGATGATAACATCGAATTATACCTTAACGGGAAGAAAATCTATACCAAAACAGGCTGGACAAGCACGCTGCAATATTATGCGGTCAGCAAGGATGACCTGAAAGCGGGTGATAATATCAT
Source organism: Mucilaginibacter sp. P2_D11 (assembly GCF_056404435.1). Taxonomy (NCBI): domain Bacteria; kingdom Pseudomonadati; phylum Bacteroidota; class Sphingobacteriia; order Sphingobacteriales; family Sphingobacteriaceae; genus Mucilaginibacter; species Mucilaginibacter sp. P2_D11. Next base: position 187,130 of record NZ_JBFUEA010000003.1, read on the forward strand.
CGCTATCCACCTGGCCAATACAGCCGGCGGCCGTTTCCTTGATTTTGGCCTGGCGGATAAGTTGAAGGAAAAAGGCGCCAAAGTACAATTAGCCGACCAAAAGAAGGTTGAGGTTACTGCTACGCAAACCATCTATAATTTTACCTGCGGCAAGGTTGATTTAAAGCTCACGTTCACTTCGCCCTTGCTGATCAGAAACCTTAGCCTGTCATCGCGCCCGGTATCATATATCACCTATAGCGTAGCCGCAAACGATAACAAAACACACCAGGTGAAGGTGTTTTTAGGTGCATCGTCGGATATTGCCGTGTTCCGCCCATCGCAGCAGGTATCGGTCAAAAAGTATGCTACGGCAGCTTTGTCGGTACTTAAAGTGGGTACGGTAGAGCAAGCGATACTGGGGAAAGGTGCGGACGATATGCGGATAGATTGGGGTTACTTTTACGTTGCTGCACCTAAAACAGGCGGCGCGGTACAGTTTATCACCCCGGGCAGCACTGTTGTAGATGCTTTCAGGAATGACTCCGTATCGTCCACTGCATCTACCGGCAAATCACTATCCTTGAATACGGTTATCCCTTTCGGTGCGGTTGGCAAAACGGCTGTGGAGCGTTTCGTGGAGCTGGGTTACGACGAGATATACTCGATACAGTACTTTAAAAACAACCTGCGCCCCTGGTGGAATGCATCGGGCAAGGCCACCATGGATGGCCAGCTAACCAGTGCGTATAACGAATACAAAAAAGTGATGCTGCAATGCGCGACCTTTAATAAAGAGGTTTATGCGGCGGCATTACAATCGGGCGGCAAGGAGTATGCGCACCTTTGTGTATTGGCGTATCGCCAAAGCATCGCGGCACACACATTGGTAAAAAGCCCGAAGGGCGAAATACTGTGGCTATCTAAAGAGAACAACAGCGGTGGCTTCATTAACACCGTGGATGTTACCTATCCATCGGCACCGCTGTACCTGATATACAATCCCAAACTGTTGCAAGGCATGCTCAACGGCATCTTCTACTTCAGCGAGAGCGGCAAATACCCGCATCCATGGGCCGCGCATGATTTAGGCACCTACCCGCTGGCAAATGGCCAAACGTACGGCGAGCCTATGCCGGTGGAAGAATCGGGCAATATGATTATCCTGACTGCGGCTATCGCCAAAGCGCAGGGCAATGCCCAATTTGCCAAGCTGCACTGGAAAACGCTGAGCACCTGGGTAGATTACCTGGTAAGGGAAGGCCTGGACCCTAAAACGCAATTATGTACCGATGACTTTGCAGGCCACCTGGCCCGTAACGCCAACCTTTCTGTAAAGGCTATTGTTGGTATCGCCTGCTACGCGCAAATGGCGCAGACTTTAGGCTATGCCGATACCGCGAAAAAATACCGGGCGATTGCCGAAAGCATGGTACCTAAATGGATAAACATGGCAGATGCCGGTGACCACTACGCGCTCACCTTCGATAACAAAGCCACCTGGAGCCAGAAGTACAACCTGGTTTGGGATAAGGTTTTAAACCTGACCCTGTTTCCGCAACGGGTTTATGATACTGAAACGAAGTACTATCTGACCAAGCAAAACAAATTCGGCATACCGTTGGATAGCCGTAAGGCCTACACCAAAAACGACTGGATATTGTGGACTGCCACTTTCGCGCCAACCCGTGCCGAGTTTGAGGCTTTGGTAAAACCGGTGTACAGGCACGCCACGGAAACCGAATCGCGCGTACCGCTGAACGATTTCTATGATTCTAACACAGGCATCCGAGATAACTTTAAAGCCCGCAGCGTTGTAGGTGGGTTTTACATGAAACCGTTAGCTGATAAATTGAACGGGAGGTAGGTGATAAGCCTTAAGAAAACCAAATAACCACCGCGTCATTGAGGAACGAAGCAATCTCTACGCAGGACGGGGCACTTTGCAAAGCCGCTCTGCTTTCCGGGAGATTATTGATGTTTTATTTTTTTTTTCAAGGTATCAATGAGCTCCCTTCGGTCGGTTGTCTTCGTTCCTCAATGACGGGTTTTTGATGACTTTTGTTTGCCCATTGGGCAAGCCTATTTTAAAGTCAATCCCAAATACCATTCTGTGCGGTAAATATTACGGGCTGGCCGCCAGTTACCAAAATGGTGTGCTCGTGCTGGGCCACAAAGCCGCCTTTGTTGCCGCTAAGGGTCCAGCCGTCGGCCTGGGTTTCGGCAATGGTAGATTTGGTGGCAATGAAGGTTTCTATCGCCACCACCGAATTTTTGCGGAAACGGGTGGTGTTATACTTATCGCAGTAGTTGGCAATTTCGTGGGGTTCTTCGTGCAGGCTGCGGCCAACGCCATGGCCGGTGAGGTTTTTGATAACGGTGTAGCCGGCTTTTTTGGCTTCGGTCTCAATCAAACGGCCAATTTCTGATATCCTTACGCCACCTTTGATGTTTTCGATAGCCTTTTTTAAGATGTCTTTAGAGGCTTGTACCAGTTTGCCATGGCCATGGATGTCTTCGCCAAGTACGAAGGAGCCGCCGTTATCGGCCCAGTAGCCGTTCAGCTCTGCCGATACATCGATATTTACCAGGTCGCCTTCCTGCAGTATTTTATCTGCCGAGGGCATGCCGTGCGCGGCTTCCTCGTTAACGCAGATGCAGGTATAGCCGGGGAAACCATAAGTTAATTTGGGGGCCGAATTCGCGCCCATCTGCGCCAGCAATTCGCCGCCGTAATCGTCAAGCTCCTTGGTGGATATGCCAGGTTTGGCGTATTCGCGCATCTTGCGCAACGTAATGGCTACGGCATCGCTGGCCTGCTGCATGCCAACTTTTTCGTCTTCGGTAGTTATCGACATTGTTTAACGTTTTATCGCCACAAAAATAGCGATTAATGCGTTGCGCATGGTTTCCCCAGCGTCAGTTTATCAGGATGGCTCCGCGATGCTTATTCGCTCCGGAGGCTCTTCACCGGGTTTGCCATGGCGGCTTTTACCGCCTGGAAACTGATGGTTGCCAGCGCAATGATAATAGCCGCAAGCCCGCCCGCTGCAAACAACCACCAGCTGATGTTGATGCGGTACACATAATCCTGCAGCCATTGGTGCATGTAATACCAGGCAACAGGCGCGGCAATGGTAAAGGCAATGGCAATAAGGATGATAAATTCCTTCGAAAACAGATAAACGATACTGCCTGCGGATGCACCAAGCACCTTTCGGATGCCTACTTCTTTTATACGTTGTACCGCCATGAACGATGCCAGGCCATACAAGCCAAGGCAGCTGAGGAATATAGCGATTGCTGAAAATAGCTTGTACAACTGCGATAGCTGGTTTTCCTGCTTGTAAAAGTTACCGATTTTTTCATCGAGGAACTTGTATTCAAAAACCATATCGGGGTAAGTTTGCTCCCATATAGCTTTAACGGACTCGATGGTAGCGGGGAGGTTACCGGTGGCCAGTTTTATGCCGGCCTGGTTATACATGGTGCCGTTGGTGGTAATCAACAAGGGTGCGAGCTTGTCGCGGAAAGAGCGGTCGTTAAAATCTTTTACTACGCCAACAACGGGGCAGGTGATTCTGTCGCCCCAGATGCTGATTTGCTTATTCAGGATATCTTCCGGGTTTTTGATGCCCAGGCTTTTCACCAGCGACTCGTTCACCAGGAATTCGCGCGTCATGCCGGATGGTTTTAAATCCCTGCCGGCTACCAAGGTTAACTTATACGTGCGTACGTAAGCGTCATCGGCAAACTTGGTAATGGCCTTAAAGCCCGATTCCTTTTGCGCGTGATCGTATTTGAGTGCGCTCCAGGTATCGTCGCCGTTTTCGATGGGCGTGTTGGAACTGAAGGTTACCGCTTTTACATTATTCAGCGCCAATAGCCGGTTCTTTACATATTCCATTTTGCTCATGCTTACGCTATCTACCCTGAATGGGGCATTGATTACCGCTTCTTTATCAAAGCCTAAAGGCTGGTTCATGAAGTAATCCATTTGCCGAACGATGACTATGGTGCCAATGATAAGCGCCTGCGCAATAACGAACTGGCCCACCACCAGCCCTCGCCGCAATGAGATACCCTTTGCGGGGTTGCTGCTAAGTTTGCTTTTTAAAGCATTTACCGGATTGAAACGCGACAAAACGATAGCGGGATAAAATCCGGCAAGTGCTGTTACGATAATAAGCACGCCCACCAAAAAGATGATTATTGCCGGATTACTGAAGATGTTGAACGAGAGCGAAAGATCTAACAGGCGGCCCACCGAAGGCAGCGCAAAAATAGCGACTACCACGGCAAGCAGCACCGCGCCCATGACGATCAGGAAGGTTTCTACGATGAACTGCGCCTGCAACTGGCCTTTGCTGCTGCCTAAAACTTTGCGCACGCCAACCTCTTTTGCCCGGTTAACGGCTTGCGCGGTAGAGAGGTTGACAAAGTTTACGCAGGCAATCAACAAGATGAAACCGGCTATGAGCCAAAGCACGTTGAGCAGGCTGCGGCTGATGGTTTTATTGCTGTAATTGCCTACCTGTGTGTCGTAATGCACCGCGTTTAGTGGTTGCAGGATATGGCTGTCTTTATTATCGGGCGATTCTACCTTTCGCGAGTAGGCTTTTAATTGTTCATTAAAACTGTTGGCCGTGGTATTGGGCGGCAACATTACATAGCAGCCATAATCTATTACCGTTTCGTCCCAATCGGTACTTTGGGATAGATAATCGCCGGTAAAGGCGGTGCCGTAGCTAACCACCACTTTCAGCTGAAAATCGGAATTTGCGGGGATGCTTGCCAGTATGCCCGACACCCTCACCACATCGGTGCCGTGTTCAAACATATAGCCGCCTACCTGTATCTTCATGGTTTTGCCCATCGCGGTTTTCCAGTCGCCAAAGTATTTTTCGGCTGTCTCTTTGGTGAGGAATATGTTATTCGGGTCGTTCAGCGATGCGTACGAGCCTGCAAGCAGGGGGAAATCGAATATTTTAAAGAAGGAGGCCGAAGTAATAAACAGCCCACGTTGTTCCTTGAATATTTTCCTCGGACTGCCGTTGCTGTCGGGTATAATCAGATGGTCGTTTTGGCTGGCAAAGATGGGTGCAGCTTCCATCTGCGGAAACTCCGTCTTCAGGCCCTTCGGTATCGGGAAGGCGAGGTCCTTCCCGTAGGATACCGTGCCTGTTTCGGCATGATGATATTCGGTGAGCAAGCGGTATGTGCGGTCTTTCTTGCTGTGGAAATTATCGAAGCTGGTTTGGTATTGGATGATGATAAAGATGACCAGACAAACGGCTATGCCTACGGCCAGGCCGGTAATGTTGATTGCCGCATAGCTTTTATTGTGCAGCAGGTTGCGCTTCGCTATTTTCAAATAATTCCTGATCATATAATTGCGGGTAAGTTTATCGTAAGCCCATTTAGCGGGGCTATCACGATTCAAAATTACCGGCGCAAATGCAGGCCGACTGCCCAAATTATAAGATGGCTGCTCTTTTTTAAGGCTGTTTTTGTATTCCTGCGGACTTTTACCCGTCAGTTGCTTAAAAATGCGGTTGAAGCTACTTTGCGAATTGAAGCCCGATTCGTAGGCGATACCCAGCAGAGTGATGTGATCGTATGCCTCATCCTGCATCATGCGGGCCGCCGACTGCACCCGGTACTCATTTATAAAATCGTTGAAGCTTTTTTTGAGTACGGTATTCAATATGCGCGATACCTCGTGGGTGTGCAGGCCCAGCTTTTCAGAAAGGGAGCTTAAGCTTAAATCAGGGTCCTGATAATAATGGTTTTGTTTAACCTGGTGTTTTAGCCAGATGCCTTTTTCTTTCAGCTCGGCGGGTAACAAAGGTTTCAATAACGGTACAGCTTCTGTTATCGTGCCAACTTCGGGCACAATGAATATCCTTGCCGCCATCCAGATGAGCATACCCATTAAAAGTATGTACAAGGGATAGTAAGCCTGTGCGCCTATGCGATTGCCGTACCAAAAATAATCTGCGGCCACGAGCGGAACCCACAACAGCCATAGTAAGCCGAACGCAGTAATTAAATTACGGAGCCACCAAAATTGGTGCCTGTAGCGGTCGCCGCCGTTGAACGTTTTTTGTGTATAGAAATTATCTATAGTGTTGAGGCATAAATATAGATATGCTAAAACGGAGACGAATGCCAATACATTAAGGACCAATGTTACTGTTTTTAAGCTCTCTGCAAACGGCAAAACCTGTACGCATAGCTCCAATAACAAGGGGCTAAAATGCAGCAAATCCTTCCGACGAAATTGGTAGCCCGGCCGGATGGTCGTCAATACATAAAAATAAATAAGAGGCCCAAGCGCCAAAGAAAATTGCATGGGTAGGCGGCTCCAGAACGGGAGAGAGGTGGCCAGTCCAATATTTGCAGCCAGTATCTTTGCTAGCCACAAAACTGCGACCGCCAGTGCGGTAGCTAAAAAACGGTTTGCCGCCTGGTTTGCTTTACGGGTAAACCATAGAAGCGCAATGAAGGCAAAGCCGATGGATAGCAGGGCAAAAAGGGCTGCATCGTAAAGGATTATATGGAAGGTGTAGGGTTGCAAGCCTCTGGAATTAGTTATCTGTTAAACGGTGCTGACTATTAATTGATATAACTTTCGCTACAAAGCAGCCATTCTTCAATCAAATAAATGCCACAACCAAAGCTTCCCATTCTTCTTCTAAAGAAACATTCGGCCGTACCTTGCCTGCTTTGCTGTACCAGTAGTCGGCATTCCAGATGTCGCCTTCTTTGCGGTGCAGGTAAGCGTGTACCCAGGCCGATGCCTTATCGCTCAGCTGATCTACCTGGGCATGCGCCTGGTGCCAATCGCCTTTGCCATCATACCACAGGCTTTTTAATTGCACGGAGAGGCTTTCCGCCGGGCGGTCTGAATTCAATGATGCTTTAAATTCGGCTAATGTTTTCATTGGGTTATGTTGGTTGCACTAAAGTACAAACAATATGCTGTTCGCATCAAACAAAAAACCTCCGGCATTGCCGAAGGTTTTTGTAGTAGTTTGATTCGTGACGATAGTCCTTACTTTTTAGTAACCCTCACCCAGTCTACCAGCATTTTTGCTTTGTTGGTTTTGATGAGGCCAAGCGCTTTTTCTGATAGGCCATAGTATGGTTTTTTAAGCCCGTTGATTTTGTAAGGATAGATGCCGCCTACGGCAAAATTCAACAGCAGGTACTGCTTATCGGTAAATATCCATTTGCCGTAATGCTCGGCCATGGTTTTCGTAACCCGGAACATGGTAACGCCGTCGTATTTAAATACCAGGCTTTCGGGTGCCCAATCAACGGCATAGGTATGCCATTGGGTAGTATCGTTGCTTTTTTTGAAGTATTGGCGGTTAACGAAAGGGGTTTCGCCGCTGTAACCGGGGCCATGCACAGCCGCGCTTACCCAGTCGGCTTCGCCTATAAATTCCATGATATCGGTTTCGCCGCCGGCTGGCCAGGTAGGGTAACCCAGCATCCACCAGGCGGGCCAAAGGCCATCTGCCGCTACTAATTTAATACGGGCTTCGGCAGTGCCGTAGGTAAAATCGAACTTATCTATGGTAGTAATCCTGCCCGAAATAAAATCGAAAGTTTGTCCGTCGAACGTTTTAAAGCCTGGCGAATACTTTGGGCTTAGCACCAGTGCGCCATTGTGGGCGCCCTGGGCCGCTGCGCCGCTCGCGAAGGAAATTACGTTGGTAGAGTCTACATAAGCCTGCAATTCGCCATTGGTATGAAAGCCGGTGACTATCGGTGTCCACTTGCTGCGGTCGAGCTTATTGCCCGCAAAATCATCGAAAAAGATGACCTTGCCGGTTGGTTTTACCGATGCGGTTTTTTTTGTTTGCGTATGACCGGGCAGGGCAGATGCCACCGCTATTACCGCAGCAATGAAATGTTTTTTTGTGAGCATAAACTCGTTAGGGGATTATGATTTAAAAAGGGGCACCCGGCAAGGGTGCCCCTTTGATGTTGTTATCTGTAAACACGTACGTATTCAACCTCCATGGTTGCACTGGTAATGCTTGGATCTACGGCACCGCCGAAGTTGCCGCCCATTGCCACGTTCATGATGAGGAAGAAGTTGGCATTAAACGGCGTGCTTGCCGTGTTGGCAAAGGTGTGGTACACCACGCCATCAACCGCAAACTTCATTTCGGTAGGGCTCCAGTCTAAGCTGTACACATGGAACTCTGTAGACGCAGTCGGTATCATGGTGGTATTGCCCACGCCATTGCCGCCCGAATGGCCGGGGTAGTGCAGCGTAGCAAATATTTTGTTCTGCTGATTGCCAACATGCTCCATGATATCTATCTCGCCGCATGCAGGCCATGGGGTGGTATCGATACTGCTGCCCAATGCCCAAAGGGCAGGCCAGGTACCGGCCCCGGCAGGCAGTTTCGCCTTGAACTCTACACGACCGTATTTGAAGTTGAACTTACCTTTAGAAAGCAAGCGTGCCGATGTATAATTAAACCCGCTGAAGGCTTCTTTCTTCAGGGTGATTTTCAATTTGCCATCGGCCACTACAGCGTTATCGGCACGGTTGGTATAGTACTCCAACTCGTTATTGCCCCAACCGCTGTTGTTGCCTAAATCGTAACCCCACTTGCCGGGATCCGGTGCGCCGGGTTTATCAAACTCGTCTGAAAAAACCAGCGCCTGGCTGGCTCCCACCGTAACCTGCGCCGTTTGCGTGGTAACCGAGCCCGAAGCACTTTTTGCCGTAACCTTTACAGTGTAGGTGCCGGCAACCGGATACTTGTAAGTAACGGTGCCGGTGGTTGATGTTTGGAAAACGCCGTTGCCAAAGTCAAACTCGTACGATGCCGCGTTAGTAGCCGTAACCGTAAATGCTACATTGCCGCTGTTATCGGTACTCGGTACGGTAGCGATCTGGATATCCGCCGGTTTGGTAGGGTCGGTTTTGTTGGTTTCTTTTCTGCAGCTTGCGGCTATGGCCACAAGTGCAATCATCATATATATGCGTAAATGTCTCATATGTTGGTTATTTAACTTTAAATTTCTGATACCATGCCAGTCCGTCGATACCGATGTTACGCAAGGTAATGGTGGTTGGGGTAATCGCCAATATCTCGTAAGTATTGCCGCCGGTACCAAAATTGATTAACCCGTTACCCGGAACTACGAATTGTATGCGGGTAGAGTTTGCGGTAGTAGAGCCAGAGGTTGCATTCATGAAGGTAAGCTTGCGTGGTGCCGCCAAATCGATAGTGTAGCAACCGTCGCCGCCTGATGCACCGTAGAACGCGGTTGCCGCCGCAATAGAGAACGACTGGCCTTTGTTGTTAACGGTTAGCGTTATGTTGCTGCCGTTTTTGGTAAAGGTCATCTCGTCGTCGTACAAACAAGGGTCGCGCTGGTTGGGGTCGGCACTGTAATAGTCAGATGAATACGTATTGTTTGGTCCCACACCTACGTGGCCCGGTGTCTCTTTAGCCGTAACCCAGGTTTGCGAGCCGCCGTTGGTAAGATCCTGCATTATTTCAGAAGGAATTTCGAAGGCCACAAAAACGGTTATCTTTTTAGAAAGAGTAGACGTTACGCCGCCGGTGCCTATCGCACTTACGATAACGGTATAGTCGGTAGTGCCTGGGTTTGCGTATTTATGCGTTACCTTACCGGTAGGTACTATTTCCACATTGCCGTCGCCATAATCTACCTTGTAAGAAACCGCGCTGGTTGCTGCGGCAGTTATACTAACATTGCCGGTACCTCCCCCGTTGGGGTTTGCAGCATCCACGCCCTCAATTTGGGTAGTAAGCATTACATCGGTTGGAGTGATGATTTTGCCGAAGGTGTACTCCTGCTTTTTGCAGCTTACCACCGCAATAACAGCCACAACAAAGGCCGCTGTTAAAATTTTTATATTGATCTTCATTTGTTGTTTAGTTAAGGGTTATATCATCAAAATAGAACGTGTAGTTGGCCGATCCATCGCCTGATGTACCGTTGTCGAATATCAGCACCACCTTCTGATAAGAATTTGCGGCATTGATGGCATTGTAATCAAACGTGAGCACTTCCCATTCGTTGGCTTTTGTAGTAGATACTTCTTTCTCGAAGCTGATGCCGCCGGTGGTGAGGTTCTCTACTTTCAACAGCACTTTAGCACCAACCCTTGGCGACCATACCTTCATGGTGACAGTCTTCTTAGTCGAGAAATCGATAGGGTTATCCAGGGTGATGAAGCTACCGCCGTAAGTTGCGCCGGGATTTTTCACCATTTTGGCCACCTTGGTGCTGGTATTGATGCCGCCCGAAGCGGGGTTGTTTACCACGGTAACGTTGCCGCCTTCAAAATCGGTAAAGGCGTAGGCCAGGGTCGACGACTGGAAATCGAGCGGGATGCCTAATACCGATGCCGGCGCAGGCACCAGCTTCAGGTCATCCCAATAGAACACCTTGCCAGAGCCTGCCACGCCAAAGTCGAAGAACACGGAGGCTTTATCGTAATTGCTGGTAGCATTAAAGGCCGGCGTGCCTGCGGAGTTATTCAGGAAGTTGAACGTTAAGGTTTCCCATGCGTTGGCTACCGTGGTTACCACATCGGTTTCAACAGATTTTGCGCCGTTGGTGTGATCTTCCAGTTTTAATTTGATGGATAAGCCCGCTGCCGGTGAATATACGCGCAAGCTCATCTGGGCAAAATCGGCCGTGATAGGCACTTTGGTTGCAAAGCCTGCCGGTGTACCAATGGTAGTACCCGCCCAAACTTCTGCGCCGCCCGGTTTGGTGGTCTTTTTAACTTTATTTGCCGCATTGCCCGGGTCAACGGCATCTACTGTACTGTTGTTGCCAAAATCGGTAACCGTGTAATCGGTATTCGCTGCATCAAAGGTTACCGGTAAGCTTATCTGCTGTATAGGCACGCTCATTTGCAGATCATCCATATAAAACACTTTGCCGCTGCCGCCTGTACCAAAGTCGAAGAACATCGAAGCCTTATCGTAAGTAAAGGCCGGGTTTATAGCCGGCGTGCCTGCCGAATTGTTATTGAAGTTGAATGTTAAAGTTTCCCACTGGTTGGCTTTGGTAGTCAACACATCTGTTTCTACAGAGTTTGCGCCGTTGGCATGGTCCTCTAATTTCAATTTTATAGTTAAGCCTGCGGCAGGAGAGTAAACCCTTGCTGTCATTTTTGAGTTAGCAGCAGTGACACCAACTTTGGTTGCAAAGCCCAGGCCTGTACCTAAAGTAGTACCTGCCCAAACTTCGGCACCTCCCGGTTTGGTAACTTTCAACACTTTGTTGCCTGCGTCTGCAGGGTCGGCAACTACGCCGCTTTGGTTACCGCCAAAATCGCTCATCGTATAATCAAAGTTAGGGTCGTCGAAGCTTAGCGGCAGATCTATCTGTTTGCCAACCTTAATGGTTCGGGTAGCATTTGTAGTTGCCACGCCACCGCTCAGGGCCACTATGCGTACGGTGTATGTACCTGCAGCTTTGTAGGTATGCGCAGCGGGTTGGCCTTCTATAAAGGTATCGAAAGGCTCGGGAACGGTGCCCGCTTCGTCGCCATAGTACACATGGAACATGGTTTCGTAATCGGCTTTCGCGTCAACAGTAACGGTGAGACCATTGGTGCTTATAGCCGGGGTAAGGTTCTCCGGCGCGCGGAAAGATACCGTGAGTGGCTGGGTAAACTCCACCGTTTGACCGCCAATATTGTGGCCAACCAACTTTACCTGGTAAACGCCTTCTGCATATTTATGGTCGATGGTTTTACCTGCGGCAACCTTAACATAGGTGTCGCCGCCATCGCCTAAGTAAACGTCGTAGCTGGTTACGCCTTCGCCGTTTGGTATAATAGTTACCAGCCCGGTATTATCCTGCGTAATGTTGTATAGCACGCTCAATTTGCCTGGGGCCGAGGCCTGGGTAACAAATGAGGTATCCAGATAATCCTTTTTACAGCCAGTTGCTGTGGCAAGTACCAGGGTTAATCCTAAATAATATTTTATTGCCTTCATAATTTGTAATAATTAAGGTTTAGTAGCCTGGGTTTTGTGTGATGCCTGTAATGGTTATCTCCGTTTGCGGGATAGGGAACACCTCGTGCTTGCCCGCAACAAACCCGGGAAGCTTGGAGGCTGCCTGGCCTGTCCTCACCAAATCGAAGAATCGGTCGCCGTCCATGGCCAGTTCCAGCCTGCGCTCGTTCCATATGGCCAGTTTCAAGGCATCGCCGGTGGCTGTAATATCATGTGCATTATCTTTAAATGCGCGGCGGCGTACCTGGTTAAGGTAACCCAGCGCTTTAGCGTTATCTCCGCCGCTGCGGTTAATAGCCTCGGCTGCCATCAGCAATACTTCGGGGTAACGCATTACGCGGAAGTTGTTGAGGTAGTTGAGCTCTATCTGGCCCGATGTTTCGCCCTTCCGCGGCAGGTACTTGCCGTTGTAAAGCCCGGTATTCCTGTAAGGGGCTACAGAGTAAACAATATTGAACTCAGGGTGGGCGGCTTTATAAGCTTCGATATTGAATGCGGTAATATCTTTACGCTGATCGCCGGCTGCGTAAGCGCTGGCCAGGTTCTGCGTAGGCAGGTTGGTGCTCCAGCCGGCTGCATATGGCATGGCGCCGCTGCCGCTAAGGCCCCTTATACCGTTTTGCTGCACCGCATAGTTTCCCTGGCCGCGGGTTGCGCCGCCCCAGTTGTAATATGGCGAACCATTAGTGTACTGAACTTCGAAAACCGATTCGCTGCCATTTTCGCCAGCTGCCAGGTAGATGGATGGGAAATCTGTTACCAATGTAAACGCGTTAGATCCGATGATGGGTTCTAAAACCGCGTCAGCTTCTGCGAATTTACTTTCGTACAAATAAACCTTGCCCAATAAGCCTTGTGCGGCATATTTGGTAATGCGGCCCTGCTGCGATTGCGTTGTTGGCAATGCAGCAATAGCTGCAAGCAGGTCCTTCTCTATCTGGGCGTAAACATCAGCTTTCGGCGAACGAGCAAGACCCCTGGCTTCGGTAAGGGAAATGCGCTTATCCAGGAACATCGGCACATCGCCCCACATTTTTACCAACGTAAAGTAGTAGTATGCGCGTAAAAAATACACTTCGCCATACAAGGCGTCCTTACCTGTAAAACTAACGGTTTGGCCCGCCGGGTTTTTATCCTTGTTCTGCACAATGTAGTTGGTGCGGTTAACACCCTCGTAAGCAACTTTGTACAAATCTTCAAGCGCGGAGTTTACCGGGGTAAGGGTAAAGTCATCTATCTGCTGCAGTGCCAGTACGTCTGATGCGCTCTCGCCGCCGGCTACTGAGTTATCTGAAGCAATATCGCCAATAACGGTTACCTGGTTTAGCCATTGCACAGGCGTATAGGCGCTTACCACCATGCTGCGGTAATCGCTTTCCGATTTAAAATAATCCAAATCGGTAGTCACGAAATCCTCGTGCGGATTGTAATCAATAAATTTTTTACATGAACCTATCAGCGTTGCAACAACAGCCAGGCCCACCATCTTTATATATATCTTTTTCATTGTTTTCCTGTTTAAAGCCATTACAAATTAATATCAAGCCCTACTGCATAAATACGTGCCTGCGGATATGCGCCACGATCTATACCGTTTTCCAGCAAGTTGCCGCCGCCAGATATCTCCGGGTCGAAACCGTTGTATTTGGTGATGGTAAATGCATTTTTTACCTGGGCATATATCCTTACAGATTTAAATACGTTTTTCAGCATCGCTTTAGAGAAGGTGTAACCCAACTGGATGTTCTTCACCTTTACGAAGGAGCCATCCTCTACATATCGGTCTGATACGCGGATGTTGCTGTTAGGGTCGGTGAAAGAGTATCGTGGGTAGCGTGCATCATTGGTAGTGCCTTCGCCGGTCCACCTGGCTAATACTGCGCGATATTTGTTGCTGAAGTTGGCGTTACGCTCATAAGCGCGATAGATATCGTTGCCTATAGATGCGTAAGTCAGTACGCTCATATCAAAGCCTTTGTAAGCCATATTCAGGTTCCAGCCTAAAGTGAAATTAGGGAATGGGTCGCCTATTTTGGTTTGGTCGGCGGCGTTAATTACGCCATCGTTATTGGTATCCACAAAGCGGATATCGCCCGGCTGGGCACCTGCCTGTGTTGGTGCTGAAGCAATTTCTGCCGCGTTCTGGAACAGGCCCATGGTTTTATAGCCGTAGAAATAAGCCGGGGTTTGCCCTTTCTCAAACACGGTAACCGTTTGCGACTGGCCGTTGAAGAAACCGCCGCCAAGTATGCGGGCTGTACCATCAGAGTTTGTGGCGGTTACCATGTTTTTGATGGTAGTAACGTTGAACGTGTTGCTCAGCTTAAAGCCGCCTATGTTTTCATTATAGGCAATGCTGATATCTAAACCGCTGCTTTTTGTAGAACCGATGTTATACGGCGGCACGGGTAAAGTACCGTAAATGCCCGGCGCGGTTGGGGTGAACAACAAACCGCTTACTCTTTTTTGGTAATAATCTGCAGAGATAGAAATTTTGTTATGGAACATGGTCATATCGAAGCCGATGTTGCCTTGTTTTTGTTTTTCCCAGGCCAGGTCATCGTTGCGCGATGAGGCAAGGGTTGAACCGGTGTAGAACACGTTGCCATAGTTGTAACCGTTGCTGTTGGCAGTTGGGCCATAGTCCGGGCCGCCGGTGGCAATTTTGTTGTACTGTGGTGATACGTTTTCGTTACCCGTGACACCGTAGCTACCGCGGATCTTCAAATAATCTATGAACGATGGTTTGAAGAATTCTTCGCTGGTAACTACCCAGCCTAACGAGCCTGCATAGAAATCGGCAAATTTGTTATTTACGCCGAAGGCATACGAACCATCGCGGCGTGCCGAGAAGGATGCCAGGTAACGGTTTTTATAATCGTAGTTTACACGGCCGAAGTAAGAAAGGTTCCTGCGGAAATACTGATAGTAACCGCCGGTTTGCGCATTTGGGTTATCGGCACTGTTGGTACCCGTAGCAGCAGAATAATCGGCAAATTCCCATGAGTTGAAGGGTACATCCTGGCGGCCTACGTTCATGCCGTTGCCGGTAATTTTCGCCATCGAAAAACCTAACACGGTTTCGAAATGGTGGTCTGTGGCTACATTGAAGTTATAGTTGGCAAAATTTTCCCAGGTGTAATTAAAGTTGCTGTTCTTGCTTTGGTTTACACTGTTGTGCCTGCCTGCAATTGGATTGCCGCCTGCATCTAAACCGTTTTCAACATTCAGCGGGCCGTAAAATACAAGGGGCGTAAAGCCTTTCGATTTATCGTCGTATTTGGTGTAACCAAAGCGGCTATTCACTTTAAGCCCCTTGATAATATCGTACTGCAATTCAAACTTGCCGTAAATTTTGCTGCCGGTGTTGGTGTTGTAGGTATTATCCAGTTGGGTAAGCGGGTTGGAGATTTCTGATAGCAGCAAATTGCTGTAGCCATACCTGCTGGTTACGTTAGGGTCGGTATTGTAAACGGATACGGTTGGGTCGAAGTTAAGTGCATTGCCTATAACGCTGTTGAACGAGTTTTCGCCCACGCCTTTATTGTTCAACAAAACACCGGTGGTGTTTACGATGAACTTCAGTTTCGATGTGAAATCGAATGTAAGGTTAGCCGTAAAAGTACCGCGGTTAAAGTGCGATTTATCATATCCGCCCACTATACCGCCCTGGCTAAGGTATCCGCCCGATAGGAAGTACGACATTTTATCGCTGCCGCCACGTGCCGATATATTATGCGATTGCATAGGCGCGGTGTGGAAGATTTCTTGCTGCCAGTTGGTGCCGGTGCCTAGTATAGAAAGATCGGGGAAGATAACGTTGCCGCCTGATGCCACACTGCCTTCGTTTACCATGGCGCCGTATTCTGCGGCATTCAACACCCCAATGCGGCGCGAAACATCCTGTACGCCGTAGTTGCTGTTGATAGAGAATTCCGTCTTCTGGTTTTTGCGGCCCGATTTGGTCGTTACCACAATGACTCCATTGCCGCCCTTAAGGCCGTATATGGCTGTGGTAGCAGCGTCTTTCAGCACGTTGATGGATTCGATATCCGAAGGGTTGATGGAGTTCAAGTCATCCAGCGATTGGATGGAACCATCTACCACCACGGTAGGGTCGTTGCCCGAGAACGAGGGAATACCTCTTACCAGCACAGCTGGTTTTGCGCCCGGCGAGCCCGCCTGTATAACGGTAACGCCCGATACCTGCCCTTGCAGCACCTCCTCGGTACGTACCGCGTTCAGCTTTTTGATATCGGATGCTTTTACTACGGATATAGCCCCCGATATATTGGTTACTTTTTGCGTACCGTAGCCTACTACCACTACTTCGTTCAATGCCTGGGTGTTATCGTCCAAAACAAAGTTTTCTACGCCTGCGGCGGTTATGGTACGTTCTACTGATACCATGCCGATGAACGATACTATGATAACGCCGCCGTTTTGCGGAACGGTGAGCGTATAATTACCGTTTATATCTGTTACGGTGCCGATAGTTGTGCCTTTAATGGCAACAGATGCGCCGGGTACGCCTTGCCCGTCGGATTTTTGGGTTACTTTACCGGTTAAGCGGAGGGATTGTGCATAAGCCTCGCTAACAAAAAATAGCAAAGCTATAACCACAAGAAACTTGAGTTTAAATTGCATAAGGTTAAATGTTAGTTATGATTAATAGGTTGGGGGCTGTGCCCGTTGTTGGTTGTAAAAGTTTTCTCATAAAAGGATTTTAGGCGCATAAAAATGCACGCGGTTAATAGGTCATAGATGATGTTGTGCGTTTATAATTGGTTTATAGTAAGCGCCGGATGCGCTGGTTCACGGGGTCAAAAGTAGACTATGGATAAGCGTTAAAGAGAATAACGGACTACATCACTACTACAACAAGGCAAAAAAAAGCCATAAAAAAGCCGATATTAGGGCAACCATCAAACCAATGATAAACGATGTTTCTTGCCCGGCATAAGTTGCTGTATTTTAAATACTTAACCGTAATTGTATTTGTTGCGCGGGCAAACTTTGCGCTGTCGCAGGCCTATATAGCGCAGCGCAAAACCATTAATTACGAAAAACGGCAGTACAATGGCGGTACGCAGAACTGGAAAATACGCCAGGATGCACAAGGCCGTATGTATTTTGCCAATAACGAGGGCGTATTGGTATTTGATGGCTCCAATTGGCAGCTTTTCCCCTTACCAAACCGTACCATCGTGCGCTCGCTAGAGTTTGGTGCAGATAAAAAATTATACGTAGGGGGGCAGGACGAGATAGGCTATTTTTCGCCGGGCAAAAATGGCTCGCTGGTATTTACCTCGCTCAAAGCACTCATCCCCAAAGCCGACCAGGTTTTTTCTGATCTGTGGGACATCGTCAGAATTAAGGAAGATGTTTTTTTCCGATCGAACGATAAGATATTTAAATACAGCAAAGGCAGAATAACGGTTTATCATGCCCGCTCGTGGTTATTTATGGGCTGCCACCAGGATAAACTGCTGGCGCACGACGAGCAAAAAGGACTGCTGCAATATGTCGATGGCAACTGGCAGCCCTTTATCGCCAAAAAAGATTTGCCAAACGGATTTTACATCACTTCCATATCCAAATACAGCACCTCGTTTAGCCTGGTTACCACAGCGAAAGACGGAGTTTTTATTTTGAGCGGTAACACTTTGCGAAGTTTCACACTTACAGGTGATGGAATAGATAATCATCAGCATTTTTCGGCAGCACTTGCCTTAGACGATGGCACTTATCTTATAAGCACTTATTTAAACGGTGTTTACCAGGTTGACCGCCAGGGGCAGGTGATAGAGAACATCGCCAAAAAAGAAGGGCTGCAGAATATGTTCGTGCGCTGCATGTTCGCAGATGCCAACCATAATGTTTGGCTGGGACTGGATAACGGCATCGATTTTATTGCTTATAATAATGCCGTCAAACACATCAGCCCCTCTATATTTAAGGATGGAGGAGGCTATGCTACGGCATTTTACCATAACCGGCTTTATTTTGCCTTATCAAACGGTATTTACCAGGTACCCGTAACCGACATGGGCGACCTGAGCTATGTTAAAAACAACTTCAAGATTGCCGCCGAAGGACAAACCTGGAATATTGCCGCTGTAGGCAGCCACCTTTTAGCCGGCCGCGACGACGGGCTGTTTGAAGTGGAGGATGGCAAAATTGTACCTATTTATAATGCCACCGGGTTTTGGATGTTCCAGCCGTTTGCAAACAGCCTTAAGCAGCCACTAATAGCGGCAGGTAATTATTACGGCGTGCGCCTGTTTGGGGATGATGGTGCAAAGCTTACGGATAAGGGTAACCTGGGTGCATATTACGAATCGGCCAGGTTTTTGGAAGTTGACGAAGACAATATGATTTGGACATCGCACCCATACCGCGGTGTTTATTGCCTTAACCCCGAAACAAAAAAAGTTAAGAACTACCGCAAGGAGCAGGGGCTGCCATCTGCACTCAATAATTTTGTGTTTAAAGTAAAAGGGCATGTTGTTGTGGCTACCGAAAAAGGTATTTATGCCTATGATGCCCGGGCGGACAAATTTGTGCCTTCGCAGCTTTTTAAGGCAATTTTTGGCACGCGGGGGATAAGGTATTTAAAGGAAGATAACCTGGGCAACATTTGGTTTGTTGAAGGAAAAAGCCTTGGCGTGGTAGACTATTCGGCAGCGCCAACCATTATCAATTTCCCGGAACTAAACAACCGTATCCTAAGCGGATTTGAGAACGTTTACCCCATCAACGCCGAAAATATATTCGTGGGCAGCGAGAATGGGTTTTACCATATCAACTATGCGAAGTATAAACAGAACATCCGGCCGCTAAAGGTTTACATCCGCAGCGTGCGCTCGGGTTCGGGTACGGATAGTTTGTTGTTTGGCGGATATAGCAGCAATATAGGAGGTGATGATAAGCCATCGGCAAATGAGGCGCTGGACTTGGGCTATGCGTTCAACTCGTTACATTTTGAATATTCGTCGCCGGTTTTTGAGGAGCAATCTAATGTAGAATACAGCTATTTTTTGGAAGGTTTCGATAAGCAATGGTCGGATTGGTCTAAACGGTCGGAAAAGGATTACACCAACCTGCCTGCGGGCAACTATTTTTTTAAGGTGAAGGCCCGCAACCACCATAATAACGAATCGGCCGTTACTGTGTACGCATTCAATATCAATCCACCGTGGTATCAAACCATTTGGGCCTATGGCTTATATATTATTGCCATTGCGGGCGGGCTTTATCTGGCATATCAAAAGCAGGAACAGCGTCACATTATAAAACAACAAAAGGAATTGCTGTTGCAGCAGCAAAAGAACCAGGAAGAGCAACAGCAACTGGCCTACCAGCATCAGCTGGAACTGGAACGATCTGAAAAAGAACTGGCCAACCTGAAGAACGAGAAACTGCAAGCCGAGGTGGAATTCAAAAACTCAGAACTGGCATCATCCGCCTTGAACCTGGTGCAGCAAAAGGAATTCCTGACCAAGGTGCGCGAAGAGTTGTTGCGCCTGCAAAAACAAGGAAAAGACACCGTGGAGGTGGCCGAAATCAAAAAGATACAGCGCATGCTTACCGAAGAAGATAAGCTGAACGAACAATGGGAGCAATTCTCCATTCACTTCGATAGGGTGCATGCGGGCTTCTTATCCTTGCTTAAGGATCGCTACAGCACCATCAATCAACAGGAACTGAAGCTTTGCGCCTACCTCATCATGAACTTGTCGAGCAAGGAGATAGCCCAACTGATGGCGATATCTGTACGTGGAGTGGAGGTAAGCCGCTATCGCCTGCGCAAAAAATTACAGATACCTACCGAGATGAACCTCTTCGAATTCCTGTTCAACATCCAGCGGGAACTGATGAAATAACTCATTTTCCAGGCTGCGTTTGGAGATGCCCGCAAATGTCAATAGGTAGTTTTAGCCAACGCCGGTGGCGGAGTTTTTAAGATATCGAACAAGCCCCTGCACCAATCAAGGCCGGCTGGGGTATTTAGGGTAAAACTCCAAAACTCCTCCAGGTCGCCAACGTTCATCGTCATTTGGGTGTAGCCCTGAGATTTATGTTCGGCAATTTCCCAGTTAGCAATTACCTTATAGTTCACCCGGTTCATGTAGCTGAAACATTGCGTGCGGTCGATAAAAAAGCTGGGGGTGTCGGCAGTTGTATGGCACAGAGGGTACTTGTAATCGTTACCGAAACCGGGCATTGCATTACCTTTATCGCGGGTAGCTACCGCCAATACTACCGGCCTGTTGTCGGCGGGGAGGCTGTTAACAACTTCCAATGCCAGTAGGGTAGCAGCTTTATGCGCACCGTGCGTTTGGGCCACGGGCAAAAGGGTAAGCACAATATCGTAACGATTTTTGTTGAGGACAGTAAGCAAGGCCTTTTTCACGTAGGGCACGTTCCAACTGGTGTCTATTGGTTCCCGTTCGTTCAGGGTAAAATGTGCATCGGGCTGGTTTAGGAAATAGTAACGATGGACGCCAATAATGCGCCCTGCGTTTTTAAGTTCCTGTTTTCGGATGGCGGGCAGCTTTCGGCGGCCTACCTGTTCATTGGTAAGGCTTATGTTATAATAAGCCTCGGCAAGGGTGGAGTATTTATAACCCGCCTCGCCATTGGTGATAACCGCAATATCTACCAGGCCGTGGTGTTCTTTAGCTATTTTGTATAGGGTAACGGCCATTTCGCTCTCATCATCGGGGTGCGCAATCACCACCAGTACCCTTGCAGGCGTATCGGGCACGCAACCACGCGCAGTGGCCGCAGAGCATATAAAAAGGGCGGCCAACAAGATATATAAATAGCTTAATTTCATTTTTTAATTATGGGAGGTGTGAGGATGGGTTCGAACCATCGTAAGGAGTTTTGCAGGCTCCCGCCTAACCACTCGGCCACTCCACCTTGTTTTTGCTGCGTATTAAGAAGAACCCTTATATGTTTTTGCCATGCCCCTATTCTTATCAATAAAAAACTGACAGGAAACGGGACCGGCTGCCTTTGCGCAATTATGCCGCAATCAACTGATAAATAGCCGCAAGTTTACCGGCGGCATAATTTATCTCTTCCGGGGTGTTGAATTTGCTAAAAGAGAATCGGATGGTATCTCTACCTGCGTCAACGCCAAGCGCACTAAGCACGTGCGACGATGAGCCACTGCTGCAGGCGCTCCCGCCCGATACAGATATGCCATACTCGTCCAAACATCGCAGCAGGTCGGGGTTTAACGATGGTACATTGATGCTGAGCACGGTGTATAAGCTTTTATCCGCAATGGCCGAATTTCCGTTGAAGCGTACGCCCGGCAGCGTTTGGGTAAGCCCGGCAATCAGATGGTCTTTTAATTGCTGTATGTATTGCCCGTGCCCGTCTATATCGGCATAGGCCAGTTGCAATGCTTTGGTAAGGCCGATTATACCGGGGATGTTTTCTGTGCCTGCACGCAACGCTCTTTCCTGCCCGCCGCCGTGCAGCAATTTGGCCGGCCTTAGGCTCTGCCGGCAATATAAAAAGCCTATACCTTTTGGCCCGTGGAATTTGTGGGCAGAGGCAGCCAGGAAATGAACCTTAAGCTTGCTTACATCGTGCCGATAATGGCCCATGGTTTGTACCGTATCGGTGTGGAAAAGCGCATCGTACTTTTCGCAGATGTTGCCTATCTGTTCAATATCGTTAAGGTTGCCAATTTCGTTGTTGGCGTGCATTACCGATACCAGGCTGTGCGGGTTGGTGCTTAGTAAATATGCTAAATGACTAAGATCCAGGTTCCCTTTTTCGTCATGAGCGATGAAGCTTAAGGATATTTCGCCGGTTTTTTCGAGGTGCTCCAGCAAACTTAACACAGCATGATGCTCGAACCTTGTGGTAATTACATGCTTTACGCCGGCGTTGCGCACCGCCGTTAGTATGGCAGTATTATCGGCTTCCGTGCCGCCCGATGTGAAAATGATTTCGCTGGGCGAGGCATTGAGCAAACCGGCAATGGTACTGCGGCAGCTTTCAATAGCTTGCTTTGCTTCGCGACCGTGCTGATGATGCGACGACGGGTTGCCGAAATGATTGAGCAGATACGGCGTCATGGCTTCAAACACTTCTTTATCAAGTGGGGTGGTAGCGGCGTTGTCGAGGTAAACTTTCATGGTAATTTAATTAAATTTTGATTTAAACAGGCCAGAAAGCGAGGTGAGATTTACCGCTTAACAAGTTGAAAACTTGCACTCTTATCTTTCTCCTGTTTTGGCAGGAGTTGGAATTAGCACCTTAAATAATAGGTTGCCAAGACGTCATAGGGCCATTCCCTCGGTCTTTCTGGATAAGTTTAAAAGAACGTTTCGATGCAAATGTAAATAAATTCTATTAATCCCATAGAAATTATAGAAAAAATTTGAGGAAACGAAATTTACCATTACATTTGCAGCACCCGCATATAGCGGTACTGTGTTTTATAATGATAACCCAAGGTTTAAATAATCAATTTTTAATGCGAATGCCCATGCCTCAGATGGGTATGTGCAGCTGTTGTTGCTAACCCCCAAGCAAAAACAACCGCTGTTTATTAAAATTATTATTTGCCTCCCATGTTACCTTCTTCTTTTACTGTTACAATCAATCTGCGTTTTATTGCCACTATTTTGCTGGCCGGCACTATTGCTTTACTTTCTACTTCGTGGTCTGAATTTGCCCATCGCCCGTCTGAAGATGTTGCAGCGGGGCCTGCGGCCTTTAGCACTGCGGTAACTTCGCATACCATAGCCTTAAATGGCAAAACGTTGGCTTATAGGGCAAAAGCAGGTTATCTGGGTATAGGGCAGTCGAAAGGCCGGGCTGCGGCTAATGTTTTTTACGTGGCCTACAGCCTTGATAATAACATTAGTGCTGCAAAGCGCCCCGTTACCTTTGTGTTTAACGGCGGGCCCGGTTCATCTGCACTATGGTTGCATATGGGTTCGTTTGGGCCGGTGCGCGTCGGCGGCAATGGCAGGGTTGAAGACAACAGCAATACCTGGCTTGGTTTTACCGACCTGGTATTTATAGATCCTGTTGGTACCGGCTACAGCCGTGCTGCCCACGGTACCGATGCCCGCAAGTTTTATGGCTATAAAGAAGATATCGGTTCCATCGCCGAATTCATACGCGCCTACCTGGCAGATAACGGCAGGGAAAACGATGCGGTTTTTTTGGCCGGAGAAAGTTACGGCGGACTACGCGCTGTGGGCCTGGCCGAAAACCTGCAGGCCAACGGCGGGGTAAAGCTTTCCGGCATAACGCTTATTTCGCCGGCGCTTAATTACCAGTTGATTAGTTTTAACGAGGGTAACGAAACGCCTTATGCTTACTACCTGCCAACATATGCGGTTACAGCCCGCTACCATCATAAGTTAGATGCCCGCCTGGATAGCCTTACCGACGAGCAATTGATGAGCCGTGCAGCAGCCTTCGGGCAGGGTACTTATACTCGTTTTCTTCATTTGGGCGATGCCGCGCCACAAGCTTTAGTAAACAAGGTGATAGATTCGCTGCATTATTTTACCGGCCTAAGCAGGGATTATTTGACGGAAGCGAACGGAAGGGTAACAGATGGCCAATTTACTGCTGAGCTGTTAGGTAGCGATACCCAAACGATAGGCACCTTTGATGGCCGCGTAAAAGACACCCTGCAGCATGGCGACCCCAGCATTGCCGCTATACTTACGCCGTTTACGCAGGGCTTTCAATACTATGTACGCGGAGAACTTAAATATGATAACCAATTGCCCTACCTGGCCACTACTGCAACCAGCGGTTGGAACTATGGGCAAGGGGCAAACAATTGCTACATCAATGCATCCGCTACGTTAAAAAAGATAATGACCCAAAACCCTGGCTTAAAAGTACAGGTGGTAGGCGGGTATTATGATTTGGCTACACCCATTGCCGCTACCGATTATGTATTGAACCATTTAGGCCTAGGGAAGCAAATCCGTAAAAACCTCACCGCAAAATATTATAAAGCTGGCCATATGTTGTATACAAGCGATACAGCTAATGCCGCTTTTAAGGATGACAGCCACGCATTTTATGCCCGTGCGATTGCATCCTTGAATTGATTTACTCCTTTAGTATAACCCGGCTATTTAATTCAGGCTGTCCGGCGAAGTACTGAGGCCCCTGTTAGCGATCAACGCCGCGTGCCTACCGGGCTAATTGTTGCCTTGCGCCCGAGCCTCTCCGTGCCCTAAATGCAAATTAACAGGGCTTTACCACAACCTCATTTAGCAGCTATTTAAAAACTTCATCCAATTGAGCATTAATTGTTTTTTATACAATAATAACCTCTTGTTCGTGTATCGGCCGGAGCGCTAAGCCTCAATCAGCAAATTCAAGGCCCGTTAGGCCCTTTTGTATTTGATTATTGAAACCCACAAAAGCAACCAGTTAAGTACCTAAATCGGGTTTGCCGCATTTTTCAAAAAAATCGTATTAGAATCTAATAGAATAGTAGTGATTTTACCCGCGGCAGTTGATTAAAATTGTTCAATTATAAATCGAGCGTTGCCCGCGTATATGTTTTGGGCAGCCATATTAACAAAATACTTTTTAGATAAAACGGCTTTTGGTTGTCGGAAGATATCCTGGGCCTGCAGTCTCAACCATTTAGATTTTAACTAATTGGTTTGCTGCCTTCGCATGTTTAAAAATCATGCTGAAGCTTTTTGACGGCTAAAAAATTTTAAGTGTTAAATGTACAATAATAAAAAGCCTCTAAAAAATCGATTATGGGATAGCAAAAGGAAAAGTAAAACCAAATGGCCAGTAAAAAAAATGCGTGGCATCGCAGAACAAAACCTAAAATAATTATATGGAAAAACTATACAAACAATTGCTTTATACTTTCAAACTACTGCCAATAATGGCACTAACAATGTTAAGTTCGGCCGCAATAGCGCAGAATGTACACGTTGAGGGAGTAATAAAAGATAAGGTAGGCCCCCTACCTGGCGCAACCGTAAAAGTAGATGGTACTACTAACGGCAAAACAACAGATGTTAACGGCCGGTATAAATTAGATGTACCACCCAACAGTAAATTAACCATTACATCTGTTGGTTATCAAACCCAAAGCGTAAGCCTTAAAGATTATACCGTTTTAAGCAACGGTACATACATTGTTGATATTGTTTTGGCAGAGAGCGAGAATAACTTGAACGAGGTGGCTATTGTTGCGTACGGCACACAGAAAAAGGCAAGCCTGGTGAGCTCAATCACCAGTGTGAGCACCAAGCAGCTTAAAGGCTCTACCAGTAACTTAACAACCATGCTTGCAGGTGTTGTGCCGGGCATGATATCTTACCAGCGAAGCGGCGAACCGGGTGCAGATAATGCCCAGTTCTTCATCCGTGGGGTGGGTACGTTCGGCGCAGGTAAGGTGGACCCTTTGATATTGATAGACGGTATCGAATCATCCACTACCGACCTTGCCCGTTTGCAGCCTGATGATATTGCCGGTTTTTCGGTATTGAAAGATGCTACCGCATCATCATTGTACGGCGCGCGCGGTGCTAACGGCGTAATACTGGTAACAACAAAACGAGGCGAAGCAGGTACCGTTAAATTTAACGTGCGTGCAGAAAGCTCCACATCATCAAATATCAAGAACATTCAGCTGGCCGACAATATTACTTACATGACACTGGCCAACGAAGCGGTACTTACCCGTAACCCGCTAGGTGTTTTGCCTTATTCGCAAAATAAGATAGACCATACCGCTGCGGGCGACGATCCTTTATTGTACCCAAACAACAATTGGTTAAAACAATTGATAAAAACCAAAACCAATAACCAGCGGTACAATATGAATGCCAGTGGCGGTGGCGAAAAAGCCAAGTACTACCTGGCCATGACCTATAATATAGATAATGGTAACCTGGCCCAAAACAGCCTTAACAATTTCAGCAACAACATTAAGCTGCAATCGTACTCCATCTTATCAAACACAACTTTAAATCTAACCAAAAGCACCGAAGCCGTGGTAAGCCTAAAAGGCCAGTTTGATAGCTACAATGGGCCAAACGGCGGGGGCGGTTATACCTTTTTAAATGCATTGTGGAGCAACCCGGTTGCTTTCCCGGCTATTTATCCCGGTAGTTTATTGCCTTATGTAAATCACCCGCTTTTTGGTAATGCCATTATCCCGGGCGGCGCGTTGTATATGAACCCTTACGCGCAATCGCTATCTGGCTTTCAAAGCTCCAATACCAGTACGCTAACGGCGCAATTGAACTTAAGCCAAAAGCTCGATTTTATTACAGAAGGGTTATCTGCCAGGGCAATGGGTTACACCACCCGTTATTCGTACTTCACCGTATCGCGCCAGTATAGCCCATACTACTATCAATCAAACGTATCAAACGGCGAGTTCAGTGGTCTGAGTTTGCTTAACAATGGGCAAACAGGCAGCATTGGTGCTACGCCAACGGAGTACCTAACCTATAACCAAAACCCACAATTAAACGTTTCTAATTCTATTACTTACGTAGAAACGGCTATTAACTATAACCGCACATTTGCCAAAAAGCATGCGGTAAGTGGCTTGCTTATTGGTACCATGCGCAACTATCTTACCGGCAACGCGCCAACGCTGCAGCTGTCGTTACCGTCGCGTAACCAAGGCGTATCGGGCAGGATGACTTACGGTTACGATAACCGCTACCTGTTTGAATTCAACTTTGGTTATAACGGCTCCGAGCGTTTTGCGGCTAACCACCGTTTTGGTTTCTTCCCCTCTGTAGGTGCGGGCTGGGTGGTTTCGAACGAGAAATTCTTTGAACCGTTGCTATCTACAATTGATAACCTTAAATTCAGGTTCACCTACGGTTTGGTAGGTAACGACCAGATAGGCTCGGCTACAGACCGTTTCTTTTACCTCTCAGATGTTAACCTCAACAATGGCAGCATTGGCCAGTTCGGTACCAATTATACCTACAGCAGGCCGGGTGTAGTTACTTACCGTTACGAAAATCAGAACATTACCTGGGAGCAATCGCGCCAATTGAATATTGGTATGGATTTAACGGTAGCCAAAAACTTCAACCTTACGCTGGATGCTTATCAGCAAAACCGCGATAATATTTTATTGGTGCGCACCACCATCCCTACATCAATGGGTTTACAAGCCAATATATCATCAAATGCGGGTAAATCATCAAGCAAGGGGATAGATGTTGCCATGGATTACAAGGTGAACTTTGGTTCGTCATTCTGGATTCAATCGCGCGGTACGCTTACTTACGCAAAAAGCAAGCTGCTTAAAAACGAAGAGCCCGTTTATCCTGATAACCTGCAATACCTCACCAGGGTGGGCAACTCTTTAAGCCAGCTATACGGCCTTATTGCCGAGCGTTTATTTATCGACGACAAGGATGTGGCAAACTCGCCACTGCAAAGTTTTGGTGATTACAAAGCGGGTGATATTAAATACCGCGACATGAACGGCGACGGTAAAATAACCAGCTCTGATGTGGTGCCTATTGGCTACCCCCAGGTGCCGGAGATTATTTATGGCTTTGGTTTTTCTGTAGGGTATAAAAACTTCGATATCAGTGCCTTCTTCCAGGGGTCTGCACGCTCGTCCTTCTTTATCAACTCGGCTGATATTTCTCCCTTTTACCAGGTTAGTGGGTATCAGCCGTGGAACGGGCTGGATAGGGGTAACCAAAGCAGTTTGCTGAGCGCTATAGCAAATGACCATTGGTCTGAAGATAACCGTAACCCTTATGCTTTTTACCCGCGCTTAAGCACGCAGATACAGGGTAATAACACGCAGGCATCAACCTGGTGGTTGCGTAACGGTTCATTCCTGCGCCTTAAATCGGCAGAGATCGGGTACAACTTCAGTAAAAACGCACTTAAAAACATCCATTTAAGCAGCGCACGTATTTACGCAAACGGGCTAAACCTGGTATCGCTCAGCAGCTTTAAGCTTTGGGATCCGGAGATGGGTACATCCGGTTTAGGGTATCCTATTCAACGTGTGTTTAACTTAGGCTTAAGGGTAGAATTTTAAAAGCTTTCAAATTAATTATATGAAAACTAATTATATACAAAAAATAAAGCTCGCCGCATCAGGCAGCGCACCAAAGGGGGCAATCGCCTTGTTAATGGGCGCTTTTATATTGGTGCTGCCAGTTTCATCGTGCAAGAAACCCTTCCTGGATGTTGTGCCGGATAACGTTTCTACAATAGCCAATGCCTTTGTTTCTAAAGCCGAGGCCGAGAAATATTTGTTTACCTGTTACTCGTACCTGCCAACCGGGGCAGATCCAACTTATAACGTGGGCCTTACCGCCGGTGATGAAGTTTGGGTAGAAGACCCGGCGAACCACATACGCTCTACCAATGTGCTGCAGTTGCCAAGGGGTTTCCAAAACTCATCAGACCCTATTGCCAATTACATGAACGGTACCCGGGATGCAGCAGGGAACTACCGCGCCATACGCGATTGTAACGTTTTTCTGGAAAACGTGAGCGACCTTACCAAGGTGCGCGACCTGGATATAGATACGCGCGAGCGCTGGATAGCCGAGGCACAATTCTTAAAGGCCTTTTATCATTTTCAGTTATTCCGCGCCTATGGGCCTATCCCCATCATTGATAAAAACCTGGCTATAGATGCATCTATAGAAGATGTAAGGGTAAAACGCCGCCCCGTTGACGAGGTTGTGGCTTACATAGCAGGTTTATACGATCTGGCAGCTTCCAAACTGCCGCTAACCATCCAAAACGAAGGCAGCGACCTGGGCCGCTTAACCAAGCCAATTGCCTTAAGCATGAAAGCCAGGTTACTGGTAACCGCCGCAAGCCCGCTTTTCAACGGCAACCCGGATTATAATTCATTTAAGAATAAAGACGGAGAACTGCTGTTCAACTCAACTTACAGCGCCGAAAAATGGCAGGTTGCTGCAGACGCCTGCAAAGCTGCGATTGATGCATGCGAATCGCAAAATATCCATTTGTACAAGTTTCCCGCGCAAACAGTTAAACTAAGCGATAGCACCATGACGCAAATGAGCATCAGGAACGCGATGAGCGAAAAATGGAACGACGAATTGATTTGGGGCTTAACGGTAAATAACATTGGGTTTAGTTCATTCTTCCAGTCGATGTGTGCCGGCCAGTATGATTTTAACAACGCTGATGCCGCAAAATCGGCCAACCGCCCGCTGCTTGGCCCTACCATAAAAATGGCAAAAATGTTCTACACCAAAAATGGTGTGCCCATCAATGAAGACAAAACGCTTGATTTTAGTAATATAGCTAAGCTGCGTGTTGGTAACCATGCCGAACGTTTTTATATAAAGGAAGGTGAGACTACCGCAAGACTTAATTTTGACAGGGAACCACGCTACTACGCCGACCTTGGTTTCGACCGTGGTGTTTGGTACATGGCCAATAGCCCAACAAAAACGGATGTTGACACCTGGTGGTTAAAATCGCGCGGTGCCGAAATTGGCCAGTCGTCGCCAATACCTATTGCCGGTTTCTACATGAAAAAGGCACTTAACTGGCACTACGAATGGGCAACCGTTACTTATTTAAATTATCCATGGCCTGAGATGCGTTTGGGCGACCTGTATCTGCTTTACGCAGAAGCATTGAACGAAGCACAAGGCCCCGGCGCCGCTGCTTACGATTACTTAAACCGTGTGAGAGAAAGGGCCGGCTTGCCTACCGTGCAGGTTTCATGGACAAACTTTAGCATCAACCCAACAAAGTACACCACCAAAGATGGTTTGCGTGCTATTATACAGCGCGAGCGTGCCGTTGAGCTTTGCTTTGAAGGGCAGCGTTTTTGGGACCTTTTGCGTTGGAAAACAGCAGGTGTTGAACTGAACAGTAACGTAACAGGTTGGTCGATAAGCGAAAATTCGCCGGAGTTGTATTACAGGGAGCGTTCTATCTACTCCAGGCACTTTGTTATCCCGCGCGATTACTTATGGCCAATACAGGAGGGCGATTTGCTTGTCAATCAGAACCTGGTACAAAACCCTAACTGGTAAGCGTATATAATTAAATGTTTAACAATAAAAACATTAACATGAAATCAATGAAATTACGAACTGCTTTTTGTATGTGGCTGTTAGCAGTAGTAGCATCGGGCTGCAAGCAGGAAACACTTAATAAGCCACTCACCAACAATACCAATGCCCCCGGTGTGGTTAGCAATGTGCAGGTGGAGAATAAAAACGGATTAGCGGTTTTAACTTACGCACTGCCAACCGATGGCGACCTGTTTTATGTAAGAGCGGTTTACGAAACCTCGCCCGGCAAATCGCGCGAGGTAATTGCATCCCGCTATTCCAATACCTTAACGGTAGATGGCTTTGGCGATACTAATGAGCATGTGGTGAAACTATATGCTGTTAACTCCAGTGAAACAGCTTCGGCGCCGGTTAACGTTACAGTAAAACCCTTAACGCCACCGTATGAGCTGGCATTTAATTCGCTTAAAATAACAGCCACCTTTGGCGGGTTCAAAATTACGGCAGATAACCCGACAAAAGACAATTTAGCTATAGTGCCTTTGGTTGATACTGCCAATAACGGCCAGTTTGTACAATCTAAGGGTATGGATAATGTTTATAGCAACAGTGCAGCTATAGTAGCAACGGTACGAGGGCAGCCCCCTGTTGATAGGAAATATGGGTTTTTTGTGCGCGACAGGTTCCTGAATAGGTCTGATACCTTGTTTTTAAACCTCACTCCGTTTTTTGAGGAGCAGTTCTCAAAACTCGATTGGTCGACTTATACGCTGCCGCAAGATGCCACAAACCTGTATTCCTATACAAATGTGGGCAGGATGATTGATGGTGACGCCAACCCATACTGGCCAAATTGTCTCTTCACCATGGAGAGCGCAGGCAGCCCGCAAATGGTAACAATAGATTTGGGTAAGCAGCGCATATTCAGCCGCTTTATACTTTATCCGTACCAGGAACTTGGTACTGTGTTTTATGTAAGGGGTAACCCGCGCGATTTTGAAATATGGGGCTCCAACTCGCCAAACCCTAACGGTAATTTAGATGCATCGTGGACAAAGTTGGTTACCTGTAACGTAGTGAAGCCATCAGGCGCTGCTTCTGGTACCGAAACAACAGCAGATTATAATTATGGGCATAACGGATGGGGCTTTGATTTCCCGGCAGGGCTTCCGGCGTATCGATACATCAGGATCAGGAATTTACGTAACTGGACAGGGTCGTACTTTATGAGTATAGCCGAGTTTACGTTATTCGGTAAGTAATAGTGTAGCGGCATTTTTAATTCAATTTCAATTATGAAACAATATAAAAACATACCATACTTCCTTTTAGTGCTAATTATATCGGCGCTGGGCGCCTGCACTAAAATGGATGATTACAAAAAGAAGTACGAACCAAACGGCGCAATTTCGTACCCGGGCAAGTTAGATTCCGTACAGGTATTCTCTGGCAGGAACAGGGTGCTGCTAACGGGCCTATTTACATCAGATCCTAAAATCGTAAAATACAAAGTGTATTGGAACAGTAAGCAGGATTCAATAGAAACCGCAGTAACCCGCACAAATGGAGTAGATACCGCTAAACTGCTTATCCCAAATCTGCCCGAAGGTGTTATGACTTTTGAGATACGCACTTATGACAACGAGGGGCATATATCCATCCCGGTAACACTGGCCGGTAACGTGTATGGCGATCAGTATCAGGCTTCATTATCTAACAGGGGTATAGCCAAAGCCGAATTGCAGGGAGATGGTTCGGCACTGATTAATTGGGCCGATGTAAACGCAGATGACGGTTTGCTTTCTATGCAAATTAGGTACACTGATGTTAACAATAAACTGCACGATACTTTAATAACATCGCAGGTTACCGGCCAAAGCACGTCGCTGCCAAAATTTAAGGCAGGTGCATCTATCAGTTACCGCAGCGCTTTTAAACCTAACAAAACCGCAATCGATATTTTTTATACCGATTTTCAGGACCATAGCGTAAAAGCCGAAGTAACAAGCATTTACTTGTCGAACACCGGGCCTTTTACAAGAGCGACACCAGGTGGCCGATGGGGCGTGCTTGGCGCGCCATGGATAACTAACGCTGCTGCAAAAAATAAAGACGGCGGTACCAACGGCGGCTTCTCTGCCGACGAAGGCGGCGTTATCAACTGGGAGACCTGGGGCAACACGCCTGTAGTAAACGGCATAGTTTACCAGCCAACATCGGCTGCTTTACCCGCAGGTACTTACCAGGTTACGTTCACCTACTATTCCGAAATACAAGCTAACTCAACGGTGTATTGTATAGCAGCAGCGGGTGGCACCGGTATCCCGGTATTGGCTAATCTGACTTCATCGTTGGGGTATGCCAGTTTGTTTAACGGCGCAGCAGTAGGCAAAACGTCTCCAAACGTTAAAGAAACAAAAACCTTTGAATTTGTATTGACCTCGCCGCAGGTGGTATCAATTGGATTTTTGGGGAATGTTGTTGGTAGCGGTGATCCGGGGAGTTACTTCCAGGTGCTTAATATCAAACTGTTCAGAAACTAATTTTGGATATTACCCAAAGCGGCCCGGAGGCATTTTTGTTATAGCAACAAAAATGCCTCTGTCGCTAAAAAGGTGCCCGTTGAGTGTTAAGAAAATAAATGGGGTTTATAATTGGTAAGCTCCCGGTGGTGAAAACTCCCGGGGCTTTTTTCTTTAATGGCAGTAAAGGGGTATGCCCATATTTTAACCACCATTACCAAAGCTGGAAATTCCTGGAAAAATCACAGCTGAAACCCGCGCAAAAATTGGAAAAAACTGGAAATTGTTTTTCTGCGTGTACGCATGATTTTAGCTAAAAACCGCCATTCCATGTAAATCAGGCCGTTTTTAACTTTTGTAGGAAAAGTCACAAAAGCTCCGAAAAAGCTCCGAAAAACTCGGTAAAACACCGGAAAAAGCACCCAAAAACCGCAAAAATACGGCGATTTTCGCCGGCATATTGGCCTATTCGATGGTAAAAAGCGCAGCTGAATGTCATGCCGGTCCGACACAATTTCTCCGTTTTTTTGCAAATTCTACAAAATAAAACCTGGAAAAAAAAGAGCGGTTCAGCTTTACCTAAACCGCTCTTTTAAGCTTATTTGATGCCTGGTAGGGCTATTAGTTAACGTAGAATTTTTTCCTGAAGCTTGATGGCGATAAGCCTTTATACTTTAAAAACTGCCTGTTAAAATTGGCCGGGGTATTATAGCCGCTCTGGAAGAATATCTCGGAAATAGTCATGTCGCTTTCCATAAGCAGTTTGCATGCAAAGCTCAGCCTTACCTCGTTCAGGAACTCTATATAGGTTTTTTTAACCGTTTTCCTGAAGTGTTCGCAGAAGGCAGGGATGCTCATGCCGGCTATGTCTGATACTTCTTTTAATGTAATTACCCGCGCAAACTCGCTGTTGGTAAATTTAAAAACCTTTTCCAGCCTGTCGGTTTTTTGGCAGGCGAGGGTGTGAATGTTGGCCGTTGAGAGGAGCTGGCAATCATTATCCTCTGCAATGATGTTAAGGCACGAGCACAAGGTTATAATGCGGTCGAATCCACGTTGAAATTCAAGTTCTTTGATTTTTGCTGATAATGTAGATGTACAGCAATCGCTTACTTTTATGCCGCTTTTAGCCTGCTCAAACAGATGCCTGATGTTAGATGTTTCGGGGAGCGAAATAAAGTCGCGTCCCCAAAAATCTGCTTTAAACTGCACCAGCACGGCGCAAGTTGTGCTAGCCGGATTGGTACAAGTAAATGTGTGCGGCACATTGGCCCCAATCAGGAAAACATCTCCCGCGGTAAACTTGCCCGAGTAGTTTCCAACAAAGCAGCTACCACAACCTTCCAATATCAATACGATTTCTAACTCGGTATGATGATGCCATGGGATATCGAATTGCGCCGATTTAAAAGTTTTGGCAAAAAAGGTCGACTCGTGAGTAACGGGTAGTTTTTGTAAAGTTGAAGTCATAACATATCGTTTAAAATAGGTTGTACGGTACTATCTTCAATAATGGCTTTTAACCCCATGCCCTGCATTTTGAAGAATAGATTTATTATTGGTTTATTAGCAAACCCTTTAGCTGCATTTTGGTAACAACTTGTGGCTGCTTTATAGGCGTTTACTTATTTCGAAGTTAAATATTAATTTATTAATTGTAAAATAAACACTTAAAAAAATTATCAAAAAAATTACCGTTTATTCTTCTGGGCTTATTATGGGCTTAACGGTAAATGGCCGGCTGCTTTTCATCTTTGATGCTTCGTTGTTCATTAGAGTTGGTTTATATTTAGGTATTTGGTTAAAATAAGAGTCAAAATGACGATAATATCATAGATATTTAATCTTCATAAGCACCAATAAGCCAGTTGCCAGTCTTTTTAAATCTATGGCCCTACACTGTTAGCCGTTAACTGAATTTAAAAACGGCAGTTTAGTAAAGCGTAATTCTATATCTTTGACAAACGAGACCGGTGGCTTATAATAAGTGTTGTTTTTACACTAAACAGTTGGTTTAATCAAACAAATGTAAATTAGGGCAGCGTTTGCATAGGGGGGTAATTATCTCTAATATGGGGGACAAATAATAAATGGGCATTTTTTTTTAATAAACGGGGTTTAAACGGCCGGTTTTTCAGGGCGAATCAAGGCCTTGAAGAATAGGAATTTATAAGGCCATCTAATGCTTCAGGGCGAGGGTTGCATATAAGCTGAAGAATTAAAAACGATACAACGATTCAAAAACGGGTATATTTATTAATACCTCATCAATTAGTATAACAGTTTCCGTAAAAACCAGGCTCTTACTTAACAAGCCTTTAATATGTATCTAAGTTATCGCGCTGTCGTCATTCTTCTGTTTACCATCTGCATCCAATCGGGGCTTATGGCGCAACAGCAAATGACCAAGCTTTCCATTACAGACGGCCTGTCAAATAACTCGGTACGCTGCATTTATCAGGATAAGAAAGGCTTTATGTGGTTTGGTACCTTCGACGGGCTTAACCGTTACGATGGTTACGAGGTAAAGGTTTACAGGAATAAGTTCGGGGATACGGCGT
Source organism: Mucilaginibacter sp. P2_D11 (assembly GCF_056404435.1). NCBI lineage: Bacteria > Pseudomonadati > Bacteroidota > Sphingobacteriia > Sphingobacteriales > Sphingobacteriaceae > Mucilaginibacter > Mucilaginibacter sp. P2_D11. The sequence continues at coordinate 222,274 of NZ_JBFUEA010000003.1, forward strand.
CGTTGCAGCACAATTACATTTACGCCATAAGTGAGGATAATAAGCAGCAAATTTGGGTAGGGACCGGCCAGGGCCTGATGGCACTAGACCCCGTTACCGATGATTTTCATTGGGCATATTACCGGGATTACCACTCTAAAAAGCTGTATAGGCTAACATTTAATATAGATGTAATTAAGGCCGATAGCGAGGGCAACCTTTTCATCGGCACTAACAGCTCGGGGGTATTCTTAAAGCCGCACGATAGCGATATCTGCATCCAACTGCCTGTAAAGTATGGCATGAATACCCTAATGTACGTGGATTGCCCTACCATAGATATTGATAAGCACAACAAGGTTTGGCTCTTTTTATCGGAAATAGGCTTGTGTTATTACGATAGCAGTGCTAAACAAATTGTATTGGCAAGTAACAGTGTTAAGTTGGCTAGCCGCATAAAAGCAGATAATGAAGGTATAGTTTGGATAGGTAGCACCCAGGGGTTGTTTAAGTATGCCGTGCAGCAAAAAAAGATTGTCGAGACCTATCGGGCGGCCGCGGGTCAGTTATCGGGCAATAACATCAGCTCATTGTTGCTCTCGCGTAATCATAACCTTTACATCGGTATCGAAGGCGGCGGGGTTACCATATTAAACCCTGCTTCGGGTAAATTTAGTTACCTAAGGCAGGGCCAAAAAACAGGGATGCTGCAGAGTAACGCGGTGATGGATATTTACCAGGATAAAGAATCGCGGATATGGATTGCGACCGTGCGCGCTGGCGTTTACATCATAGATCAGCAGAAGAGTTACTTTCAAAAGTACCGGCACGAAACCGGTGACGTGCATAGCCTGGTTAATGATTACGTATCGTCTTTTTGCGAGTACGATAAGCAACGGCTTTGGGTAGGCTCAGAAGATGGCGGCGTTTCTGTGATGGACAGGACAACGGGAAAGTTCCAAAACTTCGTCCATTCAAATAATTCCCCCGCCTCGCTTAGCAGCAACACGGTTACCTACATCGTAAAAGACTACCTTAATAAAATGTGGGTGGCCACTTTTGCGGGAGGCGTGAATCGTTTTAATGCGCAGAGCGGGGGTTTTGAGCATTTTGAATTCGAAAACCTGGAAAACGGCGAATTGAACAAGAATGTTTGGCTTTTATATGAAGACAGCCGCAAAAATCTCTGGGCCGGTACATTCTCCAACGGCAAGTTGTATAGGTTTAACAGAAAAGCGAATAAGTTTATTGTTTTTGACCAACAGGTAAATGACCCCTATTCGTTTGTAGAAGACCGCGCCGGCCAACTGTGGTGCGGCAATGCAGAGTATCTTATTAAACTCGATACTGCAACACATAACCATGTTTTTTATAAGATAGATAAGCCTGTACGCGCAATTTATGAAGATAAAAGCGGCAATTTTTGGTTAGGCACAGAAGGCGGCGGCTTGTGCCTGTTTAACAGGGCATCGGGCAAAATCGTAAGAAGGTACACCGATAGCGAGGGGCTATCTAACAATTCGGTTTTGAATATACTGGAAGATAACTCCGGCAAACTGTGGTTGAGTACCTTTAGGGGGATAACAAGCTTTGGTTACAAGGATTTTAAAATGAGGAGTTATTTCGAAAGCGATGGCCTGCAAAGCAATCAGTTCTCAGCTAATTCAGCCTTGAAGTTAAAATCGGGGGAGCTTGCTTTCGGCGGCATAAATGGTTTTAACCTGTTTTACCCGGATAGCATTGCCACCCGTAATTATATGCCTTCCGTAGTGTTTACCAGCATTACAGTAAATAATAAAAGGATTACCAGCCAAAATACAATTACCAATAACAACGGCACCCGAGAGGTGCAAGGTTTAAAAGTGCCGTATGATGAAGCAATACTTTCCTTCGCGTTTGCCGGGCTGGAGTATTCCTCGCCCGAGCATATTAAGTACGCTTACTATCTGGAGGGCTTGGATAAAGACTGGATACATGCGGGCAATCAAAGAATAATTACGTACAACAACATCCGCGAGGGTAATTACACCTTGCACATACGATCTACCAATGCTTTAGGTAAATGGAACGCACAGCAAACCACGCTGAAACTGATAATAACCCCACCCTGGTTCCGTACCTGGTGGGCCTGGTTACTTTATACAGGTGCGCTGGTATGGGTAATGCTGGCTTTCATTAGTTACCGAACCAGCAAGGCCAGGCTGCAATACCAAATAAAGCTGGAGCGTATGAACAGTGAGAAAGAAGCTGAGCTAAGCCTGCGGAAAACATCCTTTTTTACGCATGTATCGCACGAGTTCCGTACCCCGCTTATGCTCATCATTAACCCATTGCAAGAGATACTTGCCCGGCCCGCCCAGCAAAAAGACGTAGAACTGGGTATCATTTATCGTAATGCGCGGCGGCTGGTGAGCCTTATAGATCAGCTGCTGCTGTTCAACAAAACAGAAAACGACGGCACCGATCTGCAATTAAGCCTGATTGATTTTTCTGCGCTTTGCAGGCTCACTTACGAAAGTTTTGCTTACCAGGCCCGCAGTAAGGGGATAACCTACCAATTACTTATTGACGAGGAGCATATCAATTTATATGGTGATAAGCCGAAAATTGAAGTTATCCTTTACAATTTGCTATCAAATGCGCTTCGTTACACCGATAGTGGCGGCACGGTCGCATTGAAGTTGTCACAATCGGAAGGGCTTATAAATATTGCGATAAGTGATACAGGATATGGTATTGCTCCCGAAACAGGCGAGCACCTTTTCGATAAGTTCTACAGATCGGGTAATCCCCGGTCGAGCCAGAAAGCCGGATTCGGCATAGGGCTTTATCTGGTGCATCAATTTGTAAAGCTGCACAAAGCCGATATTAGTTACGAGAGCCAACTAGGGCAAGGGACTACCTTCGTTATTAATTTCAAAAAGGGGAAAGCGCATTTCCCGGGCCTCCAAATAAATGAGAATGTCGAAAGCGGGAACGTTTTCCTGGATGAACTCTCCGGCGAGCAGGAGCTTACCAATTACGCGCTCCAGGCTAATGCGGACGCAATTACCGCCGTTGATGATACACAGTTGCCGGGCGACAATCCAGCCAACCTGACAGAGCAGGCTGTTTTTTCTAAGCGCACCATGCTGGTGATTGATGACCACCCCGACATGCGGATTTATCTTAAACAGATATTTAAAGGCCAATTCTCCATGCTGGAAGCCGCCGATGGTTTCGAAGGGATTTTGATGGCCAGGGAGCACGTGCCTGATATTATTATCAGCGATATTACCATGGATGGCAAAAGCGGCCTTGAGCTTTGCGAAGAGATAAAGGCCAATCCCTCGCTCGCCCATATCCCCTTAATTTTAATCACGGCCAATTCATCCCAGGAAATCAGGTTGAAAGGCATTAAACATGGGGCCGACGATTACTTTTCCAAGCCGCTGGATAAAGAACTGCTAATTGCGAGGATAGATGCCTTGCTGGATAGCCGCAACAGCCTTCAGAATTACTTTTACCGTAAGGTTACCCTTAAGGAGCAAAGCGTGAAGATATCCGAAGAGGAAAAGCTATTTATCGACCGCTGCATCCTGGTTATTGAGAACCGGTTAGAAGATGATGATTTTGGCGTTGATGAACTTGCTGCCGATATTAACGTGAGCCGCTCTAACCTGTTCAAGAAAATAAAGCTGGTATCTAACCAAACACCTAATAGTTTCATCCGGTTCGTGCGTTTAAGGCGTGCCGCCGAGCTGTTCATCAACACATCGTTGAATGTTAATGAAGTATCGGTAATCGTGGGATTTAAAGATGTAAAGTATTTCAGGGAGCAGTTCTCCCAGCTTTTTGGCTTAAACCCGTCAGAATACATCAAAAAATACAGAGACCCTTTTTCGAAGAAATTGTCGCTTAACCCGGCTATCAAAAGAAATAATTAAACCTGTGCCGTCCTTAAGATAGTTTCAGGTTTAGATAGGAAAATTGTAGTAATCTGCCGCTTAACCCCGTAAACTTGATGTTAGGGTTTGCACCTTGTTTAATGTTTTAAGTTTCAATCTTCCATGAATAATTACAGGGTTTTCTTTTTGTCGCGGTTGTTTTTTGCCTGCTTTGGTTTCATTGGGGCGCAGCAGGTTTACGCACAAAGTACGCCGCCTGCCGGCAAGGGTAAATTTACGCCCATTGCACAATGGTACGATGATAAGGGCGTGGCTATTAACGCCCACGGCGGAGGCATGTTGTTTAAGGATAACGTTTATTATTGGTTTGGCGAGCACAAGGTGGCAGGTAGCGCCGGCAATACATCTCAGGTTGGCGTGCATTGTTACTCATCAACCAATTTATACGATTGGAAAGATGAGGGTATTGCCTTGCCCATGTCTGATGATGAGCGGAGCGATATTGTAAAGGGCTGTGTTTTAGAACGCCCTAAGGTTATTTACAATGCCAGAACCAAAAAATATGTGATGTGGTTTCACCTGGAACTAAAGGGTAAGGGTTACAGTGCAGCGCGCACAGGCCTGGCAATTAGCGATAAGCCAACAGGCCCGTACCGGTATATCCGAAGTTACCGACCCAACGCAGGCAGAATGCCGTTTTACCCCAATGGCACGCCAGATAGCGATAGGGTGAACGCTACAATTGTAAAAGAGCAAGACAAGTTTTTTATGCGCGATTTTGCCGGTGGGCAAATGGCCCGCGATATGACTTTATTTGTTGATGATGATGGTAAAGCCTACCACATTTTCTCGTCGGAAGAGAACTACACATTGCATGTGGCCGAATTAAACGCCGATTACACCGCGCATACGGGTAAGTTCTCCAGAGTTTACATTGGCCAGCAAACCGAGGCCCCCGCAATTTTCAAACGCAACGGCGTTTATTATATGATAGGGTCGGGCTGTACGGGCTGGGCACCCAATGCTGCGCGCTTGTTTAGGGCAAAGTCGATATTCGGGCCATGGGAATACCTGGGTAACCCATGCATTGGCCCCAATAAGGAACTTACCTACGGCGGCCAAAGCACCTATGTGTTAAATGTTAACGGCAAAAAAGATGCGCTGATATTTATGGCCGATAAATGGGAGCCAAAGAACGCAATAGATGGCAGGTACATTTGGCTACCCATAACGTTTACAGGCGATGACGTAAAGGTGGTTTGGAAAGATAGCTGGGATTTGGGCGATTTGGGTAAATAGTTAAAATGAGCAACCCTATATTTATCATAGTTTATCTCTAATCAAATTGTATCCCGAGCCAAGTCGAAAAAATTAGCGGGATAACAGCCGCAATATTTTAAGTGTTGATTATACAATTAATAAATTAATGTTATCTTCGGGAATCGATAAACACAATCAGAAGCCGTGTAGGATTTGCTGAACTGCTAAAATTTGTGTGATTTTGTTGAAGACAACCTTTTATAAACAAAAACCTCGGCTCTTCCCGGCTTTCGAGGCCTATTTTTTTTAAAGTACTATGAAAATGAAAAAAACACTGCTAATGCTGTGCGCTGCAGCTACTATGTTGGGTGCCAATGCCCAAACGCAGCCCAAAGTTTATACCATTGCAACCGGCCAGGTAAAGGCACATATCGAGCCAACTATGTACGGCATTTTTTTCGAGGATATAAACCTGGCGGCAGATGGTGGGGTTTACGCCGAACTGGTAAAGAACCGCTCTTTCGAATTCGATTCGCATTTGGCTGGCTGGCAGCAGCAGCAAAAGGCCGGCGGCAAGGGCAGCATAGAAGTTTTGGACCGCACAGCCGAACGCTCGGAAAATGCACACGTTATTAAAATAGATGTAAGCGACAACGCAGGCTACTTTGGTTTATCGAACGAAGGTTTCCGGGGTATGGGTATCAAGAAAGGCGAAACCTACAGCTTTTCGATAACGGCTCGTAAACCAACCGCAAATGCTGTATCCTTATTGGTGGAGCTGCATAGTGCAAAAGGCACTGTTATCGGCACCGCCATCCTAAAGCCAACATCAACCGAATGGAAAAAATATAATGTAAAGTTTGTGGCAACCGCTACCGAAGATAAAGCATCCTTATATGTTTGGCTTAAAGGCAAAGGAACGGTTGAACTGGATATGATATCGCTGTTTCCGCAGCACACCTGGAAAAACCGTCCTGCCGGCCTGCGTGCCGATCTGGTGCAGAAGCTTGCCGATATGAAGCCCGGATTCCTGCGTTTCCCGGGCGGTTGTATTGTAGAGGGGCGCGATTTGGCTAACCGTTATCAATGGAAAAAAAGTATTGGCGATATAGATAAGCGAGAGAACCTGATAAACCGCTGGAATATGGAGTTTAAGCATCGCCCCACGCCCGATTATTATCAAACCTTCGGCCTCGGCTTTATGGAATATTTTATGACGGCAGAGGATATTGGTGCAACGCCGTTGCCAATTTTAAATTGCGGTATGGCTTGCCAGTATAATACGGGGCAACTAGTGCCTTTGGATCAGTTGGACCCATACGTACAGGATGCATTGGACCTTATTGAATTTGCCAATGGCGGGCCTGATACCAAATGGGGCAAGCTGCGTACTGATCTTGGTCACCCCAAACCTTTCAACCTGAAAGTATTGGGGGTAGGTAACGAACAATGGGGCGAGCAATATATCGCCCGGTGGAAAATTTTTACCAAAGCCATAAAAGACAAGTACCCATATGTAAAGATTGTATCGAGCGTTGGCCCCAGCCCCGGTGGCGAAGAATTTAACCGTCTGGATAAATTCTTCAGGACTGAACATGCCGATATCTTAGACGAGCACTATTACCAAACGCCTAAGTGGTTTTTAGATAATGCAACCCGTTACGATAATTACGACCGTAAAGGGCCCAAGATATTCGCGGGAGAATACGCTGCGCAAAGCGTATCCACGGGCAGCCCCGATAATAAGAATAATTGGGATTGTGCTTTAGCCGAGGCAGCTTTTATGACCGGCCTGGAGCGCAATGCCGATGTAGTGAACATGGCATCATACGCACCGCTTTTTGCACATGTGGATGGCTGGCAATGGACACCGGATTTGATCTGGTTTGATAACCTGCGCTCGTACGGCACGCCAAACTATTATGTGCAGCAACTCTTTTCACTAAACAAAGGCAGTGATGTGGTACCCTTGTTGAATGATGGCAAAATGGTAACCGGCCAGGATGGATGTTACGCCACGGCCAGTATTGATAAAAGCACCAAAGAGCTCATTATTAAGTTTGTGAATAGCGGGGCAACGGCACAACCGGTGGTATTTAATATCGATGGTGCATCGGCCGGCAAAAAAACCGCACTGGTAACAACGTTGCGTAGTGCCGATAAAGCGGCGGTAAACTCATTTAAGGCACCAAAACTGGTTAGCCCGGTTAAAAGCACCCTGGTGGTAAAGGGCAAAGCGGTTAACGTTACCGTAGAGCCATATACTTTTAAAGTGATAAGGCTGAAATTGATTTAAGCAGAAGCTTTTGAAAAGCATCATCGTTATTGTTTTCCTTATCCTGAGCCAAGAGCTTGTGGCTCAGGATAAGGAAAAGGATATATCGGTACATGACCCTGTTATTATTAAACAGGATAGCGTTTACTATATCTTCTGCACGGGCAATGGCATAACCAATTGGTCGTCGGTAGATAAAGTTCATTGGAAGCGCGAAAAACCGGTGTTTGCTACTGCGCCGGCCTGGGTGAAAGATTTTTTGCCCGAATTTAGAAATTACATCTGGGCGCCCGATATATCGTACTACAAAGGCCGGTACTACTTGTTTTATAGCGTTTCGGCATTTGGCAAAAATACGTCGGCCATTGGGCTGGCAACCAACACCACACTGCACGCAAGCAGTGCCGATTACAAATGGGTAGATCATGGGCAAATCATCCGGTCGGTACCCGGGCAAACCAATTGGAATGCTATTGACCCAAACCTGGTAGACGATGGCCAAGGCACTCCCTATTTGGTATTCGGGTCGTTTTGGGATGGCATTAAACTGGTAAAGCTGCAAAAGGACAGGTTAGGTGTTGCCGAAGACATAGCTACCATACCAACCATTGCCAGCCGAAAGCGCAGTGGGAATGCCATAGAGGCACCATTTATATTTAAGCACGATAAATACTACTACCTGTTTGCATCGATAGATTATTGCTGCCAGGGGCCTAAAAGCACTTACAAAATGATTATTGGCCGTGCCGAAAATATCAGGGGGCCTTACCTTGATAAGGATGGCGTGACCATGAGCGATGGGGGCGGCAGCATCTTATTGGAAGGAGATAAGGATTGGTACGGCGTGGGCCATAACGGCGTCGCCACGTTTGATGGTGCCGATTACATCATTTTTCACGGGTACGATGCTGCCGACAGGGCTATACCCAAATTACGGCTGGCCCGGCTAAATTGGGTAGGCAACTGGCCCGAAATAAACAAGAACGATTTGACAAAACAATAGGAATATGATGGCACGAACTTATTACAAGCTGAAAACGATATGGTTGATACTGATGCTTGCAATGGGGCCGGCTATTGCACTGGCTCAGCACACGGCGGTGATAACCGTTAACCTGGCTAAGGAGAAAGCGCCGATGACACCTGTTTGGGCATGGTTTGGCTACGATGAGCCAAACTACACCTATATGAAGGATGGCAAAAAGCTATTGACCGAATTGGCCGCGCTAAGCCCCACGCCTGTTTACGTGCGTACACATAGCTTACTGGTAACCGGCGATGGCGTTGCCGCTCTAAAATGGGGATCTACCAACGCCTACACCGAGGATGCTAACGGCAACCCGGTTTACGACTGGCACCTGGTAGACAGTATTTTTGATGCCTACGTTAACCGCGGTATGAAACCACTTGCGCAGATTGGGTTTATGCCGCAGGCTTTATCAACCCATCCGTACCCGTACCGCCACCACTGGAAACCCGGCGATCCTTACGACGATATCATGACCGGATGGGCATACCCGCCAAAAGACTATAATAAATGGCGCGAGCTAATTTACCAATGGGTGAAGCATAGCGTTGCACGATACGGGCAAAAAGAAGTGGAAAGCTGGTACTGGGAAGTTTGGAACGAACCTAACTATTACTGGAAAGGCACCCAAAAAGAGTTCTTTAAGTTATATGATTATGCCGCCGACGGGCTGAAAAAAGCCCTGCCAACTGCCAGGATAGGCGGGCTTGATATTGCGGGTACATCAAGCAAGGGTTCGCAGGCTTTCCTTAACGCGTTTATTAAACATTGCATTGCCGATACCAACTATGCAACCGGCCAAATAGGCTCGCCATTGGAATTGATTACCTTTCATGCCAAGGGCCAGCCAAGGCTTATTAAAGGCATGGTACAAATGAATGCGGCACCGCAGTTGAATGATATTGCAACAGGGTTCCGCATTGTGGCTTCGTACCCGGAAACCAGGAACCTTCCTGTTATTATAGGCGAATCGGACCCTGAAGGGTGCGCCGCCTGCGGCATGGCCACCAACCCCTCAAACGCTTACCGTAACGGCACCATGTATTCAAGCTATACGGCGGCAACCTTTGCCCGCAAGTATGAGTTAGGCGATAAGTACGGAACCAATTTTACAGGAGCGGTTTCCTGGTCGTTCGAGTTTGAGGATCAGCCCTGGTTTTACGGCTTTCGCGATCTGGCCACAAACGGTGTAGACAAGCCGGTACTCAACGTGTTCCGTATGTTTGGCAAAATGAGGGGAAACAGGGTAGAAGCTATCAGCAACCGCATGTATTCCTTAAAATCGGTAATGGACTCCAGCGTTCGTGGCGAGCTGACGGATATTGGCGTACTCGCATCAAAAGATAAAAAATCGGCAGCGGTGATGGTATGGAATTACCATGACGACGATAAAGCCGGCCCTGCCGAACAGGTAGCCCTGACTGTCAACGGCATACCATCGGAAAAGATTTTATTGACGCACTACCGGATAGATAGCGAACACAGCAATTCGTATGAGGTATGGAAAAAGATGGGCTCGCCCCAAAACCCAACCAGCGCCCAAATTGCCGAACTGCAAAAAGCTGGCGGGCTGCAAATATTAGGTAAACCACAAAAACTGACGACGCAGAAAAATACATTGCTGGTAAACTTCGGCTTGCCGAGGCAGGGTGTTTCGCTGCTGCTGATAAGCTGGTAATTGGTACTTAAAGATTCCAGTTTTTATTTTATAGAAATTCAAAAAAATAAGGGAATCGGATTTGGCCCGGGACGGCTTGCACGACGGTTTTCCAGCGCCCTGAGAGGCTCTAAATTGCCCCAAATACCCGAGGAAATCCGAGTTTTTCTGTGTTTTTTGTGGCTTTTTCCTGCGCATAACAAAAGGCCTTAATTTAAGCAGAGACGGCATTTCCTAGCAAAACGGCCATTATTTGGCTGAAAAAATTTCCAGCTTTTTCCAGCTTTTTGAAACATTTTAGCTTAGGTTTTCCAGGAAATTCCAGCCTTGCTGAATGCCAATATCGTGCCTTTAAGGCTTAATGTGGTTAGCGACTGTAGTGAGGAGTTCGGGTATATCAAAGGGCTTGCAAATAAAGCCGTCGGCACCACAGCGTTCTGCGGTAGCCTCCAGGTTACGTGTTCCGGAAATTAGGATTACCGGGATATTTGCAGTAGCGGGGTTTTGTTTCAGCTGGTAGCAGATGTCGTGCCCGGTTTTATCGCCGCTTAACCAGTTATCTATCAGCAACAAACCGGGCGGTTGTTTTTCAATGCCGTACAGCATGGTAATATCCTTGCCGGCACTTACCTCATAACCTGCTTCCGTTAAAGCCGTGGCTATGATGTCCAGCGTATCAGCATCATCTTCTATCACCAAAACCGTGGATTTCAACATAACTCGATTAAACGCACAAATTAAAAAATTGAGTGGATATTAACAAAGTTCATATTGCAGAATAGCAGTTACCTGCGGCGTAAGCAGGCGCACATTGTGCGGCACATGCAAAGGGATGGGCAGGTAATCGCCGGCCGCTAATTCAAATACCTGGCCGCCTATAGTACAGACACAACGGCCCTCTAGTATAAAAAAACTTTCAGCGTAAGATTCGTGCACCTCTTCGGGTACATCAACCCTCGAAACTACAAGTGATTGCACATACTGTTCGTCACGGCGGATTTCCTTTAAGAAAATGGATTCCACAGGTTCGTTGGGTAACAGGGGCTGCATAGCTTTTAGCCAGCTTAGGTAGTTAGAATGCCGGGATGTTGGCGGTAAATTGCCTAATTGCAATTCTTCGCCGGCAAACCCAAGTTGAGCAAGCACTTTGTCTTTGAGATTTAGAGGGGCTTTTACAGCACGCAAACCGAGCAGTTTTTCCAGCACCAATTCGGCATCCGCCTGTTCCTCAGGCAAATCATCTCCAAATAAACCAAATGCCCTGGTACCGTCCATGCGTGTAAAGGTAACAATTAAACAGCTAGCTTGTATAAGCGGGCAGCAATGCAAGTTAATCGCTATATTTATCCGTTTTTTCCGCTAGTCCTATGATGAACAAATTCCACCGTAACCTCCGCTTGGGGTATGGTTTTTCTATATTTATCCTACTGGTGGTTGGCCTGGTATCGTGGCTTGCGCTGAACAGTTTGCTTAAAAGCAATCGCGCCGTAGCCCACAGCGGCGAGGTGATGCAAAAGCTGGAGCAATTGCTATCTACCATGAAGGATGCCGAAACCGGCCAGCGTGGCTACCTGCTAACCGGGCAAGCTAAATTCCTGGAACCTTATAACGGTGCTTACAAACAAGCCGGCGACCTTGGCCGGCAACTACAGGTGCTTACGGCAGATAATGCCAGGCAGCAAGCCAATGTGGCTGCCATCCGTAGTATTTTGCAGCAACGCCTCGATATCCTTCAGGAAGTCATCGATAAAAAACAACACGGCCAGGCCATTGCGTCCGCAGACCTCAATGAAGGCAAGGCAGCCATGGATAGTTTCCGCGCCGCTATCGCAAAAGCAGAACAAGCGGAACGCGGATTGCTCACAGAAAGGGCCTCCAATTTAGAACACTATAGTAGCCTGGCCCCGGCTATCATCGTACTTGCGCTGTTGTTGGCCCTGGGTATCGCTGCTTACTCTTACCGCAAGGTAACCCACGATTACCGCGACAAAGAACAATTGCGCCGTGAACTGGTACAAAGCGAAGAAGAAACTCAGGCCCTCAATGAAGAGCTGACGGCGGCCAACGAGGAAATTATGGCCACCAATGACGAACTGGCGAATATTAACGAAACGCTGGAACAGCGGGTTGCCGAACGCACCAGGGCCTTGCAGGAGAGCGAGCAGGAAACCCAGGCCCTGAATGAAGAGTTGATGTCTATCAATGAAGAAATGATAGCGACTAACGAGGAACTGCATGCGGCCAATGATGAATTGCGGCAGGCCGATGAACGCAGCGCCAAGCTGGCCGCAATAGTAGAATCTTCTGACGATGCCATTATAGGCAAAGACCTCGACGGTGTGGTGACGGCCTGGAACCGGGGTGCTGAAACCATCTTCGGGTATAAGAAAGCGGACATGGTGGGGAATTCCATCTTGAAATTAATACCCGGGCACCTGCACCATGAGGAACCGATAATCCTGAGCAAGTTGCGCAACGGCGAAAAAATAGATCATTACGAAACCGTGCGCCAAACCGCCGACGGCCGGCAAATCAATGTATCGCTTACTATTTCGCCTATCCGCGATAAAGCAGGCACAGTGATAGGCGTATCAAAAATAGCCCGCGATATTACCGAGCAAAAACGCGACGAAGAACGCAAGAACGACTTTATAGGGATGGCCAGCCACGAACTCAAAACGCCGCTGACTAGCCTAACAGCGCTGGTACAGGTGATGCAGCTGAAATATAAAGGCCATAGCGATACGTTCTTGCTGCAGGCCCTGGGTAAAGCCAGCCAGCAAGCCAAGAAGATGAGCAATTTGATCAATGGCTTCCTGAACGTATCGCGCCTGGAATCGGGTAAGTTGGAAATCAGCAAAACGGGGTTCGACCTGGCTGCACTCATTGGCGAACAACTCGAAGAAATGCGGCTGACGGTCAGTTCGCATCAGTTCCACTTCGAAGTAAATTCTGGTTTGGCGGTTATCGCCGACCGTGATAAAATAGGTTCGGTTATTTCTAACCTTTTATCTAATGCCGTGAAATATTCGCCCAAGGGTAAAAATGTCATTATCCGGGCAGAGAAGCAGGCGGACGTGATACAGGTGAGTGTACAGGACGAAGGGATGGGCATCCGCCGGCAAGATTTGCCGCATATTTTTGATCGCTATTATCGCGCCGGCACCGAACATACCAAACATATAGCCGGTTTTGGCGTGGGTTTGTATATCTGCGCGGAGATTATCCAGCACCATGATGGCCGCATATGGGCCGACAGCGAAAAAGGCGTTGGCTCTACCTTTCAGTTTACCTTACCTGTTTCATAAAAAGGCATCTCGCGGGATAGCCCTGGCCAATCAGGATAAATGATATCGAATAATGAATGTGGTGTTATTGCGCATAGGTGTCATCCTGGATGAGCGTCAGCACTACTTTATAAGCCGATTTTTTCTCCCAGCGCGCTATCAGCCAGGCAATAAAACTCAAGGTGAAGATATCGTCATTTTCAGACGTGCCCGCCATGTTTAAAACCGTCTTTCTATAGGCCGTATCAAAGGCTACATCGGGTTTTAGCAGGTATTTTTCAACCAGCCTTAAAAACAGCAACACGCGTTCTTCCGACGTTTTCAGCAGGTACTTCTTATATCGACGCCGGAAACTGTTTAGCCGCGACATGGCAAGCTCGATGTTGGAGAACTGTGCATGCACCAAAATTTCCATCAGATTCTTTCTAATCGTCCATAACATGCCCATTTTTTTTTCGTACCAGGCATCGGTGCGCGTCAGTAAAGTAAGCTGTTTCAAACTTCCCCGGTCATTGTAAAGGGCCAAAAACATGGTCAGACATATCCGTATATCCTCTATATCTTCCGGTTTAGAACGATGCTTTGTATTGGAGAGCGCTTGCTGCAATAGCGCAATGGCATCGTTAGCAAAGCCTGTATAGAACAGGTTGAGCGCAGAAAGCAGAGATTGGCGCAAATAAAACAGCTCATAATAGCGGCTATCCGTCGCCATTAAATCCATCATTTCCTTGAGATAGGATGTACTCCCCGCAAAATTCTTTCGCCTCAGGTGAAAGTTCGCCAGAAAATACAAGATGGATATATGGTGAAAAAGATAGGATTGTGTTTTATGCGCCTGACCTTGTATAAATTTATCCGTCCGATTGATATAGCGTTCTATCAGCGCATAATTCTGCTGTATTGCGGCGTATTCATTCGCGATGAAAAGGATTTGGTAGATAGACTTGTACGTCATCAAATCCTGCGCGGAAATTTTGTACTTCCGTATCGTCGTTATCATCAGGGCCGTCAAATTAACCACCTTCCCTTTCAGGTGTATCTCCTGTAGTTCCTTCCTCAAAAAGGCATAGGCCATATTTAGCTTAGCCTCCCGCTGCATATCAGCCTGGTTCTGCAGGAAACGCGCGGTCAAAGTTTCAAAGTCTTCTGCTCCCGGCAGGTGGGCATACTGCAGTTTCAGCAGCAGGAGTTCGTTCAACAGGTTAAGCTGCTCTAAATTTTCAGCAAGCCGCTCAGCCTTATCCAAACATTTGAAGGCTATCTTCACCACGTCGTTCTCTAACAAAAAACGCCCCACCACAACCAGCCGCAGCGCATCGTAAGTATCGGAATGATTGCTCTCAAAGGTTTTCTGCGATAAGAATAGCAGTAAATTATCCTGCAGCCTTTTACGGAGCGCATGATATGCGTCATTATTTTTTTCCGGATTGTAGAGTTTACTTAAGTTACTTATATCGTCAGTTTCTATCAAATCAAGTAAAGCTAGATTCTTAACGTCGGCCCTCTTGTTTTTTCGCTGTAAAAACTGCCTGAATAGCTTTTTATCGGTATTGTTGAGCAGGTTGGTTAACGCTTGAATGGAGTCCATATAGATATAATTGCGTAAATAAAGATACGATAATTGCGAAACTATATCGTCAGTAATTTACATATTATGACTTTTTCAGGTGTATTTTATAGCCCACATTTGCTTCCATATTAACAATTAAAACAAAACAAACATGGAACCGCTACAAAACAAAACAGAAGGAAATTTGCCCATTGCAAAATATGGCGAAAACATCAGAAACCCATTTAAACCCACCGCCGCATTTATAGGCGCATCCTGGTTGGCCTTATTGGTAGGCATGGCGGGATATCTCATCGGTTTATGGAATGCAACAATGGATTTGAACGAAAAAGGCTATTATTTCACCATCTTATTATTTGGCATGTTCGCGGTAATATCCGTGCAGAAAAGCGTAAGGGACAGGGCCGAAGGACTTGCCGTTACCGATCTTTACTACGGCTTGAGTTGGTTTGCCACCATTGCGGCAATGGTACTATTAACGATTGGCCTTTGGAATGCCGATTTAGCAAGAAGTGAAAAAGGATTTTACGCCATGGCATTCTGCCTGTGTATGTTTTCGGCCATTGCCGTACAAAAGAATACCCGCGACGCAAAGATGTTCGGCGATAAAGACCTGTAACGTAGCGGTTGCCGCCCCGCAGCGCCTTGCTTTGCAAGCCTGCGGGGTTTTTTGTGGAATCAGCTTTTTGTGGGTTGGGAATTTATGGGCAATTATTAAGGCACCAGTAGCAAAGGACAACCACAGTAATTCATTACCGATGGGATATTACTATCAAAGTATAAGGTAGCGATGGTTTTGTCGATATGATTACCCATTACTACTAACCAAATGGCATTTTCGGCCACCAGCTCTGAAATAGTTTCTACAACCGGCCCGGTCCCGTTTTTGCAGAATATGGTAACTGCGTCTTGCTGTCCTATGGTTAATTTCGAGTGCAAATATTGCGACAATTGATTTAAGCGCTCTTTGCTTTTGTCACCCATCTCCGCGATTTCTTTGTCGGGCGATTTGCGCTCGCCCGTTATAACAGACGCCTCAATAGAGATGATAGAATTGTATATCAATATATCAGCATTGTTGTTTATCGCCAGGTCTAGCGCAAAGTCTGCCGCGCGTTCTGCTCGTTTTGTAAAATCGGTTAGCAGCAGTATTGTTTTTTTAGGTGCCATAATGTGTAACTTTTAATTATTGAATTTATTAGGTATATCATACCCGATGTTTTCTACATGGAACTTAGCGTAACTTAAAGGCCCATGTTTCAATTCCCAAATGGCCTCTGTGGTAAGCGGGATGATAATGCCATTCATTTCCCGGTAATCAGACAGTTTGGCTACCCAGGTTTCCAGGTCTGCGTCGCCCATGTACCGCATCGTTTTGAGTTGTACGATTTCATTTTTATCATCAAACGTAACGATGTAATACACCTCTAACCCTTTATAACTAAATGTTAATTTTGCGGTGTTGTTGTCAATCGCGGTCCATTGCAGATTTTCATTTGGTAGGAGATTGGTTGGAAACCAAACACTTTCTCCAAGCCACCGAAGTAATTCGCCCTGATCATAATTGCTGCCTTTTTTGTTGACCACCGTGTACAGGTTTAGCAGATTTACCTTTAAGCCGCCATGGCCCTTTATAAAATAGTCTTTGGCAGTAAAGGTTGCGGTTTTGCCCTTCCATAAAAAGCCGGCGGGTGAGGTTGTGAAGTATTCCTCCCCAAGGATGTTTACCCATTTTTTGTCCGGGCCGGTTTTAAATTGTCCTGTATGCTTAAGCCGAATGGTGTTGATGTAGGGCTGCTCCTCTTTTAAAACATGTTTAAAATACCTTTGAACAGGGGCGGGCAGACCTTCTAACTGTTCATATTGAAATCTTTTTTCGGGTAGCGCCGGCGAAACAGAAAACAGTTCTTGTACTTGTTTATTGAATTGAAAGCCTGCTCTCATCTTGGCGGCAAAAGCTAATACGATTAACCCTGCCACAATCAGTAATAAAATTATCATTGTCTTTTATATCAATGTTGAACCACTTGAGCCCTATTATATTCATAGTTCATCCGGGCGATATGCAATACCGATATCTCCTGCGGGCATTCTACCTCGCATGCTTCGGTATTGGTGCAATGGCCAAAACCTTCGGCATCCATTTGGTTTACCATCGCAATTACCCTTTCAGTCCGTTCAACCCGCCCTTGCGGCAATAATGCCAACTGGGTAATCTTGGCCGAAGTGAATAAGTCTGCGCTGGAATTTTTGCAGGTGGCTACACATGCCCCACAACCAATGCAGGCCGCGGCATCAAAGGCTGCTTCGGCAATGGCATGCGATATCAGAATGCCATTGGCTTCAGGCGTTTCTCCCGTTGAAGCAGAAATAAACCCACCTGCCTGGATAATATTATCAAACGCTTTCCGGTCAACCTTCAGGTCCCGCACAATCGGGAATGCTGTTGCCCGGAATGGTTCGATATAAATGGTATCACCATCTTTAAAACTACGCATGTGCAGCTGGCAGGTTGTAGTATGGGTGAGCGGGCCATGTGCACGGCCGTTAATCATCATGCCGCATTGCCCGCAAATGCCCTCGCGGCAATCATGG
Source organism: Mucilaginibacter sp. P2_D11 (assembly GCF_056404435.1). Taxonomy (NCBI): domain Bacteria; kingdom Pseudomonadati; phylum Bacteroidota; class Sphingobacteriia; order Sphingobacteriales; family Sphingobacteriaceae; genus Mucilaginibacter; species Mucilaginibacter sp. P2_D11. The sequence continues at coordinate 239,811 of NZ_JBFUEA010000003.1, forward strand.
TCAAACTCTATCGCACGTTCGCTCTTTTGTATCAGCGATTCGTTCAGCAGGTCCATCATCTCCAGGAACGACATATCGGGCGACACATCATCCAGCTCATAGTTCTTCATCGCGCCGGGCGTTTCGGGGCTATCCTGCCGCCATATCTTCAAGTATATTTTCATGATCGGAATTTATTTGTAGCTTCTTACCGTTAGGGATACGTTTTCAAAAACAAGGGGTTCTTTATGCAGTTCGTGTTCGGCATTAGCACCTTTCCATTCCCAGGCAGATACATAGCAATAGTCTTTATCATTGCGCAGCGCTTCCCCATCGGGCGTTTGGTATTCTTCGCGAAAGTGGGCACCGCATGATTCTTCGCGACTTAAAGCGTCCTCGCACATCAGTATGCCGAGGTCGAGGTAATCTGCCACGCGCCCGGCTTTCTCCAATTCGCTGTTCACGGTATGGTCGCCGGTTATTTTTAGCTCTTTGTAAAATTGCTCCCTCAACACTTTTATAGATACAATTGCAATTTGCAGGCTGGCTTTAGTGCGCGAAAGGCCGCAGCCATCATAAAGTAGTTTACCCAGTGTTTTGTGGAAATGGTCGGCAGAGAGGTGGCCATTAATATTGAGGAATTGCTGCAATTGTTCCTTTACAGCGTGTTCGGCTTCAACAAAAGCCAGGTGATCTGTAGTAATCTTTTCAGCTTTCAGTTCGCCCGCTAAATAATTGGGGATGCTGTATGGTGCAATAAAGTACCCATCTACAGATGCCTGTAACAAGGAATTTGCACCAAGGCGGTTAGCGCCATGGTCGGCAAAGTTGGCTTCGCCCAGGGCAAATAAACCTGGGATGGTGGTCATCAGTTCATAATCTACCCAAAGCCCGCCCATGGTAAAGTGCGCCGCAGGTGATATCAGCATTGGTTCCTCATAGGCGTTTACGGCGTTTATCTTATCGTACATCTTAAACAGGTTGCTGTACTTCTCTTTGATTTTTTCTTTGCCCTGTTCTTTGATGGCTTTTGAGAAATCTAAAAACACTGCGTTCTTCATTACCCCTACACCGCAGCCCGCGTCAATGCGTTCTTTTGCCGCGCGGGATGAGATATCACGCGGTGCTAAATTGCCGAAGGTTGGATATCGCCGTTCTAAATAATAATCCCTTTCTTCTTCGGGTATATCGTTTGGCTTGCGCTCGTCGTGTGCTTGTTTGGGTACCCAGATGCGCCCGTCGTTACGCAGGGATTCGGACATCAGTGTTAATTTAGACTGATGCTCGCCTGATTGAGGCAAACACGTTGGGTGGAACTGTATCCAGCTGACGCCCGACATATACGCCCCCTTTTTGTGCGCCCGCCAAATGGCGGATGTATTGCAGCCCATAGCCAGGGTAGACAGGTAATACACCTTACCGTACCCGCCGCTTGCCAGCACCACGGCATTGGCCGCATGGCGTTCTATCTCGCCGGTTATCAAATCGCGGGTGATGATGCCTTTTGCTTTGCCATCTATTACCACCAGATCAAGCATCTCGTGCCGGGTGTAGGTTTTTACTTTATTAGCACCAACCTGGCGCATTAGGGCCTGGTAGGCACCTAATAATAATTGCTGCCCGGTTTGCCCGCGTGCGTAAAATGTGCGCGATACCTGTACGCCACCAAACGAGCGGTTGTTTAAATAGCCGCCGTATTCCCGTGCAAAGGGTACGCCTTGTGCAACGGCCTGGTCTATCAGGTTGGCAGAGCATTCTGCCAGCCGGTAAACATTGGCTTCGCGTGAGCGGAAATCACCGCCTTTAATGGTATCAGAAAACATGCGGAACACGCTGTCGCCATCATTTTTATAATTCTTGGCAGCATTTACGCCACCTTGTGCGGCTACACTATGCGCACGGCGTGGCGAATCCTGGAAACAGAAGGATTTAACATTGTAGCCCAATTCGCCCAGCGATGCCGCGCAGGATGCACCGGCAAGGCCGGTACCTACCACAATAACATCCAGCTTTTTGCGATTGGCGGGGTTTACCAGTTTTACGTGCTCTTTATAGTTGTCCCATTTGTCAGCAAGTTTGCCTTCGGGTATTTTTGAATCTAACATGATAATCAGTTATTAAAATAAACAACAATGGGTATCAGCATAAAGCCGCCGGTGATAAGCGAGGTGTACAGCCAGCCGGTATAACGCACCAGCTTTACATATTTTGGATGATAGAGCCCCAGTGTACGGGCAGCGCTAAAAAAGCCGTGTAGCAGGTGAAAGCCTAAAGCGATAAAGGATAGCTCATAAATTGCTACATACCACCACTGGTGAAAGGTTAGCACCACCACCGAATACATATCCTTGTAACCCTGCTTATCCAAAGCCATAGTGGTAAAGTCGGATACGTACCAAAAGTCTTTCAGGTGGATTACAAGGAAGATGAGTATCACCGTGCCCAATAAACCCATGTTGCGGCTGTTCCAGGGGCTTACATCGGCGCGTTTATCGTACACATATTTGATACCGTTGGCTTTTTTTGTTTTACCTGCGAGTATCAGCGCGTACACCGCGTGGCCGATGATGGCAATAAGCAGCACCCAGGATATGATTTTGATGAGCATATTCCCTGCCAGCAGATGCGAGTACCAGTTGAACTGTTCTTTGGCCTCGGTAGCGGGTAACAACAGCTGCAGGTTGCCCAACAAATGTATCACCAGGAAAAAGCAGAGGAACAGCCCCGTACCCGCCATGGCGAGCTTATATTGAATGGTTGTTTGTTTCATAGGTTGATTGTATCGGCAATTAATAATTTATAAAAAGGTAGTGCCGGCTACCACAAGCCGATAACCTTCCACCACACGCCACCCACCACAAACCAAACCAGCAGGAACAGCACGCTCATAAAAAAGCCTTGTTTCCACCAATCTTTCATATCTACATAAGTGCTGCCGAAGAATATGGGTGCCGGCCCGTGGCCGTAGTGGGTTAAAGAGCCCATCAGGGTGGGGCAGGCCCCCAGGAAAATAGCCAGCATTACCGGTGGCACGCCTACCGCAATACCAACCGCTAAAAAAACTGAATACATGGCCGCTACCTGTGCAGTAGCACTGGCGAACATATAATGGCAATAAGAATAAACCAGGATGATGAGCGGGAAAGCCAGCTGCCAGCTAAATTGTTTCATGCTGCCGCCTACTAAATGGCCAAACCAGCCTATAAGCCCTAAAGAGTTGAGGTAAGACCCCATCATTACTAATGCAGAGAACCAAACGATAGTATCCCAGGCACCTTTTTCAGATTTTACATCTTCCCAGGTTAATACGCCACAAAGCAGCAGGATACAAAGGCCTATTAATGCCCCGGTAGTGGCATCCATGGATATTAAGTTGCCGAATATCCACAGCACCAGCAGAATGATGAACGTAGCCACCATCAGCCATTCCTGTATGGATATCTTTCCCATTTCTTTCAGCTTGGCAGCAGCCAATGAGGGCGCTTCCGGGGTTTGCTTCAGTTCGGGCGGGTAAACTTTATAAAGAAATAAGGGCACCAACAGAAAGCAAACCAGCCCGGGTATGGCGGCCGCCATGGCCCAGCTTCCCCAGCTAATATCAACGCCAAGGTCATGTGCGAATTTCTGCGCCATCGGGTTACTTGCGGTAGCCGTAAGGAACATTACAGAAGTGATCATATTTGCGTTGTAACTGCTTAGCGTTAGGAACGCCCCTATTTTGCGGTGGGTTTCGGGCTTCTCCGGTTCGCTGCCCATGTTTACCGCAATGGATTTCATGATGGGGAATATTACCCCGCCCGCCCTTGCGGTGTTGCTTGGAATGGCCGGCGCCAGTATCAGGTCGGCAGTGTTTAAGCCATAAGCCAAACCCAATGTGCTTTTACCGAACAGCTTGATAAAGTTATAAGCCAGCCGGTTACCCAGGCCTGTTTTGATAAAGCCACGCGCTATAAAAAACGCCAGCCCGATAAGCCAGATAGTGGAGTTGCCAAAGCCACTCAGCGCATTTTTAATGGCATCTATAGGTTTACCAGGCGCCAACACCTGCGTAGCTGCGCAAAGCGTAATACCCAGCATGGCCATGGTACCCATGGGTGCAGCTTTTAATATAATACCGACGATAGTGGCTACAAAAATGGCTAACAAATGCCAGGCATTGGGTTTAACGCCTTCGGGTACCGGTATAAACCAGATAATTAGGCCAACCACCAGCGTAATCGCAAATGATTTAAGATTGATCTCTTTCATGATGATGGATTAAAAGCGTACCTGTAATTGGAGATAAGCCTGGTTGTGGTTGTAAGCAGTAGTGAGGGGGATGTTTCGTTGGTATAGGTCGATAGAGACGCCTAACTGGAGGGCGGCATAGAAATCATCAGCAAAAATGAGCGAGGCATTTGGGATAATAGTTTGCCTGGAATTGTGGTTAAGCCAGGAGCTCTCATTAAAATACTCGTACCTCGATGAGAACTCGATAGCCCTAACCCTGCGCATATTGGCATTGTAGCGTATAATAGGGAAGACATAAAAGCCCTGCATGCGTACCTCGCTTAGGTTGGGCTTTACGGTTAATGTGTTGTAAAGGGCAAAATTTGTCCCGGTTTTGTATTCGCCGCCTAAACTAACTTCCCATCTTTCGTTAATTGGGAAGCCGCCTTTAACATCTATACCCAGTGCATTGCCTTTACCCGCTCCTAAACTGCCCACACCTGCGTTGAAGCCCAGTGTTAAACCCTTAATAACGTCGGCTTCTAAGCGGCCATAAAAGTTTTTGGTATTGTCGTTATCGTTGGCCTGGTTGCGGTTATTGCCATTGTAGGCACCTGCGTAGTAACGCAATTGGCCGGCTTTATCAACGTTGCCAAATACAGCAACACCCGTTTGGAAGCTCTGCCATCCGCTCGCTCCAAAAGCGTAGTACTGGTTGGAGTAATCCAGCGTGCGGATGATATCATTAGGCACTACGTCCTCTATGCCGAAGAACGGCCTGAACTGGCCTGCCTGTACATTAAAGTGGCTGCTGAGGGTGTATTTCACGTACGCATTCTCCAGCACTTTGTTAGATGGGTCACTGCTAAATTCTGCGAAGTTCATGAGCAGGTTGGCCGAGAAGTGGTCATTCACCGTACCTTTCACAACAAAGCGCACACGCTTCAGCATAAAGGTGTTGGTTATTTTGGAGGCTGTTCCCGCCGGATCGAAGTTTTTGCCGTTTACATCTACATTTTTAGTAAGCGAACCCAGGAAGCGGGTTTGCAACAAGCCGGCGAAGGTGATAGACCTTTTATAGGTGGAGAAGTTTTTAATTGTATCGGTGTTCACCTTTGGCGCTGCCGCGGGTTGTTGCGCCGATGCCTTTAAAAAGGCAAACAGCAGGAGGATCGGAAGGGTAAGATTTTTCACATGGTGATGATAAAGAACGTTTGATTGAATACAGTAGAATTGATGTAGCACAGCGGGTTATAACACGCCCCGGCGCATCAATAAAAAAGGGTAGGGTAATTTAGGAAGGAATTAGAGCGTGCCGACCATATTAACTGGCTTTACCCATTCGTCGAATTGTTTGCTCGTCATTAGTTTTAAACCAACAGCCGATTCGCGCAGCGATAAATTTTCTTTCATTGCCTTTTGGGCAACCCGGGCAGAATTTTCGTAGCCAATATGCGGGTTTAAAGCGGTTACCAGCATCAGCGAAGCTTCGAGGTGCTTTTTGATGCCTTCGTAATTGGGCTCTATCCCCATAGCACAATGCTCGTTGAAGGAGGTGCAGACTTCGCCAATGAGGCGGGCAGATTGCAGGAAGTTGGCCGCCATAACCGGCTTAAATACATTTAGCTGAAACTGCCCGTTCGATCCGGCTATTGTGATAGCTACATCGTTCCCCATTACTTGCGCGGCCACCATGGTAACCGCTTCGTTTTGGGTAGGGTTGATCTTACCGGGCATAATGGACGAGCCTGGTTCGTTCTCGGGCAAGTGCAATTCGCCAATACTACAGCGCGGGCCCGATGCCAGCATACGGATGTTATTGGCAATCGTCATCAACGATACCGCTATCTGTTTCAGCGCACCGTGGCTTTCTACGATAGCATCATGGGCAGATAATGCCTCAAACTTGTTGTCGGCTGTGCGGAATGGCAGATTAGTAAATTGCGCGATATATTCTGCCACTTTTACATTATAACCTTCGGGTGTGTTCATACCGGTGCCAACTGCCGAGCCTCCAAGGGCCAGTTCGGAAAGGTGATCGAGCGTATTTGTTAAAGCCCGCAATCCGTGATCCAGTTGAGATACATAGCCGGATATTTCCTGCCCAAGCGTTAAAGGCGTGGCATCCATTAAATGCGTGCGGCCTATTTTTACAACGTTTTTAAAATCTGCTGATTTCTTTTTTAAAGTGTCGCGCAGTAGTTCAATGCCCGGTATGGTAACATAGATGAGCATTTTGTACGCCGCTATATGCATAGCCGTTGGAAAGGTATCGTTTGATGATTGCGATTTATTTACGTCATCATTGGGATGAACTACCGTTTTACTATCGCCCAGCAAACCGCCGTGCAATACATGCGCACGGTTAGCTATAACTTCGTTCAGGTTCATGTTAGATTGTGTACCCGAGCCGGTTTGCCAGATAACCAGCGGGAACTCATCCGGCAGTTTTCCCTGCAATATTTCGTCGCATACCATCGCAATCAGGTCGCGTTTATCTGCGGGCAGCACATCCAGGTCTGTATTGGCATAAGCGGCCGCTTTTTTAAGGTAGGCAAATGCCTCTATAATCTCGGCCGGCATAGATGCCTTCGGGCCGATCTTAAAGTTATTACGCGAGCGTTCTGTTTGTGCTCCCCAGTATTTTTCTGCCGGTACCTGCACAGCACCCATCGAGTCGTGCTCTGTTCTGAAATGCGGCTCGGTATCCGGAATGTTTATAGTTAATGTTGACATAGGATGTGTAGTTTGATGTGCTGTAAAGGTGGACTATTAACCATGGGCAGTTATGATGGCGGTCATTAAAAAGGATGATGCCAGTCACAAAAAATATTTACTAAACTGCTTTGTATTAATTAGTTAGTGTCGGATCCTGATAGTAGCATGTCTGCGAGTCGCCCGTCCAGGTTGTAAATGTCTTTCCTAAAGTTAAGATGGCCTCCCCTGTCAGTAAAGGCGGTAAAGTAGGCTATGAATACCGGCACCTTTTTATTTAGCGTTATATATCGTTCTTTGCCCGCATGCATGTATTGGTTGATTTTAGCATCATTCCATACCGCATTGTCTTTCAACAGGAAAGCGGCAAACTTCGTAGGTTCGGCGATGCGGATACAACCGTGGCTAAAAGCCCGGGTTGTTTCGCCGAACAGGGATTTTGAAGGGGTATCGTGCAGGTAGATGTTGTAGCTATTCGGGAATAGGAATTTTACCAGGCCTAAAGAATTGTCCTTTCCGGGTTTTTGCCGCACAACAGGCAAGCCGTTACTACGCCCGGTTATTTCCATATTATGATCGCGCAGATAATTGCCGTTCTTGTTCATCCCCGGTATTATCTCTTTAGTTAATATCCCCGGCGGCACGTTCCAATAGGGGCTGAAAACTACATATTGTATTTCGCCATAAAAAGCGGTTGTAGGGTGCTCAGTTTTACCAACTACCACGTTGCTGCTCCAAAGCAGGCTATCGGCATGGTACACGTGCATTTTAAACTCGGGTATGTTTACGGCAACGTAATCTGTATTTAAACTTACCGGGAGCCAGCGGCTCCGCTCCATATTCACCAGTATTTGTTTTATTCGTGCCAATAAGGGCACATTCAATTCTGTTAAGGTTTCGTTATTTAAAAGCCCGGTGATGGCCAGCCCGTGCCTGTCCTGAAATACTTTAATGCCGCCTTGCATTTCGGGGTCGTAGGTGTTCTTTACCGTATCGCCGCTAAAATCCTCCAGCTTAAATAAACGGGCTCTGGCCATTTGAATTGCTACAGTTGTGTCGCCCAATGCCGGTTTCTTACTTAGGGTTATAGGTAGCCATTTGTCGTTTGCGGCCAACAGGCTGTACTTTCTCAGGTAGGTTCTTAGTAATTCATACTGGCGGTAAACCGGTTCGTTTGCAGATAGTTGCTTTCCGGGCGTTTTTAGCAAGCTATCCAGGTATTGGCTGTACGCAATCTTCTTCCTGGGCAATAACCAACCGCTTGCTTTGCTTGCCGAGACGTCGATCCCTTCGTAAACCGATTTTGAAAAATTGAAGTACTGAGCGGTAAGCATCAACTCTGCCTCAATTTCGGGTTGATGGCCGGCGGGGCTTGGTTTTGTTTCGTTTATCAAGGAATCCAGCACACGCTGATAGGGCGGGCTTTTGCTGAGCCCGTCGCTTTTAAAATTAAGTATCCTGCTGGTTAAGTTACTTGCCTGTTCAATAAGCAAACCGTTGTTAAACCATGCATAGGTAAAGTTCCGTTGCCTGTAAAAAGCGGCAACCTCGGCCTGGTTTGGCGTAAGTAAGGGATAGCGTTTAAAAAAGCCTGCAATTTGTAAGCTATCAAAAGAGGCGACCGCAATAGTAGTGTCCCGATGGATGGTTGTTGCAGATTTCGGAGCTCCCTGCCCGCAACCGGCCAGCGAGACCAAAGTTGCCGCAGATATCATTAAAGATTTGATGAGATAGATTTTCATGGCCGGTTATTGTTTGGCAGAAGATTCGGCACCCCATTTCCAGTTTAAAATTTCGGGCATATCCTTGCCGTGTAATTTAATGTACTGTTTATGTTCTATCAGCTTATCTGCAAGCATTTGCTTGAGGTAAACTCCCTTGCTCCCTGTTTGCGGCAAGCGATCAATCACGTCCATCGCCAAATGGAACCTATCCATCTCGTTCAACACAGCCATGTCAAAAGAGGTTGTAATGGTGCCTTCTTCTTTATAACCGCGCACATGCATGTTGATGTTGTTTGCCCGGTTATAAGTTAAACGGTGTACCAGCCAGGGGTATCCGTGAAAGGCAAAAACAACCGGCTTATCCGTGGTGAAAAGAGCGTTATAATCTGTATCTGTAAGCCCATGGGTATGTTCGCTGCTTTTTTGCAGTTTAAACAGATCCACCAAATTCACTACGCGCACCTTTAGTTCGGGCAGATGTTCCCTTAAAATTGATACGGCAGCCAGCGTTTCTAAGGTAGGCACATCACCGCTGCAGCCCATTACCACATCGGGCTCACAATCCTGGTCGTTACTGGCAAAATCCCAGATACCTATACCGCGGGTGCAATGTTCAACCGCCTGCTGCATATTCAGCCACTGCGGTGCCGCGTGTTTACCGGCCACAATTACATTTACGTAATGATAGCTGCGCAGGCAATGATCCATTACCGATAACAGGCAATTGGCATCGGGCGGTAAATATACCCTAACGATGTTTGCCTTTTTGTTCACCACATGGTCTATAAAACCAGGGTCCTGGTGGGTAAAGCCATTATGGTCCTGCCGCCAAACGGTAGAGGTGAGCAGGATGTTCAATGATGCTATTTTTCTGCGCCAGGGTAGCTCTAAACAGGTTTTAAGCCATTTAGCGTGTTGATTGAACATGGAGTCGACAATGTGAATAAAGGCTTCGTAGCAGTTGAACAGACCGTGCCTGCCTGTGAGCAAATAGCCTTCCAGCCATCCTTCGCATTGGTGTTCGCTCAGCATTTCCATCACACGACCATTGGCAGCCAAAAACTCATCGCTTTTAATAACGGGTGCATCCCATTGCCTGTTGGTAACCTTGAAAACATCATCCAAGCGGTTAGACATGGTTTCATCCGGCCCGAATATCCTGAAGTTTCGCTGGCTCTCATTCTCTATAATCACATCGCGCAAAAAACGGCCGCATACGTAGGTGTCGCCCTCGCCATTAGCGCCGGGAGCTTCTACAATAGCTGCATAATCCCTAAAATCGGGCAGGCGCAGCGGATGAAGTAATTCGCCGCCATTGGTATGCGGATTGGCACCCATGCGGCAGTCGCCTTTGGGTGCAAGTTCAGCCAATTCAGCAACCAATTTTCCTTGCTCATCAAATAGTTCTTCGGGGCGATAGCTTTTCAGCCATTGCTCAAGCATATGTAAATGCTCGGGAGGGCTGCTGGCCGATACCGCAAGCGGGATCTGGTGCGACCTGAAGTTACCTTCTATTTTGTAGCCATCAACTTCCTTTGGCCCGGTCCATCCTTTTGGCGACCGCAGGATGATCATCGGCCAGCGAGGGCGATGTCCGTTTGGATTTTCGGCATCGTACTTAATTTGTTTAATACGATCTACTGCGTAATCCATTGCAGCGGCCATATCGCGGTGCATTTGCTCCGGGTCGTCGCCTTCTACAAAAATGGGATTCCAGCCATAACCGATAAAAAGCTGTTCCAATTCTTCATGGGTTATGCGTGCCAATACCGTAGGATTGGATATTTTATATCCGTTGAGATGCAGTATGGGTAACACTACGCCATCCGTTAAAGGATTAAGGAATTTATTAGAATGCCAGGCAGTAGCCAATGGACCCGTTTCGGCCTCTCCATCGCCAACCACGCAGGCAACTATCAGGCCCGGGTTATCCAGCACCGCACCAAAAGAATGGCTTAAGGAGTAACCTAATTCGCCACCTTCGTGGATAGAGCCGGGTGTTTGAGGCGATGCATGGCTGGAAATACCACCGGGAGATGAGAATTGGGTAAATAGTTTTTTCAAACCTTCTTCGTCCTGGCTGATGTCCGGATAAATTTCGCTGTAGGTGCCTTCCAGATAAGTGCCCGCTACCACAGCCGGCCCGCCATGCCCCGGACCGGATACGTACAGCATACTCAGGTCGTATTTCTTGATGATACGGTTAAGGTGCGCGTAAATAAAATTCTGGCCAGGCGTGGTTCCCCAATGGCCCAGCAGCATAGTTTTTACATGCGCCAGTTTAAGGGGCTCTTTTAACAAAGGGTTATCTCGCAAATACAGCTGCCCAACAGACAGGTAGTTAGATGCACGCCAGTAAGCATGTATCTTATGTAGTTCTTCTGCACTTAAGGCATCGGCAATTGTATCTATCGTTTTCAAATCCATTTTAGTTTTAATTAATGGTAGTATTATTCAGAACCCGGCTAACCAGCCGGGCTATCATTAGTTCTTCGTTTGTTTGCATGGCCTGCACGGTTACCCTGCCCGGCTGGGCCGATATAGTTTGAAGGCCGCCGTTATTTGCTTTTTCATCTATTGCTATGCCCATAAATTCTAAGCCGCTGCAAATGCGCTCCCGTATTTGGGGTGAATTAGCGCCGATCCCGCCGGTAAAAACCAGCCTGTTTAAGCCACCCATTGCGGCAGCAAGCGCACCTATAAATTTGCGGGCCCGGTAGCAGAAAACGGTGAGTGCCAAAGCGGCTTTTGGGTTATGTTCTTCCATCTTTAATAATTCGGCAACATCGCCGATGCCCGAGATGGCTTTTAAGCCCGATTCGTTGCTGAGCAATTTATCCAGTTCATCGGCGGTTAAGTGGTGTTCTTTTAGCAGGAACAGCAGCACGCCCGGATCTAGGTCGCCGCTGCGTGTACTCATTACCAGGCCGCCAAGCGGCGTTAAGCCCATGGTGGTATCTATTCCCACGCCATTATCAACCGCAGCCATGCTGGCACCGTTACCCAGGTGAGCTATAACTATCTTTTCCTGTTTAGTCGCCGGGAGGGTTTCAATAAGCTTTTGCATAATGTATTGATAGGAGAGGCCGTGGAAACCATACTTCATCAGGCCTTTGGTTTGAAACTCATGGGGCAGTGGGTAGTATTTTACATGATTGGGCATGTTGCAGTGAAATGCCGTATCGAAACACGCAACTTGCGGCAGTTTTGGATAAACTTTTTGGATGGCTCTTATTACCTGTATCTCGCCTGGTAAATGATTGGGAGCGAGATAAATCAATTCCTCAAGTTGTTGAAGCAGATTATTGGTAATCAGTTCCGGCTCGCGATGGTCGGGGCCTCCCTGAACTATTCGGTGCCCAATTGCAGATAGGGTGAACTCTTGCTTATGCTCGCCTATGTACGCTATAATCTCCCTGGCTGCGTCTGCCACATTGCCATAGGCTGAGGTTTTTCCTCTAAGCAAATTATGCCGGCTGTTAAAAATTTCAAATCGGCCCTTATCTCCGCCTATTTGAGTAATAGCGCCCGAGCGCAATACCTTTAAATCGGAGGCACCATACAGGCAAAACTTAAGGCTGGATGAACCACAGTTAAGCGCAAGGACACAAGTTATTGAATGAGCGGGCATTACATTTGAATTAGTAGCGGAAAGATGCAGATGTAAATCAAAGGTAACGCCGGCGGGCATTTGAAACGTGACGGAGGGGGCGCTAAAAAGTGATGAGTATCATTATTTTACGCAAACAATTTGCCCCATAATGTTATTCTGCTGCCTGGTAAACCAATAAAGGGATAGCTATATGGGCGGCCATTTTTTGGGTATGGCTCAACTTTAAAATGTCATCAATAAAACTGTAGGGGCCGTGGGTCATGGCAAGTATATCTATTTGGCCGTTTTCGCAAAGCCAGTTCAGTCCCTTTTCTACATTGCTGTCTTTAAGAGCCCGGTAGTAAATGTGCGGATAGTGGGCCTTGTTGGATAGTTCGGCGATTAACTGATCTATTAACAGTTGAAGCGCGGGTGAATGGTGGTCATCTGTATAGATACGTGTTAAGAGAATATCAGCGTTCATCAGCCTTGCAAATTCAATAAGCTTAAATATCGACTTAGTATCTTTTCCCACTTGATTAAAATCGGTTGCGAAGGCTATCTTTTTAATTTTCCTGATAGCCGCTTTTGCCGGAACAACTAAAAGCGGTTTGGTTGCTGTATCGATAAGGGTATTACAATGGTTTCCTAATAGAAAAGTGCTGAGGCCATCACTACCATGGCTACCTGTTATAACCATGCTTATTTCCTCATCAGCAAGGTGTGCTATCACATCCGCAACTCTTCCGGCTTCGGCCTTGTAGCTTACAGCGGGTTTAAATGTATCCGAGTAATCATTTTCCTCCAGGTGGGTTTTTAGTTTTTGAAGTTCCGCGTTGCTGTCATTATTCATTTCATCACTCTCGTACATGGGCCAAACAATCATTCCGGATTGCGGCACTTCTGCGGGTACCGTAATGGCATGTGCTAATAAAATGTTGACTTTAATCTGTTTAGCAAGGTTATAACCGTAAGCCGCAGCATGAGCGGCCATTGGCGAAAAATCTGTGGAGATGAGTATAGTTTTCATACCCAAAGCTGAAACTAATATAGTTGCATAGAAATGATTACAAGCATCTACGAATATGATTAACGTCAATAATGGAAGGGTGAAATAGTAATGATCAAAAATATTTAGATAATGCCAAAGGATGTAATATCGATACCTCAATTTGAGAAACTGCTTAGCTTGCTATTTACAAGCCTACGTGTCGCGATAAGGATCAAGAAAACACTCGTACATGGTTGCTTTTTTGATGTTGCAGTATTAACCAATGTTTAAATTATTAAACAGGGAGTATTTGATAAAGCTATATTTCCCGAGAGAGATCCCCGTACTAATACCTGCTTTTTAATTTATTTGAAAATTTATTTGGAATGTTAAGTTACATGCAATAAGTTAGCGTTAACTTAAACCTATCGTTAAATTATGCTTTTTTTTCAAAAGTATTCAAACCCCGAAGCAGTATTAATTGGTCTTTTAAAGCTTTTGGGTTCTCCTGTTAAAGCTGCTGATGCAATTACTGAATTAAGTATCCACCCCGAGTACAACTCGCTTTTAGCCTTAAACGATGTATTAAATAATTTTGGTGTAGAAGCAGGAGCGTACCGAATCTCGCCGGATGAGTTAGCAGATGTACCCTGCCCGTTTATTGCCCATACCAGCAGCAGGGGAGCAGAGTTTATGCTGGTGACAGCGATGGATGATAAAACGGTAACCGTTAACCATCAGGACAGTAAAGCGCAGCACATTAAACTGCCTGAGTTTAAAGCAAAGTTTGGTGGTGTTGTACTGGTTCCTGATGACGCAGGCACAGTGCAAAACCAGCAATCAAATCTGTTGGATTTTATAAAAGATAATGGCACCGCCGTGCTGGCGCTTACTTTACTGGCGTTAGTATTGCTGGCAGCGGTGAGCGCATACGGGGCGCCTTTATACGAAGGTAGCTGGCAACTGCCTCTGGCAGCTTTTTTTAAAACAGGCGGTTTAACCGTTGCCGTACTGCTGCTGGTACAAAGTATCGATAAAAACAACCCGCTTGTGCAGGTGCTTTGCGGCGGCGGAGGCAAAACAAATTGTAACGCCATTATTTCTTCTGATGCGGCAAAAGTATTTGAAGGACTCAGTTGGAGCGAAGTGGGGTTTTTCTATTTCGCCGGCAGCTGGCTGGCCCTGTTGTTCGCTGGTAGCAGTACAGCCATTTTGCAACCCCTCGCCATCCTCAATATAGTAAGCTTGCCCTACACTTTTTACTCCATTTATTACCAGGCGCGTATTGCCAAACAGTGGTGCGTTTTATGCTGTGCGGTGCAGGCATTGCTTTGGCTGGAATTTATACCACTTGTGACCTTATTAAAGCAGCCTTTCGCGGTAATGGATATTAACGGCCTTACACGCCTGTTTATATGTTTTGCATTGCCGGTTGCGGTATGGTTGATGGCCAGGCCTGTTTTACTCAAAGCACAGCAGGTAGGGCCGTTAAGGAATCAGTTGCGAGCCTTTAAATACAATTCCGAATTATTTAACAGCATATTGAAAGAGCAGCCCAAGTATGCTTTACCTCATGAAGATTGGAGCATTGTAACAGGCAATGTGGAAGCCGGCAACGTCATTACCATGGTAACCAATCCTTATTGCCCGCCCTGCGAGAAAACGCATAATGTGTTAAATGATTGGCTTAATAGCCATTTAGATATACAAGTGAGGATTGTGTTTACGGCCGACAATGACGAAAACGACATAAAAACGCCTGTAGCCCGCCACCTGATGGCTTTGAATGAATTGCCCGATAAAGGCACGGTAAAAAAGGCCTTGCATGAGTGGTACGGTCAAAAACAAAAAAATTACCATGATTGGGCTAAACGGTACCCCGTAAACCTTGATACTACTAAATATTATAAAATAGAAAAACAGAAGGAGTGGTGCGAGATGGCGGAAGTAAAAGCCACGCCCACCTTGTTGATAAATGGATACCGTTTACCTAAAGAATACCAATTAAAAGATATTAAATACCTAATGGTACAGCAATAAAGGAAACTTCTCGCGAAAGTAAAGGAGTATGCACTTTACATACATACCGCCAAAATTGCCTGGGCGTGGTTAAGGCAAAAGTAACAATTAATTAAGTTTCTATTTATGTCAAATTTTAACAAACTCAGCCGGGCTGAGATGAAGAATGTTTTAGGTGGGGTGTTAGCTGGCGGTCCATGCCCCGCTTATTGCGAGCCAATGGGTGGCACAATTGTATGTACCACAGCAGATGGGCAAAATCACACCGGCAATTGTAATACGTTGCCTGCTTCGCAGCAGGTTGGCGCACACAACCATTGCGAAAACTCGGCAACGGGCAATTTCAACTGTTAATAAAATATCGACCCGGAAACTTGTTTCCGGGTCGATACTTCTTTCGTCTACATACTTTAGTTAATGTCCTATGAAAATATGCTCATCCATTGTTTTTTTGCTTTTTTCTTGTCTGTTATGTCAAGCCCAAAAACCTGCCATCATACATATTACTCTAGAAAACAGCAAGCAGTTACAAATCGACCATTTGTCCATTTTTAATAAAGTGGGTAAGTACGAGTTGACAAAAAAAGACGATACGCATTACACCCTAACATATAACGAGCCAATACCGGGCATTTTGTATTTGAATTTAAAACCATTTTATATTACACCCGGAGATAGCATCCAATTAACCTGGCGGCTTTTTTCAAAAACTACGGACGTGCAGGTAGACAGCCTGTTTGCAAAGGGCGTAAATGCCGGGAATTATATGTATTCCAATTATACAATGACCAAGAAGCTGGATGCCTATTATCCTGATTTCGAAGCTATTAAATATAAAAATAACCCAACGTTACTCTATCAGGATCTTAGCGCGTTTGAAAAAGTGTATTTTAACTACTTTGATAAACTCTTAACATCTCTAAAGTGCTCCCCGGCTTTAATTGGCTTTGTGAAAAGAACCGAGCACAATCAATTCATTTTCAATATGATCTATTTTGAAAATGAATTGTATGAAAGTAATAATCCGGGCTTGGGTGCTTTTTCTAAGGTTTTAGATGAGTCTTTTAACGCTACCAAATTTTTACCCGGCGATACTCACTTCAATTTTGTACAGGAAAATTTGTTTAAGCGATACTTAGCCAGGTTGGTACAAATAAAATTCAAATACCTAAGCAGCCGTACCGATGCCCTTGCTTTGTTTAACTACATTGATAAATATCCCAATGCCTACATTAGAGAATACTTCCTCTACTTTTTGGTGAAGGAATATCGCAGCAAAACAAAGCTTTTAAACCAGGAAAAGCTGGAAGACAGTTTACGAACTATCACCAATGCGGATATCAAAGACGACATAAAAAATTATATAGATTTTTAAAACTTGCGCCTCGGGGATATCGTTTTTTTGAAACCTCAATCCTTGCTAAACTATTCCAGCGGATGACATTCATACGATAATACACCGACCTGCGAATTGGGAACGTGTAGTTAGTGTACCTGTAACAGGGTATACGTTCTGGTGTTAATCAACCTAAGCAACCCGGGCTTAACTCCGGGTTGCTGGTTTTATAAATGATTTAACCTTTAAAATTATGAAGAATTTTTTTTTAATGTTATGCCTAACATGCTCTTTTTATATCGGCCACGCACAGAAAACATCCAGCATTGCGATTACTTTGAAGAACATCACAGATATCAATGTTGAACAGCTCAGCTTTTTTGAACAGCCCCGCAGTTACAATTTGGAGAGGCCCTCTGACGACGAGTTACGCATACTATTAAAGAGAGGTTATAACTTGCCCAGGTCTGCTTTTTTCAATGTTTCAAAAATAGATGATCATCATTACCTGTTGAAATACCGATCTGACAAACCGGAAATGGTGTATCTTAATTACAGGCCAATTTACATTACCCCCGGAGATAGTGTGCAACTGACCTACAAAATGATGGGACCGAATTGGAACTCAGACCAAGATAGTCTTATTGCTCATGGAAAGAACAGTAGTAACTATATGTTTTCAAATTATTTGTTTAACCGTGCACTTTTAAAGCACAAGCCTGAAGCAAAAAATGTTAAATATGATCAAAACGTTAAGCTTTTTTACGACGACCTTGTTAAGTTCAATCAGATCAAAGATGATTTTTTTCAACCCCTGTTTACAAAGAAAGCATGCGCTAAACCATTGATCGATTACTTGAGCAGGAAACGAAGAATAGATTTTTTATTTGATTTGTATTATTACGAGCAGGAATTTCAGGATAATAAACATCCCCAGTTGGCTAAGTTCGGCAGTTTGATAGACAGCGCTTTTGCAAATACAAAATTTAACCCTGCCGATACCAGTCTTTCATTTGTAATGGAAAATGTGTTCAGGGGGTACTTTAAAAGACTGGTAAATGTAAAGTTTAATCATTTGACGAGCAGAAAAGACTATGATCATCTTTACAGCGATATAAAAAATTACCCCAATCCTTTTATCAGGGAATATTTTTTATATTTTTTTGCGATGAATTACTATAAAGATCCTCAAAACGCTAATGCGGCAGAAGTTGATGCACTTGTTGAGCAGAGTAAGAACGCCAATATCCGTAAAGCTTTTAAAGATCGCATCTGAGATGGGGGGAGCGCAGGACCGGGGCGTGGTTATGGCAAAAACAAATAATTGTAAGCTTATAAAATTACAGGCATACCCGCTAATTTTTTGATTGACAAGAACGAGAATATTATTGCGAAAAATTTACACCGCGACGAACTGTCTAAAGAAATGGAGAAATTAACACCGAAAGAATAAGCTATTCAATTACCAAGGTGCTGATGCCAGTTTTATATTTAATACCACGCGCTTAACAATAACTATGCCTTTCCCTTATTACAAACAACCCGATCAAATGGACTGCGGCCCTACCTGCCTCCGCATGGTGGCCAAGCATTTTGGGCGCAATATCAAATTACAAACGCTAAGGCAGCTTTGCGAGATAAACCGCGAGGGAGTATCGCTTTTGGGCATCAGCGATGCGGCGGAAAAAGTGGGCTTTAGGTCGCTTGGCGCAAAGCTGAACCTTTCAGAATTGAAGGAGGCAGAACTGCCTTGTATTTTGCACTGGCGGCAAAATCATTTTGTGGTGCTGTATAAAATTAAAAACGGGCGTTACTTTATTGCCGACCCGGCCGCAGGCCTTATTAAACTTACCGAAGCCGAATTTGCAAACAACTGGCTATCAGATACCGAAAAAAACGAGGGGATTGCCTTGCTGTTAAGCCCCACGCCACATTTTTACCAGGAGGACGATGAACAGGGCACCGAAGTTAAATGGAGTTTCCTACTCCGTTATTTGATTACTTACCGACAATTGGTTATACAGTTGCTGTTTGGGTTGGGCATAGGTACATTGCTGCAATTAGCCGCACCGTTTTTAACCCAATCGGTGGTTGATATCGGCATCAACACGCGCAATCTTAATTTTATATATATCGTTATTATAGCGCAAGCCATGCTCATTATCGGCAGGGTAAGCGTAGAGTTTATCCGTAGTTGGATATTGCTGCATATCAGCACCCGTATCAATATCTCTATCCTTACCGATTTTTTGATCAAACTGATGAAACTGCCCATCAGCTTCTTCGATACCAAAATGACGGGAGATATTATGCAGCGGATGAATGATCAGCGCCGTATAGAAACCTTTTTAACAGGCTCTACCTTAAGCACCCTGTTCTCCATGTTCAACCTTGTGGTGTTTTCGGTGGTACTGGCTTATTATAACCCGCTTATATTTTTTGTTTACCTCATTAGCAGTGCTCTGTATATCGGTTGGATACTTGTCTTTTTAAAACGCAGACGGCAGCTTAATTATAAAAGCTTCGAGATAGCCTCCAAAAATCAAAGTAGTATAGTACAGCTTATAAACGGCATGCAGGAAATTAAACTGAACAATAGCGAGCAGCAAAAACGCTGGGAGTGGGAGCATTTGCAGGCAAGGTTGTTTAAGTTCAATGTAAAAAACCTCGCCTTAAACCAGTACCAGCAAGGTGGCTCTACCTTTATTAACGAATCTACAAACCTGCTCATTACCTTTTTAAGCGCCAAGGCGGTTATAGATGGGCAGTTTACGTTGGGTGCCATGATGGCCGTGCAATACATCATCGGGCAGTTGAATAGCCCTATACAGCAATTTTTAGGTTTTATACAGGGCTTTCAGGATGCAAAGATAAGCCTGGAGCGGTTGAACGAGATACACCAGATGGATGATGAAGAACCTGTTGAAAAAGAATTCAATCATGCCCTGCCGGATGACCGCACGCTAAGTTTAAACGATGTATCGTTCCGTTACCCTGGCGCAGGTAACGAGCCGGTACTGTCAGATATAAACCTCAGCATCCCGCAAGGCAAAACAACCGCCATTGTGGGTATGAGCGGCAGCGGCAAAACCACCATCATAAAACTATTGCTCAGGTTTTACCTGCCTCAAAAAGGCGAACTGAATGTTGGCGGGCAATTGCTCAATAACATTGGCTTTAAAATATGGCGCAGCCAGTGCGGTGTGGTGATGCAGGATGGCTTTATATTTTCTGATTCTATAGAACGCAATATAGCCGTTGGTGATGATTATCCCGATAGCGCAAAGTTACAGCACGCCATAAAGGTAGCCAACATACAAGATTTGATAAGCAGTCTGCCGCTGGGTTTAAAAACTAAAATAGGGGCAGAGGGCAACGGTATAAGCCAGGGGCAAAGGCAGCGGCTGCTGATAGCACGGGCTGTTTATAAAAACCCGCATTACCTGTTTTTTGACGAAGCCACCAATGCGCTCGATGCCAACAACGAGCGGGTGATAATGGATAACATGAAGGAGTTTTTTAAAGGACGTACCGTAGTGATAGTAGCGCACCGCTTAAGTACGGTTAGCCATGCCGATAACATTATTTTTTTACACAAAGGCCGCATTGTGGAGCAGGGTACGCATAGGCAGCTAACGGCACTTAAAGGCGAGTATTACAACCTGGTAAAGAACCAACTGGAACTGGGAAATTGATTTCGGATTCTCGATTTCAGATTTCGAGTTTAGGATTTAGCGTTTAGCAATTAGAATTTTACAAACATGCCTTTTACTATTAACCAAACAGCAGATAGCCAGCGCCATACCGATGATATGCAGGATATTATTACAGCGGTACCATCGTGGATTTTGCGCTGGGGCATTACCTTGTTTTTTTGCATTATAGTGTTGCTAATAAGTTTATCTGCCTTTATAAAGTATCCCGATATTGTTAAAACCCAATTAAAACTAAGCTCGCCAGATGTGGCTAAACCCGTAGTGCCCAAAATTACCGGCAGGCTGATAAAGCTTTTGGTGGTAAACGATGAATTGGTTACTGCCGGGCAGCCATTGGCTTACCTGGAAAGCATAGCCGACCACAAGAAAGTACTTACGCTTTTAACACAGCTAAAAATAATGCAGGGTAAAATTACAGCGGGCACACTTACCGCTTACACCGACTTTGACGGGGCAGGCAATGGCGGCCTTGGTGAGCTACAGGCATCGTACCAAACATTTACCCAGGCTTACCTCACCTATATGGCATCTGTAAATGATGGCTTCCTGTTAAAAAAACGGGCATATCTGCAAAAAGACATTATTGGGTTAAACAAGCAAAGAACCCAACTGGAAGCCGAAAAAGCCCTGCAGCAAAGAGATTTAAGCATTGCCGAAGAGGATTACGGTATGCATAAAAAGCTGGCTCAGCAGCGGGTTGAAACACCCGCCGAATTAAGGCAGCAGGAGAGCAAGTACCTTAGCCGCAAAGCGCCCCTATTGCAAACAGAAGCATCCCTGATTGCTGCCAATACCAATTACTTAAATAAACAAAAGGAGATATTAGAGCTGGATAATGAGGTGGTTGAAGAGAAGTCTAATTTTCTGCAGGCATTAAACAGCCTGGTGAGCGAGGCCGAGGATTGGAAATACAAATACATTTTATCGGCATCGCAGGCGGGTAAGGTTTCTTTTGCGGGAATCATCCAGGAGAATCAAATGGTTTCGCCGTCGCAGGAAGTATTTTACATCAATTCCCAAAATGTACATTTTTTTGGCGAAATGAATATCCCGCAAAACAATCTAGGCAAAGTAAAAGAGGGGCAAGCGGTATTAATAAAACTAAAAAGCTACCCCTTTGAAGAGTACGGGATGCTAAAAGGCACCATTAGTTATATAAATGATGTGCCTTTTAAGGATAGTTTATTTACCGCCAGAGTTGTTTTAAAATCATACAAGGCATCCGATTTAAAAAGACCCGTTAAGATCAAGCAAGGTATGATGGCCGATGCCGAGATAATTACCGAGGACGCAACATTGCTGCAACGACTTACAAGGAACGTAATAAAGGCTATGAATAGTAATTGATCTATTCTCATTAATCGTTTTTTACGACAGTCTGGAAGTCGATTTTGTATGGAATCTTGTATGTGAAAAAAGAAAATTCGCGAACTTTCGGTAAAGTTTCGTTGATTTCGCAGTTTTAAAGTAGTCTTTAGGGGAAGAATCTCGAACTCTTTTACTTTTATAGGTGATTTGAAACGTTTAGCTGGTTGAACTGCAGTTTTAAACCCCCAAAGAGGCGGATGTTTGCGGCACTGATAGCATATGAAATACTGTTAGCGGATGGGTTTGGCTCGTTTTTGAGCGATATACCAAGTCGACCTGAAAGTATTGAGCATTATTCTGTAGTTTGGTTGCGGAACCATACAGATAATTTATTTTTGATTGAAATCAAGGTCAGGCCTATGCAACATCAAACCGGATATCATCTACGCTACAGTTGATCGGGACCTTGTTTTTTTCATTATTTAAAGATTCATCGGGCGAAGCAGCCCAAATTTGGTGCCCAATTTTTGCTGAATTATAAATAGCATTTCGCCTTTTTGGATGAGTGGCAGTAGATTGTTTCGGCTCTAAAGGCTCTTCATGTATTCTGGTAAGCCAATAAACTGCCCTCATCTATAACGAGCAAAATTTAATAAATAGCCAACAATTTACGTTCTTGCTTTTTAAGTGTAATTTTTTCATTACATTAGGTTCCTAATTTGCGCCATAAGTATTATAAATGAGGGCCTTCAGTTTAAACAGACGCCAGGATCTTACATTTGAAGAAGTTTTTGAACGTTATAAAAAGCAAGTTTATAACCAGGTGTATGCTATTGCCAAATCTGATTACGCAGCAGAAGAATTAACGCAGGAAATTTTCATTAAACTCTGGCTGAATAAAAACGCTCTGCAGGATGTAAACAACTTGGGTGGTTATATATATACTATGGCGCGCAATTATTCCCTCAATTATTTGCGCAAGGCTGCCAGCGATACTCGCCTGGTAAATGAATTGATGCTGGTAACCGTTACAAACGATAATAATACCGAGGCGGGCATAGCTGTATCTGAGTGTAAGCAACTCATCTCAGCTGCGGTTAACCATCTTTCACCGCAAAGGCAACTGGTATATAAACTGAGTAAAGAAGATGGCTTAAATTATGATGAGATAGCCACTATGCTTAATCTTTCAAAACATACCGTTAAAAATCATTTGTTAGCCGCGCTGGCCTTTATTAATAATTTCCTCGCAAAAAATGGCGTAAACCCAACTCTAATAGCCATCGTATCCGCTATTTATTTAAGTAGATAGCGGTTTTCTAAGCAAAGCACCCGTTTTGGTGTAAAAAATACACTAAGCACAACTTGTTTTTAGGCGATTTTTAGTATTTTATCTAATAATCTAATTCTAGGTCGTCGATTCCGGGCTATTTGATAGCGTGAATGCCATTTTTTAATATTTTTTTAACTTTTTCTTTACTTCCATTAGTCTGTTACGCGTTTTGCTGTGTCTTTAGCATATTAAACCACAGTTAATGAACGATAGGCAGCGGAAGGAATACCTTTTAAATAAGTACATTAATAATGAATGTACGCAGGAAGAGTTTAACGAATTTTTAGAGTTGGTTAAGGCCTCCCCGGATTTTGAGGGTTTTGACGGCCCGATGCAACAACAATGGCAAAATGCCCAGGGTGACTCCACGGCTCATCAGCCCAATTGGGATGGCATGCGTAACAATATCTCGCTAAGGTTATGGGCGCTTAAAAAACGGAAGCAATATGTTAGATCCGCAACACTCATTGCGGTTGTCATTAGCGTTACGGCATTCTTTTTTTACTATAAAACATCAATTAATAACGCTTCTGTAAATTATATTACAGCATACGCAGCCCCGGCAAATACAAAGGTTGTTTTATTGCCCGATGGTACAAAGGTTACTCTCAACTCAAACAGTACATTGCGGTACCCCGAAAAACTTGATGGTAGCACCCGTGAAGTTTATTTAAAGGGCGAGGCCTATTTTGAAGTAGTGCACAACGTAAACAAGCCGTTTGTTATCCACTCCGGTAAATTATTAACTAACGTATTGGGTACAACTTTTACCGTTAGCGCCTATTCGCCGCTGCAAGCTATGAATGTAACTGTGCTTACCGGCAAAGTAGCTGTAAAGGACGAGCAAACCCAGGCATTGGCTATACTAACCCGTGGGCAATGGGCAACTGTAAAACCGGGCGAAAGAACTTTTAGGCTTGGTAAGATGGCCACTCCCGAAGACGCAATTGCCTGGATAGATAACAAATTGATTTTTGAGGATGTAGACCTGCAGGATGTTGTTGTGAAGCTAAACAATAAATACAATGTGCAGATAAATGTCGCCAGCAACAAACTGGCCCATGAACACATCACGGGTATTTTCGAGTCGCAAAGCCTTCCGGGCATTTTAGAGGCACTAACAAAGCTCACCCATTCTAATTACACCGTACAGCACAACACTTATACAATTAAATATTAGCTAAACTGATTGATTAAAAACTAAACTGATCGCCTATAGAACAAAAAAAGACATAAAAAAAGGTTGAATGTGTTCCAGCACATCCAACCCTCAGGGGCACAGAGCCCCCAAATTCATAGTTCCCATTTAAGGGTATTTCGTCACTACAAATTTTTGAACAAATATATGACAAATAAATCATTGTCCTTTCACTTGTTAAGTAAAGCACTCCTGCGGATAATAATCATCAGCACTGTTTTTTCTGTATGCTTTACTCAAACACAGGCAAAAAATACGTCAGCGCAAGACCTAAACACTCGTATTTCGCTAAAAGTGGTGAATATGCCGGTAAAAGATGTACTTAAGCAAATCAACAAAGAAACCAAATTAAGCTTTGTTTTCAGTAACTCGATTGTTACCGACCAGGAAGTAACTATTAACGTAAAAAACGAACAATTAAGCTCGGTATTAAAGAAAATCCTGAACCCTTTCGGTATGGATTATACAGTATCGGGCAACGTTATCCTTATCGACAAAAAGGCTGATGCCGTTGTTGGGCCTGCAGGCGTTACTCCTGTTAACGTGAGCGGGAAGGTTGTAGATAACACGGGCGTGCCATTAGTGGGCGTAACTGTTAAAATAAAAGGCACCAACGGCGGCGCTGTAACAAATACAGAAGGCCGCTACACGCTGGTTGTGCCTGATGAGAGTACGGTTATCGTGTTTTCATATATGGGGTTTGTAACTCAGGAAATTTCCGTAAACGGCAGGCAAACCATTGATGTGCAATTGGTAGAAAACCGCAACAACCTTAATGAAGTGGTTGTAACGGCGTTGGGTATATCGCGCCAGAAAAAAGCTTTGGCATACTCAGTAACCGAAGTTAAGGGCGAAGAGTTTACCCAGGCCAGAGAGAATAACCTGGCCAATGCCCTTACCGGTAAGGTAGCGGGTGTAAATGCTACAGGCCTTTCAACCGGCCCCGGCGGCTCCAGCCGCGTTCTCATACGCGGTAATGGTTCGCTATCGGGCGGTAACCAGCCCTTATACGTGGTTAACGGTATGCCAATTGATAACTCGGTACCGGGCGGTAGTGCAACAACCAATGCAGGCGGCGGCAACGTCGACCGCGGCGATGGCATTGCTGGCATCAACCCCGATGATATAGAATCGATAAGCGTACTTAAAGGAGGCACAGCAGCAGCATTGTACGGCGCAAGGGCGGCAAACGGTGTTATACTTATCACCACAAAAAAAGGCCGTGCGCAAAAAGGCGTCGGCGTTGATTACAACACTACATACACCGCCGAAACACCGGCTGTTTTTCCTCAATGGCAGTACGAGTATGGCCAGGGCG
Source organism: Mucilaginibacter sp. P2_D11 (assembly GCF_056404435.1). Taxonomy (NCBI): domain Bacteria; kingdom Pseudomonadati; phylum Bacteroidota; class Sphingobacteriia; order Sphingobacteriales; family Sphingobacteriaceae; genus Mucilaginibacter; species Mucilaginibacter sp. P2_D11. The sequence goes on from NZ_JBFUEA010000003.1 coordinate 265,249, forward strand.
ATGGTGGGGTAAAACCAATGACGCAGGCCGCGGCAATAACAACCGGAAGGCGTTCATTCGGTGCCAAAATAGATGGCTCTACTTACGTAGCTGCCGATGGATTGGAGCACCCGTACTCTGCTCAGCGCGACAACATCAAAAACTTTTATCGTACAGGTTCTACATTTACCAATACCGTTGCATTTACAGGTGGAACCGAGGCCTTTACCTACCGTTTTTCTGTTGCCGACCTTAACGGCAAAAGTATTTTGCCTAACAGCAGCTACGATCGCAAAACCGGCAACTTAAATGTTAGCGGCAAATTGAGCAAAAAGCTGAGTTTTGATGCACTTGCGCAATACAACATCGAGCAAGCCAAAAACAGGCCAAGTGCCGGCGATGCTTTGGGTAACCCCAACTGGACACCCTACATGATAGCCAATACGGCCGACATAAGGTGGCTTAACCCGGGATATGATGCCAATGATAACGAAATAGCCTGGAATGACGCACCCATCGCATCAAACAGCTACTTTGTGGTAAACAAATATCAGCAACGCGATACTAAGAACAGGTTTATTGGCCAGGCGGGCGTAACCTACGAGTTCATCAAGAACCTGTCGTTAAAAGGTGTGGTAAGCCGCGACTTTTACTTTTACAATTATAATTATGTATTGCCAACGGGCACGCTTTATGTGCCAAACGGACAATACAACGAGCTAAAGGTTGATGCATCAGAAACCAACGGTTTATTAACCTTAAACTACAACGGCAAAGTAAAAGATTTTGGTATCTCGGCCTTTGTAGGCGGTAATCAGCAACGTTCTGTTTACAACCAGGCTAGTACTATTGGCAGTAATTACATCATCCCATACTTTTATAGCCCAACAAACTTATCTACAATCTCTAACACGCCTACCAATAACAAAACTGCCATCAACTCATTAATGGGTTCGGCCGATATCAGTTATAAAAACTTTGCTTACTTAACGGTAACCGGCCGCCAGGATTGGTTTTCCACGTTAAGCCCGCAAAACAACACCATTTTTTACCCGTCGGTAGGTGGTAGCTTTGTACTGTCGGAGGCATTTAAATTGCCGCAGGGTATAAATTATGCCAAAGTGCGTGCATCATGGGCACAGGTGGGTGGCGGCGCGCCGGACCCGTACCAGATAAACCAGGCGTTTATTATGTTGCCAAGTTCGGGCCAGCCGCTTCAAACGGTATCAAGCACAACCATTACTAATCAGAATTTACGCCCCTACACCTCTACTACCATTGAGGCTGGTATCGAAGCGCGCTTTCTCAACAGCCGTATTGGATTTGATATCACCGTGTACGACCGTAAAACAACCGACGATATTGTGTCGACCGCTATTACGGGCACTACAGGTTATAACAACGTACTCTTAAACGTTGGCGAACTGAGCAATAAAGGTATCGAGGGATTGATAAATGGTACGCCAATAAAAACAGCAAACTTTACATGGAGCGCCAGCTACAACGTTGCTTATAACAAAAACGAAGTGGTTAAGCTAGCGGCGGGGCTCAACCAGATCCAGATGGCATCATCGGTAAACGGATGGGGTTATATCAACAATATTGTTGGCCAGCCTTACGGCTCTATCGTAGGCACGCGTATGATGAAAGATGCCAGCGGCAACGTAGTGTTTAATGCTACAACCGGGCTGCCTGTTGCAACAGGTTTGCAAACTTTGGGTAAAGGTGTTGCACCGCTAACCATGGGCCTTTCCAACGATTTTAGGTATAAGAGGTTTAGTCTTAACGTGTTGTTAGATGGCAAATTTGGGAACAAGGTATTATCGTTAATGGAAATCTACGGTACGCGCCTTGGTTTAATGAAAACAACGTTGCCCGGTCGCGATGGCGGTTTAGCTATCAGCGGGGTAGATCAAACTGGAGCACCGTATTCAAGAACCGTACCGGTAGCTAACCTTCGCACCTATTACGATAACTATAAATCGTACTCAGAGCTATTCCTGCACGATGGTAGCTTCGTAAAACTGCGCCAGGTAATATTAAGTTATAGCATCCCGGTAAGCGGCCTCAAAGCCTTGAGCCTGCAAAGTGCAAGCGTATCGCTTGTGGCGCGCAACCTGCTTACTATCTATAAGCAAACAGACAACTTCGATCCGGAATCGAGCTTTACCAATGGTTCCAGCCAGGGTTTTGAATCGTTTGGCTTGCCCCGAACCAGGAGCTTTGGTTTAAATTTAATGGTTAAGTTTTAATTAGATCACGTTAATGCCAGCATCATTTTAAAGACAATTGACATGAAAAAAAACCTCCTAAAATATTTAACAGTTTGTATTACCGCCTGTATGGGCTTGCAGGCTTGCGATAAGAATTTTGAAGTACTTAACACCAATCCAAACGCATCGGCAAACCCAACTCCCGCTTTTGTATTCACCAAAGCATTGTTAGATGGTACGGGCGATGTACTCAACCTGCTGCACGGCACCATGCAATACACTACCAGTTACAATGATGTAGCAGGTTTTGGCGCCAAATATATCCTTGCCCAAAGCGGGCAATCGTGGCCGGTGTTTAACAACGCCTACCCGCACGAGATAAACGAGATACAGCAGGTGATAGCCCAGGTAAATACCAACCCCGAGCAGGTGAACCTACTGGCTACCGCTCGTATCTGGCGTGTATATTGCTTTAGCCGTGTTACCGATTTGTATGGCGATGTGCCTTATTCTGATGCAGGAAAAGGTTATACCGAAGCTATTTATAAGCCAAGGTATGATGAGCAGAAGAATATTTATGCCGACATGCTTAAAGAACTTGATGAAGCCGCTGCAGCACTTAACGTAGGCAAAACCACCTTTGGTGCTGCCGACCTGATTTACGGCGGCGATGTGCCTAAATGGAAAAAGTTCTCGTACTCCTTGATGCTTCGTTTGGCAATGCGGATGACCAAGGTTGACGTTGTTGCAGCTGAAGCATGGGCAAAAAAGGCAATTGCCGGTGGCGTTATTTTAAACGATGCCGATATTGCTAAGGTAAATGGTTATGTGCTTGCAGGGCAGGATATTAACAAAAACCCGCTTGCATTAAATTGGCTTAACTCCGATTATGTGAAGGCAGATGGGGTGAGCAATCAGGAAGGCGGTAAATACCAGGATGTGTTTATTGATTATCTTAAGGCCAATAAGGATCCTCGTTTAGGAGTACTCTCTGTAGCCTGGATCGGCGGCAAAGCCGATACCTCATTTGCGGTACAAAAAGGTATGTCGGCAAAGTTGGGCACTAAACCTGCCGATTTTGGCACTTACTCTGAACCAAATCCGGCTACTATTTTGCAACTCAACAGCCCATACCTGCTGGTTACAAATGCCGAAACCAACTTCCTGCTGGCAGAAGCCGCTTTGCGTGGTTGGTACGGTGGTGCAAGTGCAAGCACGTCGTACGAGAACGGCATCAGCGCATCTATGCGGCAGTGGGTGCTTTTTGGTACAGGCGGCGCTATAAGCACCAATCAAATTCAAACTTATATAAAATACCATACGCTGAATACAGCAGGTACGGTAGCCGCGCAAATGGAGCAAATTCACACCCAGTTTTGGGTGGGTGTTTTCCCAAATGCAACAGAAGTTTTTGCAAACTACAGGCGCACAGGTTTCCCTGCGCTTGTGCCAAACACTTATGTGGGTAATGCTACCGGCGGTAAAATCTTCAGAAGGTTTTTATACCCGGCTACCGAGCAAAACTTAAACGGTGAAAACTACCAGGCTACAATTGCACGCCAGGGAGCCGACGAGTTCCTGACCCGGATGTGGTGGGACCGCCCTTAAAAAGAGTGTTTTTTATTAAAGAGGGCATAACTCCGCCGGGGAACTACACCCGGCGGGTTATTTAAAATTCGTAGTTAACCAACCAACTACATCATTTATAACCAATAAATAACCAAGCAATGGAAAGAAGATCTATCGTAAAAAAAATGCTGGCTTCAATTGCCGGTATCTCTGTATTTGGATTGGCAAAAGCCAACACTGTACAGGCAGAAAAAAAAGAGGTGAACAACATTACCGAATACCAGGATGTACCCTTGTTTTCGGGCTCAACCAAATTGGGCAACATGGTATTTATTGCCGGTAAAGGTGCGCATGTTGCGCCGTTTGAAATAAAAGAGCATACCGAAATTGTGCTGAAAGAACTGGAAAAAGAACTCATCAAGGCCGGCTCATCTATGGAGAAGGTTTTAAAAGTGAACGTGTATTTGAATGATATTGCCGACTACAAAGGCATGAACGAAGTTTACAAGGGCCGTTTCGGCAAAAACCCACCCGTACGCACCACCGTTGCCGTTGCAAAGGGTGGCGTCCCCGGCGATTCTCTTGTCGAGATGGATTGCATTGCCTACATCTAAGTTTAATACTCCCTATTAACAACAAAAATGAAACGCAGAAACGTTATAAAAAGCCTGTCTATCCTCCCCTTTACGGGGGCCTTGGCTGCAAGGGCTTCATCTATACATAAAACCATTACCCCGGTGCCAACTGTGGCGCCAAAGCGCGACCTGTTTAAGGAACTGGGCGTTACGCCGGTTATCAATGCATCCGTTACCATGACCTTTTTATCAGGTTCGCTGATGCTGCCCGAAGTGTTGGAGGCAATCAACTCTACCTCGCACGATTTTGCCAACATGTACGAGCTGCAGGATAAGGTAGGCGGCAAAATTGCCGAAATGCTGCACGTTGAAGCTGCGATGGTAACATCCGGCGCGGCATGCGCTATGGTATTGGGTACTGCGGCCTGCATTACAGGTACCGATGCAGAAAAAATAAAGATGTTGCCCAATCATCCCGGTCCAAGGCCCGAGGTGATTATGCAAAAAACACATAGGTATCTGTTCGACCAGGCGGTAAGCACTACCGGGGCTAAAATTATAGAAGTTGAGGGTGCCGATGAAATGGCAAAAGCCATAAGCAGCAATACCGTAATGGCCCTGTTTTTTAATGCGGCCGATAAAAGCAGTATTACCCATCAGGAGTTTTTGAATGTTGCCAAAGCCAAAAAAGTCCCTACATTTTTGGATGCTGCCGCCGATGTGCCGCCGGTAGAGAATCTTTTTAAATTCCAGAAGATGGGTTTCGATCTGGTTACATTTTCGGGTGGTAAAATGATGCGCGGCCCGCAAAGCGCCGGCTTGCTATTTGGCCGTAAGGACCTGATAACTGCGGCAAGGCTAAACCACAGCCCGCACGAGGCGCCGATAGGCCGCCCGATGAAAGTGAACAAGGAAGAAATGTTTGGCATGTACGCTGCGCTTAAATCATACCTCGACAGAGACCATAAAAAAGAATGGGCAGATTGGTTGCTGCGCGCCAAAACTATTGGCACCAGGCTGGAGGCCTTGCCAACCGTTAAAACCGAAACGGTGGTTGACCCGGGGCCGGCAAATAACTTCCCGAGCCTTTTTGTAAGGTGGGACCAAACCAAAATACGCACAAACCCTAAGGATGTATTGGCGGCGCTGAAAAACGGCACGCCAAGTATTGTAGCTAATGATAAAGGTGATGCGCTGATTGTTGGCGTGGTGCTTTTGCGGGAAGACCAAGTAGAGGTTGTTAGCAAGCGGGTGAAAGAGATCTTACAGCAAGCTTTAACCGCTTAAGCCTATGTTAAAACCGCGGGGATAATCATTTATTTTCTTGCTTTTTCTGGTAGGGCCTTTACAATACAGAGGCTTAATGGGAGATGCTATTTTTAAATTTTTGACTGATTTTGATGAAGAAGATACTTATTTTAATGCTTGGCATTGCCTTTTTATGCGGCCGGGCCGATGCGCAAAAGTACAGCATAATTATAAAAGGGGGCCACGTTATCGACCCTAAGAATAATATTGATGGCGTTATGGATGTTGCCATAGCCGATGGCAAAATTGCACAGGTATCAAAAAGCATTGATGCCCAATTAGGCAAACAGGTTATTGATGCCAGGGGATTGTATGTTACACCAGGGCTGATAGATATACACTCCCACAATTTTTTTGGCACCCAGCCAGATCACCAGTATGAGAACGGCAACCTCGCTTTGCCGCCGGATGGCTTCACGTTTCGTAACGGCGTTACTACCGTGGTAGATGCCGGTAGCTCGGGCTGGCGTACCTTTCCTACCTTTAAGGCACAAACTATTGATGAATCGCAAACGAGGGTGCTGGCTTTCATCAACATTGTTGGCGAAGGTATGCGGGGCGGCTATGAGCAAGATATGAACGATATGGATCCAAAAATGTCGGCAATTGTTGCGCATAAGTACAAGAAGTATGTAGTCGGCTTTAAATTAGCCCACTACGACGGACACGAATGGGCTCCGATAGACCGTGCCGTGGAAGCCGGTAATTTAGCCGGAGGCCTGCCAGTAATGGTTGATTTTGGCGGCAGCAGGCCTCCATTGCCACTCGAAGAATTGTTTACTAAGCACATGCGGCCCGGCGACATTTTTACCCATTGCTTTGGGCAATTGAATAATCGCGAATACATTGTTGATTTGCAAACACAGCGGGTAAAGCCCTTTGTTTGGCAGGCACGCAAGCGGGGTATTTATTTTGATGTGGGTTATGGCGGTATCAGTTTTGCTTACTCACAGGGCATACCCGCCATAAAGGAAGGCTTCTTTCCAAACTCAATAAGTACCGATATCCATACCGGCAGCATGAATAATGCCATGAAGGATATGTTAACCACCATGTCGAAATTTTTGGCCATGGGGATGGACCTGAAAAGTGTGATACAAGCATCAACAGCAAACCCCGCCATGGAGATTAAGCGCGAGGACCTGGGTAACCTTAGCGTAGGTGCCGACGCAGATGTAGCCATACTGAACGTAAGAGAAGGTAAGTTTGGTTTTTTTGATTACACAGGCTTTACGGTTGAGGCTAATAAAAAACTGGAATGCGAGCTAACCCTGCGCGCCGGTAAAATAGTTTACGATTTAAACGGCATCGGCAATAAAACGGTTGTATTATCTAAAAGCAGCGAGTGAGTTAATGCATACTTAAAAGCATACCAATTATAAACCAAATTAAACAAAAATATGAAGTTAAAAGTGGCTGCAATGGGCGTGCTGCTACCCGCAATTTTACTTGCGGGCAAGGTACAGGCGCAAACCATATCAAGGGAGGAATTAATGTTTTACACGTCAGAATGGAAAGGCGAGCGGTTTAAAGACGGGCGGCCGAAGATCCCCGATGCATTGCTGGAGCGGGCTAAAAACGTAGGTATTGAAGAAGCCTGGACGGTTTTACGGAACGAAGGCTACAACAACCAGTTTGAGGGCAACTGGAAAACCGTTAATGATAAACCTGTTGTTGGCAGGGTGGTTACTGCAATGTTTATGCCCTCGCGCCCGGATATTGAGAAGAATATTAAAGAACGTGGCAGCAAACAGGGCCGTAAGGGCAATACCAATGCCTGGCCCATTGATGTACTAACTAATGGCGATGTGTATGTAGCCGATGGTTTTGGTAAGATAGAAGCCGGTACGCTTATCGGCGATAACCTGGGCAATTCCATATTCAGTAAATCGGGCAATGGAGTAATTTTTGACGGTTCGGCGCGAGATTTGGCGGGGCTTGCCAAAATAGATGGCTTTAACGCATTCGTACGCGATTTTCACCCGTCTTACCTGCAAGATATGGTTTTAATGGGCCTTAATACACCTATCCGCATAGGTAATGCCATCGTTTTGCCCGGCGACCTGGTTATCTCAGAAAAGGAAGGTGTGTTGTTTATCCCTGCACATCTCGCCGAAAAGGTGATTTCCACAGCAGAATTTATAGGGCTGCGCGATAAATTTGGGCAAGCCATGCTTAAGGCCGGCACCTACACCACCGGCGAAATTGACAGCCAGTGGGGCCCTGCCATAAAAGATGCCTTTATGAAATGGCTGGAACAACACCCCGGCGAAATGAAAATGACCCGCCAGCAGTTGGACGAGTTTATGCAAAAACGAACCTGGTAAGTATTGGCAACTCATCAGAAATATCTCACAAAAAAATGAAGAAGATCAATATTTACAAAGTAGTAGCAGGGCTTGCGGTTTTATGTTTGCTTATAGCGCTGGGTTTAATCACCAGCGGCAGAATAGCAAACGCTGGGTTGCTGCTTATCGCCGCCTTTTTGCTGTTCGCAGTGGCTTGCCGAGGATTCGCCGTGTTTAAAGGGTTTTCGTACACGCTTGTTATTTTTGCGGCTGTTATCATGGCTTTGTACTATCCGCAGTTTTTTATCAGCGTAAATGGTGTGAAACTATCCATGTTAATTACGCCGCTAATACAACTTATAATGTTTGGCATGGGCACCTCTATGAGCGTGAAAGACTTCGCCGGGGTGCTTAAGATGCCCAAAGGCGTTTTTATAGGCGTGTTCAGCCATTTTTTAATTATGCCATCGCTTGGTTTTGCCCTTGCTAAATTGAGTGGTTTCCCGCCCGAGATAGCGGCGGGCATCATATTGATTGGCTGCTCGCCAAATGGCATGGCATCCAACGTTATATCATATTTAGCTAAGGCAAACCTTGCATTATCTATCACCATTACGGCGGTATCAACCATGCTTGCGCCGTTTTTTACACCACTATTGATGAAATTGCTGGGCGGCGCTTTTATTAAAATAGATGTGCTGACAATGACGTGGGACATTTTCAAGATGGTTATTATTCCAATCTGTGCAGGCATATTGTTTAATAAATACCTGCTGGAAAAAGCAAAATGGCTGGAGGTTGTGATGCCCATCGTATCTATGGTTGGCATAGCGCTAATCATAGTAGTGATTACCGCTGCCGGCCGGGCAAGCCTTTTAAATATCGGCTTTATGCTGGTGTTGGTAGTACTGATACACAATCTATCGGGCTATACGCTGGGCTATTGGGCTGGCCGACTGTTTAAAATGGACGAGCGCGATTGCCGCACCATGGCCATAGAAGTAGGCATGCAAAATGGCGGACTGGCATCGGGCCTGGCAAAGGAGATGGGTAAAATGGCAACCGTGGGGTTGGCTCCTGCAGTTTTCGGCCCGCTAATGAATATTACAGGATCGCTATTAGCAACCTACTGGCACCGAAAGCCAATTGAAAAACCCAAGGTAAAGAATTAATTCTTGGATGTGTTGATTTACTATAGATTCTTGAGCTAAGCTATCTCTATTACTGTGAAATTGCCCATTGATGGAAATACGTAAATCAACACGGACTGTGCCGTTAGCAGTGGGCAAGACCGATGCTGACTATTACAATTCATTAAAACGTGAATACAAAGAGGTTGACCGGGTTCCGGGCCACAAAAAGGAAGAAGCGAAGCATGTTTTGCAGAATTATAATTACTTGCCCTTCTATATACAAACAATAAATGCTGAAAGGCAAATTGAGGATGGTACACAGCCTTTTCAAGATAAAAATGTGTTGTTACCAATACCTTTAGCCGAGAAGAATGCCAATTCCGCAGTCGCTAGCGATATTTCGGGAGAATGGAATTAATGGATATGTTAATAACATAATTTATAAAGGGGCTCGCGGCAGTAGTGTTGCGGGCCCTTTATTATATAACTATATACCCTATTCAAGAAATTGTTTTCAGATCATTCGTTTAAGAAAACGGACCATGTTGAGCCAACCGCAATCAGGCACTCTTCTTCAAATTGTGGATGCCCGTGCTAAGCGTTAGGCTGTAATATTAAGTGCCACATCTGATGGTGGACCGCGTTTTTTTTTTCACTTTAAACATTTCGTGCCCTATTTATTCACTTTTGTACCCGTTCGTTCATCTTTCCCATCTATACTTTTGGCCAGCCCGATCAATAAACCTGATAGCTTTTAAAAAAAGAGGTAATAGTTTCTTTGTCTCCGGACGGGAAGCGAAAGCACCGGCATTCATGCGGGGACGGATTTGTTAGCTATCATTTTATATCCGGCAACCAATGTAATTTGTTACCCATTAGATAAACCTATATTCATGTTGAATAAAGCACAAGTGTTGAAGCAGGTCTGCTGCAAACTGATAATTCCCCTGATTTTGCTTTTCATGAGCATATCTACTAACGCCGCTGTTATATCGTATAAAAAAGACACCAGGGGATTGCTACTTAAGCTGGATAAGGGCTTAATGTACATCGCCGTTTGTAAGGATGATATCATAGAAGTTAAATACACCACGTTTGACAGTTTCAGCACCAAATCCTCACTAATTGTTAATAAAAAATGGGGACAAGCCATTTTTGATGTGCGTGAAAATAAAAATCAGGTTATTATCACAACCGCCAGGTTAAAAGTACTAATTAACAAAGCCACCAATGCCATAACCTATGCCGACCTTAACGGCAAGGAGATTACTTCTGAGGATGAGAAAAGCATTACACCGGCCACTATTGCCGGTATAGACACCTGGAATATAAGCACCGGGTTCAATTCGCCTAAAAATGAAGCACTTTTCGGGCTGGGCTGCCACCCGGTTGACACAGGCGCCATCAACTACAAAGGCCGAAACCAGGATATGGCCATAAAGTACCTGACAGGTGCCATACCTGTATTATTATCTACCAGGGGTTATGGCCTGATGTGGGATAACTATTCGGCCTCCAACTTTTACGGCGGTGAGGAGGGCAATACCAAATTCAAATATGTATCCGAAAGCGGGAAAGAGGTGGATTATTACTTTTTCTACGGCCCCGGTTTCGATCAGATCATCAACTCCTATCGTATTGCTACCGGCAAGGCCCCAATGTTTCCTAAATGGGCATTTGGGTTGTTCCAATCGCAGGATAGGTATCTGAGCCAGGACGAGGTGCTTTCTGTTAAAGATAAATACCGAAGTAATCATATCCCCGTAGATGTTATTGTGCAGGATTGGTATTATTGGGACCCTTTCCCGATAGGGGTGCACGTAATGAACCCGGCCCGTTATCCAGATCCCAAAAAAATGGTTGATGAATTGCATAAGGCAAACATACATGGCATGATATCGATTTGGCCGGTATTTGGCAAGGGGACGCGGAATTTTGACACTTTGAAAAAAATGGGTGGCTTAACTAGCATTACCTGGGACAATGTTGTTACGCACACCTTTGATACCTATTATGATGCCCATAACCCTAAAGCACGCGAACTATACTGGGATATGGCCCGCGACAGTCTCGTTAAAAGATACGGTTGGGATGCATGGTGGGTTGACCAATGTGAGCCTGATAATGGCGCACTGTTAGATGAGCGGCGCAAAAGTGTTTTCTGGACCGGCAAAGGCATCGATTATTTTAATACCTACTCTTTACAGCATTCCACAGGCTTATACAAAGGCTGGCGCAGGGATATTCCCAACAAAAGGGCCTTTTTCTTGCTAAGGCAATCTTTCGCGGGGGAACAGCGGAACGCAGGCACGCTTTGGTCATCGGATATTTCCTGTTCTTTTGAAGCTTTTAAAGTACAGGTACCCCAGGGAATCAATACCGCCACGTCCGGTATTCCCTACTGGACGTCGGATATCGGCGGATACCATTACAACTGGACCGCCCCGGATTGGTCGAAACCGGAATTCAGGGAACTGTTTACGCGTTGGTTCCAGTTTGGTACTTTTTGCCCTATTATGCGCATCCACGGCAAAGGCGAGCGGGCCATATTCTCAAAAAACTGGGACGAGGATACCCGCGCTATACTTTTAAAATTCGATAAACTTCGTTATCGCCTGCTTCCATATGTATATTCCCTTGGAGCAAAAACCACCCTGGAAAATTATACCATGATGCGTTCGCTTGCATTTGATTTCCGCACGGATGCGAATGTTTACAAAATACCTGACCAATATATGTTCGGGCCGGCATTTCTAGTGAATCCGGTTACCGGCAAAGGCGACACGACAAGAAATGTCTACTTACCGGGCGCAGGCCTTTGGTATGATTTCTGGACGGGCGAAAAGCTATCCGCAGGCAGGAATATCAATGCAGGCGCACCGATAGGCCGGATGCCATTGTATGTGCGAGCCGGCTCTATCGTTCCTATGGGCCCCGAAGTTGAATATGCTACTCAAACAAAAAATAAAGCTATCGAATTGCGTATTTACCCGGGTGCTGATGGGCAATTTACTTTTTATGAAGACGAAAATGATAACTACAATTATGAAAAAGGGATGTATAGTACTTTTTCGTTAACCTGGAACGACAAACTGAAAAAACTAAGCATTTCCGGCACTAAAGGCAATTTCCCGGGTGCATTAAGGCAACGTACTTTCAACGTTGTTTTGGTTAACGGCAAGCATGGCTCGGGGCCGCTGGAAACTGCCAAAACTGATAAAAGTGTAGTATATAACGGAAGTGCGGTAGTGGTGAAATTATAATACACCAATACAGCTTCCAGCGCGTACTGGTATGGTTAAGTTACCCACAGAGCATTAGTGATCAATTCTTCCAATTGGCAAACTAGAAGGGTAAAGGTGTCGCAAGAAGCTGCCATCTATCCCACTTATAATACTTCACCCCCTCGATGCCACAGGTATGAGCAGTAACGCTGCTCAGCTTGCGGCTAGATTGATCTGGCTCGTACGGAACTTTAAGCAGTAGGGGTTTCATTTCAATAAATATTCCTTAAAAATCGAAACTATAATATTAAATGATAAAATTCCTTAATAAATTGTTAATTACATTTTCTCGTAAACATTAAAAGCTACTTTCTTTGAGCAACCAATTATTATACCCGGTTCCTACGCATATGAGACAGAGAGCGCAAAGCATCTTGTTACCGGTGATTTAATAACTTCGATTTTTTTATGAAGATTTGCCCACAATCTCGACCACATAGATATACCGATTATTGATAATTCTGACTAAAAAATTATTGTGAAACAACCCATAACATCTTCTACAGCTATGCGGCATCGACAGGCGCGAAAATTCATAACGATATTATTATTAGGCCTCTTAATTTCCCCTGCCATTTTAAAGGCACAGCAAGCCAGCCATTTTTTCCCGGAGAAAGATTTGGTAACAACCGGTATTTATTATTACCCCGAACATTGGGATGAAGCCCAATGGGACAGGGATATTAAAAAGATATCAGAGATGGGTTTCGAGTTTGTTCACCTGGCCGAATTTGCCTGGTTTAAAATGGAGCCCGAAGAAGGTAAGTTCGACTTTGCCTGGCTCGACAAGGTGCTCAGCCTGTGCGCAAAATATCATGTAAAAGTATTGCTATGCACGCCTTCGGCAACCACCCCAACGTGGATGCGGATAAATTACCCGGAGACATTTATTATGGACGGCCATTATATCCGTGCAGAGAACGGCACGCGCGGACTGGAGTCTATGGTCAACCCCAAATTTCGTGGCTATGTGAAAAGGATAGTAGCGGAAATGGCTAAACGATATGGGCAAAACAGCAACGTAATTGGGTGGCAAATAGACAATGAGCCCGGCGCCAATTCCGATTATAGCCCCTCGTCACAGGAAGCATTCAGAACCTGGCTGAAAAATAAATACAAAACCATCGATGCCTTAAATACGGCCTGGGGTGCAGCCTTCTGGAGCCAGTGGTTTAATAATTTCGATCAGGTGATCATCCCGAATACGAACCTGGTAGGCTGGTGGGGTAACAATCCTCATGCTTTGCTTGATTTTAAAAGATATTCAGCAGACACACAGGCCGAATTTCTTGATTTTCAGGCAGGCGTTTTACGCAGTTCTATTTCAAAAGCACAATTTATTACTACCAATTATACTGCCGTTTGTACCGGTTCGGACCCTAACCGTACGGAGAAACTGGATTTTGCTACATACACAGCATATCCAAACGGAGGCGCCGATAATATTGGCCAATCGGGTTTTCGTTTAGGCAACCCGGATTTGGTCCTTTTTGCTTCAGAATATTACAAATCTGTGGGTGGTGTCTCCGGGGTGATGGAGATTCAGCCCGGGCCTGTAAATTGGGGAAGCTACAACCCCTTGCTTTTGCCGGGTACCGTTCGCTTATGGCTGTACCATAGTTTTGCTGCCGGAGGAAAGATCGCTTGTTCTTACCGCTTTCGTCAAATTTTATATGGTGCAGAACAGTATCATTCGGGTGTGATACAAACGGATGGCGTAACACCCTCGCAGGGCGGTAAAGACTATATGCAGTTTATGAAAGAAATAACAGAACTGCGGAAGAAATTTACAGCAGGTACCAAAACACCTGCAAAGCTGGCCGCACGGTCTACAGCGTTGCTATGGAACCTGGAAAATTACTGGAGCATCGACAGGCAAAGGCAAACACAGCAGTGGAATACGTGGGATTATCCGCTAAAATTCCTTAAGACTGCAAGGTCATTAGGGGCACCTGTGGATGTAATAGAGGAAACGGCCGATTTGTCAAAGTATAAGGTTGTAATCGTGCCCGCCTATGAAATGGTTGATTCTGCGCTGGTGAAAAAATGGAACGACTATGTAGCAAAAGGCGGCCACCTGATTGTTACCTGCCGTACCGGTACTAAAGATCGCAGAGGTCATTTTTGGGAAGGAGAGGCAGCTATGCCAATTTCAAACCTGATAGGCGCCCATATCGGCCAAACGGATATGCTTTCATCATATGGTAAAGGCGATCTATTGATGAATTCGAACCATTATCCATGGCATAGTTGGGCAGATTTACTTGTTCCCAATAGTTCAACAGAGGTGCTGGCCACTTATGATAATCAGTTCTACAAAGGAAAAGCTGCCGTGGTAAAACACCGGATAGGCAAAGGCGACGTAACCTATATTGGCGTAGATACCGATGATTCTAAATTAGAAAAGGATCTGTTGAAGCAGATTTATAGCGATGCCGGCGCTACAACGGAAGACTATCCTCCCGGCGTTTTTGTGTATTGGCGCGATGGTTTTTATACGGCATTAAATTATTCATCAGAGGATTATACCATGAACCTACCGGGAAATGCAAAAGTTTTAATCGGGGAAAAGACACTAAAACCAGCGGGCGTGCTCGTGTGGACGGAATAATTTTATAAAGAATTGATAAAGAAAATGAAGAAAATAATTTGGGTATTGGTGCTTTCACAATTTGCTTTTTTGGCAAATGTATATGGCCAACGCGTTATCAATGTGGATTTGAACAAAGTATCGGGCAAGCTTAATCCCATGTTCAATACCTGCATAGGTGCAGGCCGGGCAAACGAAGGGCTGCGTGCCGATTGGCAACAACAACTGCAATACGCAAGAAAGCAATGCGGCTTTCAGTATATACGGATGCATGGACTGCTTACCGATGATATGGCCGTGTACACTGAAGACTCAAAAGGAGTTCCTCAGTATAATTATATGTATGTAGATGCGCTTTTTGACTTTCTGCATAAAATTGGGATGAAACCTTTTGTAGAGCTGGGTTTTATGCCTAATGCCCTCGCAAGCGGCAATCAAACAATTTTTTGGTGGCGCGGCAATGTTACCCCACCAAAAGATTATAACAAATGGCAGGCGCTCATTAGCAACCTTGTTCAGCATTTTACAGAACGGTATGGTGCCGAAGAGGTTAAATCCTGGTATTTTGAAGTATGGAACGAGCCTAATTTATCTCCTGGATTTTGGACAGGCACGCAGGCGGATTATTTCAAATTGTATGATTATACGGCAAAGGCAGTTAAAGACGTAAACCCGGCATATAAGGTGGGCGGGCCGGCCACCGCAGGTGCAGCATGGGTTCCGGAGATGATAGCCCATTGCAGCAAAAATAACATCCCTATCGACTTCGTCAGCACTCATTCTTATGGTGTTAATCAGGGTTTTTTGGATGAATATGGCAATTCGGGCACGGTATTAAGTAAAGATCCGATGTCGGTAAGTGGCGATGTATTGAATACCCGTAAGCAAATTGCCCAATCGGCCATACCTGGCCTGGAGCTGCATTATACAGAATGGAGTGCGTCCTACACGCCGGCCGACCCCATACATGATAGTTATCACGAAGCAGCTTATATTCTGGAGAAAATAAAACAAGTTGGTAATGCGGCCAACTCCATGTCGTACTGGGTTTTTACCGATGTATTTGAAGAGCCCGGCCCGCGATTTACACCTTTTCATGGAGGTTTCGGTTTACTCAATATACAAGGGATAAACAAGCCGGCTTTCTATGCTTATCAATTTATGAATAAACTCGGCAGAACGGAATTAACCAATACCGATACCCGTTCATGGGCTTGCAAAAATGATAAAGGAGGCATTCAGCTATTGCTGTGGGACTATACCTATACTTTACCGGATTCTGTCAATAATCAGGCTTACTATATCAAAGATCTGCCTGCCAGGTCAAAAGGCAAAGTGAAAATAAATTTATCCCATATGCCTGCCGGAAAGTACACTATGCAAATTTATAAAGTAGGCTACCGGGTGAACGATGCCTATACAGGTTATGTGGATATGGGCCGGCCAAAGCAACTGAACAAGCAGCAGGTTGAAAAGTTAAAAGAACAAAACGGTTCTCCAATCGCCACACGGCAAATTGAAATAAAACCAGGTGCTAAGTATTCCAGCGAAGTAGAGATCCGGGAAAATGATGTTATCCTGGTAAACCTGATCAAACGGTCTTAATTCATGTACGCAAACACGGATTATGAAAAAAAGAATCAATACGCTTTTAATATTTTCAATCATTTTGCTCGCGTCTTGGTCGGTTAGCGCGCAAACAACATACGTCGGCACCAATTATCATCCAAACGACGATAAAAATCAGGAAAAAATAAAAAAGGATATCATGTTGATGAAGGCCGCCGGGTTCAAGGTGGTACGGATGGGCCATTTAGCCTGGGATAGTTATGAACCTGCTGAAGATTTTTTTATTATTGATAAGACGAAATGGCAACTATCAGGACGATTATAGCTGCAGCATTATTTGCTGTTTCGTTATGGCCGGCGCACGCAGGCGCGCAAACAAATCTGTACGTTTCTGCCAGGGGAAACGATGGCAATCCCGGTACCCGGAGCAAACCTGTTGCATCCATAAGCGCCGCTTTGACTTTGGCGCGAAAAATCCCGGGCGCTGTTTTCATCAGGTTATTTGGCGGTACCTATCACTTGAGTAAACCGGTAATATTTACCCCTGCCGACTCGAGGAAAGATAATGAACCGTTGGTTTTGACTATTGTAGACCATCAGAAAGCCGTGGTGAGCGGCGGTGTGGTGATTAGCCGTTTGAAATGGACCCTATATAAAAATGGCATCTGGCAGGCAAAGATTACGCCGGACCTTGTTTTTGATGAATTGTTTGTTAACGGAGAACTGCAATATATGGCCCGTTACCCTAATTACGCCCCCTCGGCACAAATCATGGGCGGCACTGCGGCCGATGCCATCAGCAAAGGCCGGGCAACAAGGTGGGCATCGCCCGCAGGAGGATACGTACATGCCTTGCACGAAGCCCGGTGGGGAGATATTCATTACCAAATTAAAGGGAAAGACAGTAGTGGCCTGCCTGTGCTGGAAGGAGGCTGGCAAAATAACAGGCGCTCGGGCATGCATGAAAAATATCGTTATACAGAGAATGTTTTTGAAGAGCTTGATACCGCTAACGAATGGTTTTACGATAAGAAAACGAAAACCCTATACTACTATCCGCCCGCAGGCCTTGATTTAAAAACTGCAAAGTTTGAGACGCCACAGTTAGCCCATTTATTTGAATTCAGGGGCACAGAACAAAAACCGGTTAAAAACATTACCATCTCCGCCCTTACCTTAACGCAAACTGTACGCACCTTTATGCAAAACAAGGAACCCTTGCTGCGCAGCGATTGGACAATTTATCGGGGCGGGGCGGTACTTTATGAGGGTGCTGTACGTTGCCGGCTCGAAAAATGTGTACTCGAAAATTTGGGAGGTAACGCTGTTTTTTTCAGCAACTTCAACCGGGGCTGTGAAGTATCCAGGTGCCGGATCTCTGAAATTGGCGCAAGCGGCATTTGTTTTGTAGGCGACCCGGCGGCGGTGCGTTCACCCAGTTTTGAATATAATGAGTACATATCACCGGCGAAAATAGACCTTACGCCGGGGCCAAAAACAAACAATTATCCTAAAGACTGTAAAGTTTATGATAACCTGATGTTTAACCTCGGTTACGTAGAAAAACAATCGGCCGGGGTAGAGCTATCAATGTGTAGCGATATTGTGGTAAGCCACAATACCATTTATGATGTGCCCCGTGCGGGCATTAACGTCAGCGAAGGCACCTGGGGAGGTCATGTAATCGAATATAACGATATCTTTAATACGGTGAAGGAAACCGGAGACCACGGTTCTTTCAATTCCTGGGGGCGCGACCGTTACTGGCAGGCGGATAAAAAGAAGCTTGATTCAATTGTTGCCGAAAACCCCGGTTTAGCTCTCTTTGATGTTGTGAAACCAATCGTCCTTCGTTACAACCGGTTCCGCTGCGACCACGGTTGGGATATCGACCTGGATGATGGATCAAGCAACTATCAAATTTACAATAACTTGTGTTTAAATGGAGGTATTAAACTGCGGGAGGGTGTAAAACGCATTGTTGAGAACAATATCATGGTCAATAATACTTTTCACCCCCATGTTTGGTTTAAAAACAGCCAGGATGTATTTCGTCATAATATTGTTGGCGCGGCGTACCTGCCTATCGGTATTGCCGACTGGGGCCGGGAAATTGACTATAACGCTTTTCCTGATTCCGCTTCACTGGCCGAGGCCCGTTCACGCGGAACAGATAGCCATTCTGCATACGGGCCGCTAACCTTTGAAAATCCTGAAAAAGGAGATTTTCGGGTAAAACAAGGTGCCGCTGCTTTGTCGGTTGGCTTCAAAAATTTCTCGATGGATAACTTTGGTGTGGTTTCCGTAGGGCTGAAGAGGATTGCCAAAAAGCCTATTTTTCCGGCGACCATAATTACCAATAATTTAACCAAAGATGAAATAATAGACTTTATGGGTGCGAGGGTAAAAAACCTTACCACAGCCGGCGAGCAATCTGCAACAGGCATGGACAGGATAAGAGGCGTATTAGTCCTCTCGGTTGCCCCCGGCTCTGCTGCCTCAGCATTCCTCCAGGCCAATGATGTAATTCTAACTTTTAATCGCAACCAGGTCAGCAATCTTAAAGATCTGCAGGAAGCCCGGAATACGGTTACCGGGAAAAATACCGAAATAGTGATTTTTCGTAATCAGCAGCAACTGAAGCGAAAGATTGAAGTAAAAATATAATGATATCACTTTTATGAATAGAAATTTTTTTAGGGGAATTGTTTTCTCTCTATCTCCACCGTTGTTTTGCAACGCTCAAATCAGTGCGCCAAAGCCATTTGGTCCGGTACCCATTATGAATCCGCTTAAAACCTATATTATTACCCGGTATATTAAAATGATAATTGCAACCTTTCTGTTTTTGGTTGGTAACCTCGCGTGCCGGGCTCAAAATCCCGGTGAAGCGGAACGAAAGCAATTATTTGATTATCAATGGAAGTTCTTCCTGGGAGATACTGCTTCGGCTAAATCGAGGGATTTTAATGATAAGGCATGGCGAAGCCTTGATCTGCCGCATGATTGGAGTATAGAAGGTAAAGTAAGTCCTAAAAACCCAACCGGTGGTGCCGGCGGATATTTTCCGGCGGGTATTGGCTGGTATCGTAAAACCTTCAAAGCTCCGGGGGAATGGAAAGGCAAAAAAGTCTCCATTTATTTTGAAGGAGTTTATATGAATTCTGAAGTTTTTATAAATGGGAAATCGCTTGGAATTTACCCATATGGCTATTCATCTTTCAGTTACGATCTTTCTCCTTACCTGGATTTTAACAAGGAAAATGTAATAGCGGTGCGGGTAGATAATTCGCAACATGTAAACAGCCGCTGGTACAGTGGTTCGGGGATCTATCGCCACGTTTGGATGATCGCTACCGAAGCTGTTCATATAGCCCAGTGGGGCGTTGCCATTACAACCCCTGATGTGTCTTCAAGAAAGGCAACCGTTCAAATTAAAACACTGGTAAAAAACGAAACCGATCTGCCTAAGAGTATTGTTTTAAGCACCTGGTTAAAGGGCGCAGATGCAAAAAATGCCGGAAATGGTCAGATAAAGGTTGATCTGGCCGCTAATAGTGAGAAGGAAGTTGCCCAAACTATAACGGTAACAAATCCCCGGCTATGGACGCCGGAAAGCCCCGGTTTATACCATGCCCGGGTACAGGTGCTGCAAAATAAAAAAGTAATTGACGAAACAGAGACGAGTTTTGGCATACGTTCTATAAAGTTCACAGTTGGGGATGGTTTCCAGCTTAATGGAAAAACCGTAAAGTTGAATGGCGGCTGTGTCCACCACGATAACGGTTGCCTGGGCGCCGCCGCTTTCGACCGTGCAGAGGAGCGTAAGATAGAGCAACTCAAAGAAGCAGGATTTAACGCTGTAAGAACTTCTCATAATCCGCCTTCAGAGGCATTTTTAAATGCTTGTGATAGGCTTGGCTTGTTGGTTATTGACGAGTCGTTCGATTGTTGGAAAACAGGCAAAAACAAACAAGATTATGCCCAATATTTTAACCAATGGTGGAAACGCGACTTAGATGCGATGGTTTTGCGTGATCGTAATCACCCCTCGATTATCATGTGGAGCATTGGGAACGAAATAGTGGAGCGCGGTACCCCGGGAGCGGTAGAAACCGCCAAAATGCTTGCCGATGCGATAAAAAAAATAGATAATGGTCGCCCGGTTACATCCGCAATTGTGGATAATGGTAAAGATTGGGCTACGCTTGATTCGCTTATGGCGGCGCATGACGTTGCCGGGTATAATTATCACTTATGGAGTGCGTCCGCCGATCATCAGCGGGTGCCTTCACGAATGATCATGCAAACAGAGTCGTATCCCAAAGATGCCTTTGCAAATTGGAAGTTGGTGAAGAATAACAATTATGTTATTGGGGATTTTGTTTGGACTGCTATGGACTATCTTGGCGAATCTGGGATTGGCCGTTGGTATTATTCGGGCGATGTTCCCGGTGAACATTGGGAGCATGATTTTTTCCCCTGGCATGGCGCCTATTGCGGCGATATCGATTTGATCGGATGGAGAAAGCCCATTTCCCACTATCGTAGCCTTTTATACAATAATACCGAAAAGCTCTACATGGCTGTTCGCGAGCCCGAGCCGGATCCATTAGAAATCAAAACAACGTGGTGGTCCGTATGGCCGACCTGGGAAAGCTGGACCTGGCCGGAATATGTAGGAAAAGCTATTAAGGTTGAAATTTATTCAAAGTATCCCGGTGTGCGTCTTTACCTCAACAACAAACTTGTTGGCGAGAAGCCAACAACTGAAGACCAGGAATTTAAAGCTGAATTTACCGTACCCTATGCGCCAGGCCAGCTTAAAGCCATCGGTGTGGATAACGGTAAGGAAATTGAAACTACCGTTTTACAAACCGCCGGCGATGCTGCAAAAATCAAAGTAACAGTTGATAGGAAAGAGATAGCAGCAGATGGGCAGGACCTGTCTTATGTTACTGTAGAGGTAACCGACAAGGACGGTACACTTCAACCAAATGCCGCAAACCGCCTAAACTTTAAAATTGAAGGGCCAGGAACAATTGCCGGAGTTGCCAATGGTGATCTGAAAGATACCGACCCATATGTTGGCAACGCTCACAAAGCCTGGCACGGACGTGCTTTGGTTATTATAAGAAGCACTCATGGTGTGGGTGATATTAAATTGACGGTTACTTGCCCTGATCTGTCACCGGCTATTTTAAATATTAAAACAATGAGCATTAGCGCTTATGAAGGCCTATAACTTATAAAGAATTTTACTTAAATTTAATCCAGCGTCCTAAGAAGCTGTCTAAAAACAGTAATTTGAAGATGTTATAAGGCATTTACAAGCTTCTTAGGTTTAATGATACACCGTTTTTTGCAATAAAATCTGCTGCAATCCTCTAATTTTGACCGCCAAATCATCGTAACATTTTTAACAAATCAAATTTAGACAGGTTCTAATGCATTATTAGTTGATTTTTTATAGTTGATCATAATGTGTCTGGCGAGTAAATCAGAGAGTTTTTCCGGTCGTTAATGGCAGCGCCATGCCTTGGCGTCCACCAATCTACATGTAACAGCCAGCCCGTCAATCTGGCTAATGCCACCGCAAAATTTACCCCGGCGGAGTTCTCCCATTCCCGTATAAGTTCTTCAGGGAATTTGTCTTTAGCGTGCTGTTTTTTATTGCTCATATATGCAGTGTTCACAGTAATAACCCATCGGGTAGCTGGTGTAGGTATAATGTCCACATATCGCCGGGCTGTAATGCCCGGTAAACAAATAATGTTCCCCGGTCAGCTTACCACATGCGGGGCAAGTATTAGACAGATAGGATTCCCTGCGAACGGAGCTGAAGTTGCTTTGGATGATTACCCCTTGGTCACGGGCGAAGTCCAGTTCACCGGGCGTAAAAGCCTCCGGTCCGGGATGATAACAATGGCCATCAAGCATGGCGATTTTCATTGGACTGTTGCATTTCCAGCATTCCGAATTGATAATGAGCATAGATTTATCCTGTAAAAAATTGCTACATTTTTTGCACTTCGGATTAAGGCAGGTATTGACGAACAGAGGAAGTTCAAGCTGACCTGATGGGTTTACCTGGATGTAAATAATGCCTTGCTGCTGGTAACTATCTGAGAGGTCTGTTTTTGGATTTTTATTTTTGGAAATATGAATAAGCGCGAATGTTTTTTTTTCTCCGTCCAACAGGCTGATGTCTCCTTCAACCAGCGCAATTGATTTTACTTTTTTTAGCAAATTGCCGTTATGCTGTCCGCCACAGTGTACGCACTTCCAGGTAATCACCAAAGGGCTTTCATGCGCAATGTGCGTTTCTAAAAGGATAACAAGATTTGACTCAAACGATTTGGCCATAGGATTTCAGGAGTTTAAATATAAAAATATTAATTTAAGGGCATGATCGCTTATTACAAATTGTTCGGGGATATCCCGGATGGAGATTACGAGAGTTGTGTGGCTTTTTTGGAGAAGGAACTCCGTAATGCATTAACAGCAGCGTACGAGGACGAGTTTGATGACGCGGAGGTGCGGCATTTTAACGATGCAGCCCGTCGATTGTATACGTTATTTTTTGATTGCACGGAGGATTACGAAAGTACTGACATCTATTCCCGTGCGGCGCGGGTAGTATTCGTTTATGGGCGGTCATCTGCGGGGACAAAAGAGCGTGATAGCAAAAGGATGCAGCAATTTTTAGGAGCGTTCAAGGATCAGCCGGAATATATAGGTTATGACAAAGGGCATTTTATTGCACATTGCAATGACGGTCAGATCGACCAGAATTTATACCCGCAATTGAAGGAACTGAACCGGGGTCTTTCAGCACAGGGGAAATTGTTTCGCTCTATGGAGCGGTACCTGCAACGGAATGAGGGCGTCTTTTACTTTGTTCGGCCCGTTTATAATGATCTGACCTGGATCCCGCACCAATTGACTTTGGCATATTTACGAAAGAGAAAGGTTTGTTACTCAACCGTTTTGATAATCGTCGGCAGGTTATCGCTTAGCCCTAATCGGATATCAAGCATTTGCCTACTAAGGCTGACGGAAGATTTCATTACCTTATTCCGGCCATCCGAAGTTGTTTTGGCATCGTGGGCTAATTCAATAGCGGTTGCAAATGCTTTTCTTTCCATTGGAAGAAATCCAATAGTTCTTCAGAAATACCACGGCTCATGTAACCCCGTAATTCAAAACTCATTTTCTCCGGTTCCAACGACATGGTATCAATAAAGCTGCGCTGATAAGCCGGCGAAAACTCAATCTTGTCAAATGCGCATTTGAATATCCGGCCGAAGTAGTCATGGATAGCATTCATAATCGATACCGGATGCACAAAGTATGGTTCAAAATCAATCAGTTCAGGTTCGATGATACAAAAAGCCGTTAAAACTTCTATATCCAGTTTATTACCAAGCGGTTTTACTCCCGGAAACACGGTAGCAAAGGCAATACTTGCATCGTCGGGAAGATTCTCGGCAACACGTTCGGTATGAATTACCTGTATCTGTAATTTACGTTTAGCACAAGTGATCATCTCATACCCCTCATGCTCTTCAATTTCATAAATGTCTTTCATAAAATTCGCTTATACTTAAGTTCGTATCGGTTATTTTATTGTCGCTATAGTGAAGGAGCTGGAACGCCAGATCTTCCTGTTCCAGCGGCACTGGCGACCGTGGAATTATCATGTCATGCAATGCCAAAGCCAGGGACTTTCGTGTAGATAAGGCAATGCCGATCAAGCTGGCCAAACGGACCTGTCCGCAACTGGTATTGATCAGGGGGGATTATGAAAGCTATAATCAATACTCGGATATGGTTAAGGAGATCATTGAGGAAAAAGTACCAAAACTGGAAAAAGCAAGCCTAGAAAGGTTTTATGCGGACCTGTCTGGTATGGATAAACATTTCGGCTGTATGAAGTACAGCGGTGAACTTCGGGAATATGTAATTAAGGAGACCGGATTGCCTGTATCGTTCGGCCTTGCATCCAATAAAACTGTCAGTCGGATCGCAACAAACGATGCCAGGCCAAACGGTGAAGCTGAAGTAATTTACGGGTATGAGCGAACTTTTCTGGCACCGACGCCTGTTACAGAATTGCCAATGGTCAGCGGTGAGACCGCAAGATTGCTCTGGAAAATGGGTGTACGCACCATACGTGACCTGGCGGCAATGCCGCTACCTTATATGGAGAACATGTTTGGGAAAGAAGGCCTTGAAATCTCACGCCATGCAAATGGGGTCGATGACAGCCCGGTACTTGAACAGATGGAAGAGAAAAGCCTGACGATAGAGCACACGTTTGAACAGGATACGATAGATATAGAAATGATGCATGCATGTGTGGTAAGGTTGACTGAAGAGTTAGGTTTCCGGCTTCGGCACAAGGGCTATCTTACAGGATGCATCACAGTCAAATTGCGCTACGCCAATGGCGATACGCCGATAAAGCAGTCTACTCAAAAACTCACTTTTGATGGAGAACAACATCGAACTCTTTTTGTAAATGATGCAATCTGCGTTTTTGATAGTGTAAAGGCTGTTTTTGAGCAAAAAAAAGACCGCAAAACAGGTGTTAAATCTGCTTTGCGGTCTAAGGTGACCCGGGAGAGATTCGAACTCTCGACCCAATGATTAAGAGTCATTTGCTCTACCAGCTGAGCTACCGAGTCGTGGTAGTGGTTCCGGTGTTTTTTTACCGGGTTGCAAATATACAGCTTTATGTGAGCAAACAAATAGGTATTTGTCAATATGCTGCCAGAAAATTGATTGCCTGTAGCGATGGGTTCATACGGCATGGCTTTGCAACAACTCACCGCTAAACCATAGGCGCAATAATTAGTATATTTGTGGCGATGAGTCTTTTTAACCAAACCGTCAACCTGCTTAAAAAAGAGATTATACTAGAATGGCGCTCCAAATATGCCTTCAATGGCGTGCTGTTGTATATCGTATCTACGGTGTTTATTTGCTATATATCGTTCAACCTTAACCCGGGTTTTAAAAACAGCAGTGGTTACCCCATCGTTTGGAACATCCTGTTTTGGATAATTATGCTGTTTGCATCGGTAAATGCCATTGCTAAAAGTTTTATGCAGGAGAGCAAAGCACGGTTGTTATACTATTACACCATTGCTCATCCGCAAGCCATTATCCTTTCTAAAACCATCTATAACATCTTGCTGATGGGCCTGCTGAGCGTGCTTGCCTTGGTGGTTTATATGCTGTTTTTCACCAATACCGTTGCCGACTTGCTGTTTTACTTCCTTGCGGTATTGATGGGCAGTATCAGTTTTTCCACCGTGTTCACCATGATATCGGCGATTGCCTCCAAAGCCGGCAACAACGGTACGCTGATGGCGATATTGAGTTTCCCGGTTATCATACCCGTTATACTCATCCTCATCAAAATAAGCAAAGCCGCTATGGACGGGCTGGATAGGGGCCTCAGCCTGGGCAACATCGGCGTACTGGCGGCCATTAACGTAATCGTTATAGCCACCTCGTTGCTGCTGTTCCCGTATTTATGGCGGGATTAGGGAGAGGTTGAAAAGTTGGACAGTTTGAAGGTTGAAACGTTGAGAATTTCTTCAAATTCCCTCAAATTTCTTTGATTTTTTAAAGAAATCGGAAAATTTTGATTCTAAATCCTGATTAATCCTTAAATCCCGAAATCGTGTCTATCTTTGGCTTATTAAAATCTCTTTATAAAATATCCCATCCATTTGCATAGCCTTTAACGGCCGTGCCCTTTTATGCCCACCCGGCATAACACTCATTTCCTTTTTTCATTTTTATAAAGAACAATATGCAACCACATAAAAAAGTCGCCGTTATAGGCGGCACCGGTAAGGCCGGTAAATACCTTGTTAAACAATTACTTGCTCAGAGCATATTCATCAAACTCCTCCAACATACATCTGAATCGGCGCATACCGATAATCCGCTTGTCGAAATCATTAAAGGCGATGCGCGGGACTACAACGTTTTGCTCAACCTGTTTGCAGGCTGCACTGCCGTAATCAGCACCGTTGGCCAGCCCACTGGCGAGCCGCCGGTATTCAGCGATGTGAGCGCCAAAATCTTAAAAGCGATGGATGAGCTGGGCATAAAGCGGTACATCAGTACCACAGGGCTCAATGTGGATACGCCCTTCGACAACAAAGGCCCCAAAACCAAGTTCGGTACTCAATGGATGTACCAAAATTATCCCAAAACAACCGCCGACAAACAGGTAGAGTACGAAGTGCTGACCACCAGCAAACTCGATTGGACGCTGGTGCGCCTGCCCCTGATACAGCAAACAGATGATCTGCCGAATGTTATTACCAGCCTGCAGGATTGCCCCGGCGATCATATCAGCGCATCAAGCCTGGGCAAATGGATGATTGGGCAGTTAAGCAGCCCTGAGTTTGTGCGGAAAGCGCCGTTTATTGCGAACGGGTAGGAACGTTGAAAAGTTGGAAGGTTGGAAAGTTGTAAGGTTATCACCAGCGAGAGTTTGGAGTTCCACGAACATTACAACCTTTCAACTTTCAAACTTTACAACAACATTGCAACCTTTCAACTTTCAAACTTTACAACAAATCCTCTACCACACCAATTTATACCCCACTCCGCGGATGTTGATGATTTGGATATTTGGGTCAGCGGCTAAATGGCGGCGCAGTTTGGTTATAAAAACATCCAGGCTGCGGGCGTTGAAAAAGCTATCATCCCCCCAAACGGTGTCTAACAAGGTTTTGCGGGGTAGCACTTCGTGTTGGTTTTTGCACAATAATTTTAAAATATCGCTTTCGCGGGCGGTGAGCTGCCAGGTATTGATGCCTTGCTGCAGAGTGTTTTTGGCGGGGTTAAATTGCAGGTTGCTTATTTGATACAGCTCTTTAACTTGTTTATCGGCCGGTTGGCGCACCAGCAGGCGGTTTGCGCTCAACAGCACCCGTATCCGCACGATGAGCTCTTCCACACTAAATGGCTTTTTTAAATAGTCGTTTGCACCGCTTTCGAAACCGGCAACCACATCCTTAGGCTGCGATTTGGCCGTAAGGAAAATGATGGGCGTTATTTTATCCGCCTCGCGTATTTTGCGGGCCAGCTCAAAGCCATCCATTTTGGGCATCATTACATCCAGCGCTAAAATATCGGGCTTGTGTTCGCTGTATTTCAGTAGTGCCGCTTCGCCGTTAGCGCATAACACCACTTCAAAGCCGGCTTCTTCCAAACTTTCGCGCACGATATGCGCCAGCGCCAATTCGTCTTCGGCCAGTAGTACCTTTATTTTATCCATTTTTGATAGGGATGGTTACGGTGAACTCGCTTCCTTTGTTCACCTTGCTGTTAACCGATATCTTGCCTCCATGGGCCTCTACCATGTATTTAACATAATTGAGCCCCAGTCCGGTACCTTTTACGTTGTGTACATTTCCCGCAGGTACGCGATGGAATTTATCAAAAATGTATTTAATATGCTTTGCCGGTATGCCCATGCCATTGTCTTTTATCGAAAACACGGCGTATTTATGCTGTTTTGTTAGGTCTATTTTAATATCCACCGGCTCGGTTGCATATTTAATAGCGTTATCTACCAGGTTGAGCATTACGTTGCGTAAATGCATTTTATCCGCCTCTATTTCGGTAATACCATCGCGATTGATGTAAGTAATGTTTACTTCCTTGGCTGTTTTTTGCTTTTCGGCTTGTATCAGCTCATTCATTAGTTCGTCAATCGCTATTCTCTCCTTTACCAATACCACCTTTTTGCGCTCAAATGCGGCAACATTCAGCACTTTGGTTACCAGCCCGTCGAGCCGGCTTAATTCATTGCGCGAAGTTTGCAGGTAGCGTTGCGTTTTCTCCGGGTCGTTCAAGCCATTGAACTTCTGTAAGCCTTCTATAGCTACAGTAATCGTAGCAATAGGGGTTTTCAGTTCGTGCGTCATATTGTTAATAAAATCATCTTTCAACTCGGTCAGCTTTTTTTGTTGAATGATGGTGCGGATGATGTAGAAAAGGCAAAATTTGGTAAATACAATCAGAAAACCAGATAACCCGAGGATCACAATCATTTCGCTGAGGATACCAAACTGGGCTTTTTCAAACACAGCTCTTACATATAAGGCATTTTTATCCATATGCTGCAGGAATAAAAAGCCGTGGTATTTGTAAGTAAACTGTTCTGTTTCGCTGTATTGCAGCTGTTTTATTTTGTGCGGGTCCAAACTATCTGCGGGTATCGGTTTGTCTGATATCTTTAAACTAAATTTATCGCTGGGGTGCATTTTGGGATGCATTTGCCGCATTGTTTCCCTAAAGTATTTAGAAAGCTTTATGCTATCGGCCTTCCGGTAATTTGGCGGTATCTCATAGGTGCCTTTGTCCGGTAATGATCTAATTGCATCTAAGCGTTTATTCAGTGTATTAATACTTCTGCCGGGATGCGCTTTATGGTAGGCTATTTCGTCAAGAAAATTCCCCATAGTATCCTCCATCCCAAAAAGCGTTATCAATTTTTCCATCAACATTGGCTGATAAAAAGAAATCTCTGTAAGCACCTCCGGAATGCTTGCGCCGGCACTTAGCCGTTTTTTATAAAAGTTATAAT
The DNA here is from genome assembly GCF_056404435.1 of Mucilaginibacter sp. P2_D11. NCBI lineage: Bacteria > Pseudomonadati > Bacteroidota > Sphingobacteriia > Sphingobacteriales > Sphingobacteriaceae > Mucilaginibacter > Mucilaginibacter sp. P2_D11. The sequence continues at coordinate 294,379 of NZ_JBFUEA010000003.1, forward strand.
CCGGTATAGTGGTATTGTAGGGCTTATCGCCAAAATTACTGTACTTATTGGCGACGGAAATCAACATCACCAAATGGGCGGTATCTGCATCCCGTAGTGTGTCGAATTTTATTTTGATGTCAGGTGCCGAAAGCCGTTTCACCATTACCACCCTTATGGAGTCGAAGTAGTCTTTTTTACAGCTATCCAGCGCGCGCTGCATGGCGATGTTGATGTCGCCGTCGAACTTTTCTTTATTGAGTTTATAGGCGGTGAAACTCCAGTAAACCTGCAGCACAATAATGCCGGTTAGTAAAACAGTAGTTAAAAATAATACGATATAAAGTTTCTTTTTCATGATTTTGGTTGCTTAAGGTAAAAGTAATTCGCCCGAAAGCAACCGGCCCCATCTGTTAACATTCATTAAGGTTAAATAAGGCTGAGTAAGGCACATGCGCCTTCATAAGAACAACTTATAATTTTTCGTCCAATATTTTTCAAAGAAAAAATAACCATGAAACTTATATCTTCCAAGAATTTGAACCGGGAATTGGGCATATTTAATATCCTTTCCATTTTTAAACCGGTAGATGTGTACACCTTTTATTTCGTCTGCATCGCAAATATATTGTTTAAGGCTCCCAATTTTTATTGCTTCGAAATTTTTAATATAAAACAGTTCGCTGGTTAAATTCTCTCCAGTGTAATATGTTGCGGATTTTTCGCTTTTAGCGTGTGATGAATCGCTCGGATTAAGCTTACTTACACAAGGCGGTTTAGCATCAAAAGAATAGTAATAATTGGTTTTGGGTATGCGCTCTGCGGTATGAAAGTCACCAAAATGAATTACCTTTTTATATGTTTTTTTATCCTTAATATACAGCCACAAATTCTCCGAACCCGGGGCATCGCTTGTGAAGCCAATTTTTAAATCCTCATATCCATCGCCATTAACGTCTCTGGGATCGACAATTGGTGCATTTTCGGCCACCTTAAAAATAGTGTCATCCTTTCCCCTCAATAGGTAGGTCTTAAGACTTGTGCTAACAAGTGTAAAATGTAGGCCATCCACAAAAACCTCATTTTTACTAACTATAGTATCTAAATTGGAATTGAGGTCAAGTTTATGGTTAGACAAATAGGGCTTTGAACTTTCTTTTTCTGGTTTGGCCGACCGCTCTTTATCTAATTGCACACAAGCAACAGGAAAGATAAACAGGAAACATAAAAAAAATAAGCGGTTCAGCATTATCAAGGTGCTTTAATAATATTTGCAAATATGGGTATTACTCTTTCACCAACCTTTCGCCCCGGATGATATCGTAACCGAAAAGCCCTTTATCAACCGTAATCACCGCGTACGATGCTTGCTTCAATGCCTCTTCGCTTGCAGCACTGATAGATAGCTGCTTGTTGCGGAATTTGACTGCGGCATGCGGGCCTGTTTTAAGGTAACGGGAATATTTATTGATGATGGTCAGTTTATAATCCACTTTCTTCCCGTAGGAAAATGCGTCGTTCAGCATGAACAATACGGAACAGAACATGAAGGCGGCAACAAAAGCCACACCAAGGAAACCCAGCGGCCGTTTGATCCGCTTCGCCAGCAGCGCGGCGGCTAATAAGCCGAAGATGCATCCGGCGGTAACAGGTTTCTGCCATTCCACGAAGGTGCGGTCATATTCTATCAGTGGATAAAAGAAGGTGTAGTAGCCCGCTACCAATATTACAGGCACCTTCACCAGGCACGACCAGCAGCCAAGCTTGCTGTGCAGCGTCCACATAAACTCTTTCCTATAGGGTTCGGGCTGGCTTAGTCTAGGGCTCAACTGCGAGTTATCTTCCATCCGATTAAGGTATCGATATTTTTGGGGAAATGTTTTAAAGTTTGAAGGTTGTAGGATTGGAATATTTATCGGCAAAAAAAGGTTGGAGTTTCTTTAACATTCCAACCTTTCAACTTTAAAACCTTCCAACAATTTACCGTTCTCAATAGGTTAATTCTTCATCCTTGATGATATAATACCCCAATGCACCTTTTTTTGCCTTAAGTATTACATAATGAGCGCCATCGAATAAAACGTCATCGGTTCCCGTTACGTTTAATGATTTGCTGATGCCGTCGAACCGAATAACCACCCCTTTATAACGTTTGCTCCCCCGGTACCTTTCTGTCATCGGCAACTTAATGTCTACTATTTTGCTATCGGCAAAAACGGCATTTATAAAAAACAGGAACGAGCAGAACAGGAAACCCGAGGCGATGATGATGGGGACGGAAAGCAGCCAAATGGTTGCATACTTTTTCAAAACGAAGGCAGCAACACCAAGCCCGAATACTGTGCCGCAAATTAAGGGGATGGATAAAGGCACAAGCGTTGATTGGAATTGCCATATAGGATACCCAAAAACGATAAATAAACCGCCCAGCGTCAAAACGCCACGTAAAAACTCCTTTTTCCATCCGAGCTTACTTTTGGCCAGACTTTTTGCCACCCTTAGCTTGGCGCGCCTCTTAAAATCGCTGTTTCGTTTCATCGGATCAATGTACTTATATTATTTATTATTCAATCCTTGGCTCATAAAAAGAGCGCCGTTGCGGAGAGGGGTGTTGAAATGTTGGAAAGTTGAAATGTTGTAAGGTTGAAAGGTTTTAAAGTTGAAAGGTTGTAGGACTGGAGTGTTTATAGGCAAAAACAAAAAAGGTTGGAATGTATGTAACATTCCAACCTTTAAACTTTACAACAATTAAAAAGGTTGGAATGCCTTTAACATTCCAACCTTTCAACTTTAAAACTTTAAAACAACAATATCACGGCCACACGCCAAGGTTTTGGTACGATACCGCTATTTTGTTGATAGCGCCTACCATAGCTGCGTTGCGCAGGGTGCCTATTTTGGGGTTGTTCTTGTATATCTCGCGTATCTCGTGGTAAGAGCGTATCATGGTATCTTCCAGGCCCGAGTTTACCAGTTCAAGTTCCGATGCGCCTTTGATGATGGTGGAGCGCTGCATAGGCGTTAAAGCTGTGCCGGTGATGCCTTCTACCATATTTACCAGGTTAAGGTTGGCGGTTTCTTCGAACCTGCGGTTCATACGGCCGAAAGCTACGTGACTTAGGTTTTTCAACCACTCGAAGTACGATACCGTTACACCGCCTGCGTTGGCATACATATCGGGGATAATGATGCCGCCGTTTGCGTAGAACGCTGCTTCTGCCTCTGGCGAGGTCGGTCCGTTGGCACCTTCGGCAATAATTTTTGCTTTGATATTGCCTACGTTCTGCGTGGTTATCTGGTTTTCTAAAGCGGCGGGTACCAAAATATCGCATGGCTGCTCCATGCCATCCATGGTGTTCTTGAACTCCTGTTTGGCACCGGCGTAACCTAATATAGAGCCGGTTGATTTGCGGTGCTGGAAAACAGCCTCCACATCCAAACCATCTTCGTTGTAGATAGCACCCTCGAACTCGCAAAGACCAACAATCAAGGCGCCGAACTCCGACAAGAACTTAGCCGAATAGTAACCTACGTTACCAAGGCCCTGTACGATGATTTTTTTGCCGCTAAGGCCGGTTGTAAGGCCTATCTTCTGCATATCCTCGGCAACGCCAACGCACTCGCGTATGGCAATAGCCACGCCGCGGCCGGTAGCTTCGCGCCTGCCTGCAATGCCGTGCAGGGCAATAGGTTTACCTGTTACAGCACCCATAGCATCCAGCTGACCGGGGTTCATGGTTGCGTAGGTATCGGCTATCCAGCTCATTTCGCGTTCGCCGCTACCGTAATCTGGTGCAGGGACGTCAATGCTTGGGCCTATAAAGTTCTTTTTAATCAGCTCTACGGTGTAGCGGCGGGTAATGTTTTCCAGCTCGCTTACGGTGTAACTCTTGGGGTTTATTTTGATGCCGCCTTTAGCTCCGCCAAAAGGTACATTTACGATGGCGCATTTGTAAGTCATCAAAGCGGCCAAAGCCATCACCTCGTCCTCGTTCACCATTTCGCTGTAGCGTATACCGCCTTTGGTTGGGCTTTGGTGGTGCGAGTGTTCTACACGCCAGGCATCTATTACCTCGAAGCCATTGCCGCGGCGGATAGGGAAACGGAAACGGTAAACGCTGTTACACGATTTTATCTGGTCGAGCAAACCGGCATCATGCTGGGTAAACTGTGCTGCAAAATCGAAATTCTTGCATACGTCACCAAAGAAGTGCGTATCCTGATTTGCAGTCGGATTATTAATATTCATAATTTAGGATTGGTAAAAAATTAATCTCTCAAAAAACTGTGCAAAGTTGGTTCTTTTTTTGCGAATAATGCAAATTTATGAGTGATGCTATTCTGTTTAAAATGTAAAGAAATTCAACATTAAAGTTTAAACAGCCAAAGGGGGTATTGGTTTAATTTTCCTTCTCTAATTTTTTCAGCCGGCGGTCCATACTGAACAAGAAAATGGCCAGGCCTGCAAAAATAATGCAGATGGTTAGGATCACTACATAAATTTTACCCGAGCTGCGCAAGGCGTCGGCCATTTCAACGTCTTGTCCGGGCTGTGCCATGGCAACAGAAATACTGCATAACAAAAGCATTAACAATGTAAGTTTCTTCATATCAATCAATAGCATTCTTTTTATATTCTATTAAGCGCATGCGGTAGCGCAGGGTGGCAATCCAAAGGGCAATAAAGCTCCAGCCCAGCATGGCGGGGTAAAAGGCCAGCTTCATGCCGTTATCCAAATCGTACTTGCCAAAAGCGGGGTTGCCGCCGCTGCCGGGGTGCAAAGAGGCTGTCATTCGGGGCAGCACGAATATCAGCACAATCATCACCGGGAAAGCGAAGATGTTGTAGATGGCCGATATTTTGGCGCGTTTCTGCTCCTCATCCATCGAGTTGCGCAGCACCAGGTAAGCACAATACAATAAAAAAGCAATGGCCGCGCTGTTTTGCTTAGAGTCGCCGCTCCAGAATTCGCCCCAGGTATATTTGGCCCAAAGCATGCCGGTAAGCAGGCCCATGGTGTAAAAAACAAGGCCGGTGTTTACGCACTCTACGGCTGCAATATCGTATTCTTCTTTCCCCGTGGCCAGGTATTTAATGCTGTAATACACCGATACCACGAACACCGTAAGCATCCCCATCCACATAGGTACGTGGAAGTACAGGTTGCGGATAGTCTCATGAATAATGGGCAAACGGGGCACTTTGAACAGCAACCCGGTAACAAACGTAGATAATACCAGCAGTACTGCTATCACTTTCCACCAAGTTTGATAAATGAATTTCATATTGTGCGGCAAAGGTAATTATTTGTTTGATGATGAATAGTGACCGAACTCATAATTGCTATTGTTGCAGTATGGTGGCATAATGGTTATCATGTTGCATTATTTAGTTTGCAAGCATTAAGAAAATGATAGTGCAAAGCAAAGCATCGAGCTTTTACCTCCAGGGAAGCTTTTAGGTTTTCCGTTCCCTTCCTGAGAGCGTAATAGCCTATTGAGCTAATGAATAAACTGTGTCCTTTCGCTTGCATATTTGACTCACCCCGACGGCCCGCATGCGCGGGCGTCGACCCTCTCTGCTACGCAAAGAGGGTGAAGATAAAAGGGAAAACATAGCCCCAATGTCTCCCCTTCTTTGCGCAGCAGAGAGGGGGCGGGGGTGAGTCGAATCGCCACGCAGCACATAGCTGCCTCAAAGCAAAGCCGTTTGCTTTACCGCAAGATGCTCTCGGTAACCTTGGCTATATCTACCGTTATTTTACTGATGAAGCCCAATTGCTCTTTCATCAGCACATCTTCTACCGAAAGCGGGGCAGGAGGGACTTCTGCAGTTTTGGTAGCTTCTGCAGGTTTGGGTACAGGCGGCGGTATAGCTTCGCCGCTGATTTTTTTGTTAGTTTCTTTTAGTACCGCTATGCTGCGTTTCACCAGCTTAAGCAAATCGGCATGGGGTTGCTGCGGGCCGGTTTTAATGAGTGATGAAGCTATATTAGCCGTGTACGATGCCAGGATATGGTTCAGTACCACAAATTTATGTATATCCTTGATGTTGCGCTGCTTACTCTTAGGCTCGGAGGTCATGCGCTCGAATGTGGCCGATAAGTTGGCCGAGTTTACGAAGACATCCTTACGCGCCAGCTTGTAATCGGTAACCAGCACAGGCTTGCCCGACAGGCTCTCGAGCACCTTTTTAAGATAGTTGATGTTCGCCGTAATTACGTTCTTCAAATCGGTTTGTATCGTCTCGAATTCCCAGGTTGGGAAGATAACGTAGCTGGCAATAAAGGCGATGGCGCTGCCAATGAGCGTATCGATGATGCGTTCGCCTGCCACATTTGAGAGGCCCAGGAATTTGAAGAGGATGAGCACGTAGGGCGTCATGAAAATAACGCTCACTACGTAATTGAGCCGCAGAAAGCTATAAGTGCCTATCATCAACACCACCAGGATGATAAATTGCGTGGTGTTATTAGGGATGAAGTTGAGTATCACGATACCGATGGCACCGCCGGCAATAGTACCGATGAGCCTTTGGTAATTGCGCTGCTTGGATAGGCTGAAGCCCGGTTTCAGTATCACGATAATGGTAAGCAGCACCCAATAACTGTGCCCGCCCAGCGACACATTTTTAGCCGTAATATAACCTACCAAACAAACCAGCGATACCCTCAAAGCATGTTTAAACGTGGCGGAATCGAGGCTGATGTTATCCCAAAAAATGTGCGGGGCAAAATCCTGGTGGGTTACAAATTTGGAGTACTCTACGTCGCGGGTATCGTTCAATAACATATCCGATGCCTTGGAGTGGTAATACTTATATATGTTGCTGATGCTCTTGCTTACATCGCGCAGGTTAATGAGTATCTTCTTCAGCACCAGGTTGCTGGTTTCCTTGTCGTCGGCACCCACCTCGTCTATCTTCTGTTTCAGCAGTTCCAGCTTATGGTTAAGGTGGTTGAGTTTCTCGGGGCGGGTGTTGGCCAATACGGCATAGCCGATGTTATCCAGATCGTCGGCTACGCTGTTCAGGAAATCGGCAATCTCGGCCAATACGCCCGTGTGCCCGAATTTCTCACGAATCTGGCGGTAATCGTAGTGCGTAGCCATTATCTGTTCGAACATGTCCACCAGATCGATGAACGTAAGCACTAGTATCCTGCTGGCGCCGGTAGATTCTTTCACCATCAACCGGCTTTTGAACAACATCTCGCGCACGGCGTCCTGGTGGTTGCTTACGGATATCTGCTGCAATACCAATCGCCGGTAATTATCGTCAATATCTGTTTCCACGCGATAAAAATCGGCCTTCAGGCGCAGGAAACGGGCCACGTCGGCTACGTTCTCGCCAAGGGTTTGTTGCGCCGCCCGGTAGGGCCGTATGCCGAAAAATACCAGGCTGAACAGCATGTACCACACGCCGCCCGCCAAAATAGTGGCGCAGAACATGGGGAGTTCCGGTGGCGGTACTTCCTTATCCATCATAAATATCATCACCAGCAGGGCAGAGGTACCTACCGATGCCGCGCGGTTACCGTAAACCACCAGCATGCTGAAAAGGAATGAAAAGGCGGTAATTTCCAGCCCGAGGGTGTAGGGATTGAGACGGGCGTAACCGGTAATCATCGATATCGCTAACAACAATCCGTTGCCTACGCCCATGGCGTTGCGTTTATGCTGCACCGGGCCCGGACTATCGATGGCACAGATACACAGGGCACCGAGGCTCATGGTGAGGCCCAGATCGAAATGGCCGAACTGCATGGCCACGAGCGAGGGCAGCAATATACCCGTAGAAATACGCAACCCATCAGAAAAATACTGGCTGTAAAAAAAGCTCTTTATCTCTCGTTCATGGTTTTTCATCAAGGTAGTCAGCGGGATAATCATGCGCCCCGCAAATTTAAACAAATATTACGGGCCCTAATCGCAATAACCATAATTGCATTAAAAGGGATTATTTTTTATTAATTATTCAGATTTTAGCATAAATTAATTTTAGATACTTAAATTCACGCCAAAATACCCGCAACGGGTATGATAATAAATTTGCCAAACCTGTATTAGTATGCCATCAACGCAAAGGCTCAGCCAAAGAGAAACAACATTTAACCACGAAGTTGTAAAACGTTTCGAGCTGTATAACAGCTTGTTTCAAACGCTGCCCTTTTACCAGGTTAAGGATACCGGCATCCTGCTGCCTTTCTTCAGTTCGCATTGCGATAAGGGGGCGGTAGAGCAATTATCGCCCAGCGAGGTTATCGAATCTTTCTTCAAAAAATACGTACCGGATATCGACCACCGCGAGCAGTTGAACCGTTTGTTCCGGTTTATACAATATATCGAGCGGCAGGTGGTTTTATTCGATGCCATCGAAGACTCCTCGTTCGGCAAGGTTGGCCGTTCTGATGATACCGGCACCCTGCAAAGCATGGTGTACCAGGCCTCGCTCAGCGATGAGGCGCGCGACAGCTTCAGCAAGCAGCTTAAGGATTTCTCGCTGCGTTTGGTGCTTACCGCGCATCCCACCCAGTTTTACCCCGGCACGGTGCTCGGCATTATGACGGACCTGATAGAGGCCCTTAAGACCAATGATATCCCCAGCATTGATGCTTTATTGCAGCAACTGGGCAAAACGCCGTTCTTCAACAAAACCTCTCCAACGCCGGTAGATGAGGCGGTTAGTCTGGTTTGGTTTTTAGAGAACGTGTTTTATAATGCTCTCTCGGGCATTCAATCAAAAATGCACGAAGAGTTTGATTTGGATAGCGCACACCAGGTGCTGGAGCTGGGCTTCTGGCCCGGCGGCGACCGCGACGGCAACCCCAATGTTACTACCGAAACCACCCGCCAGGTGGCCATATTATTGCGCAAGCATATCTTCCGCTCGTACTACCGCGATTTCAGGGTGCTGAAACGCCGCATTACCTTCCGCGGTTTTGGCGATAACCTGGTAAAACTGGAAAAACTGCTGTACGATAACGCTTTCAGCACGCCCGAGAACCCTAAGGATTTGCAGCCCGAAATGCTCGATATCCTTAAATCTATGCGCGAAACGCTGGTTACCAGTCACGATAACCTGTTCGTAGATATCGTGGAGGACCTGATACAAAAGGTACAGCTGTTCGGTTCGTACTTCGCCACGCTTGACATACGCCAGGATAGCCGCGTGCTACGCAGCGTGTTCGACTACGGTACCAAGAAGATATATACCGGCGTACCCAAAGGCTACGCCGAAATGGACGAAGCCGCCAAATTGAAAACCCTGCCCTTTACAGAGGCCGATTTTGTTTGCCCAACCGATGCCGACGATATGACGCGCGACACATTGGACACCATCCGCCTGATGCGCCAGATACAAGAGAGCAACGGCGTAAAAGGATGCCAGCGCTTCATCATCAGCAACTGCCAGCAGGCATCTGATATTTTGCAGCTGATCGACCTCTTTTTATGGAGCGGCTGGAAGAAAGAGAAACTTACGGTTGATTTTGCGCCACTGTTTGAAACCGTGAACGACTTAATACACGCCGGCGATGTGATGGAAACGCTGTACACGCATCCTTTCTACAAAAAACACCTGCAAAGCCGCGGCAACAAGCAAAGCATTATGCTTGGTTTTAGCGATAGCACCAAAGATGGCGGCTACCTGATGGCCAACTGGAGCATTTATAAAGCCAAGGTAGAGCTTACCGCCATCGCCCGCAAACACAATATCGACCTGGCGTTTTTTGACGGCAGGGGTGGCCCACCGGCACGTGGCGGCGGCAAAACGCACCGCTTCTATGCATCTATGGGTACCGAAATTGCCAACGACCATATCGAACTCACCATACAGGGCCAAACCGTAAGCTCGCAGTACGGTTCGGTAGAAACCGCAAGGTTCAATACCGAGCAGTTGATCAACGCAGGAGTAACATCGGCATTGCAGCCAAACCCTAACGATACCCTGGATAAAAGCGATAAGGCCCTGATAGCCCAAATGGCCGAAGCCAGCCACGGGCGTTTCCTGGCCCTGCGCGAGCAGCCTTTGTTTGTAGAATATTTGGAGAAGTTCAGTCCCTTGAAATTACTGTCGCAAATAAATATCAGCAGCCGCCCAACCAAGCGCAATGCATCGGCCAAGCTAAAGCTGGAAGACTTGCGTGCCATCAGCTTCGTAACCTCATGGAGTCAGCTTAAACAAAGCATCCCCGGTTTTTATGGGGTGGGCACCGCGCTTAAGACCATGAAGGATGCCGGTAGCTGGGAGGATGTGAAGGCCCTTTACCAAAAATCGGGTTTCTTTAAAACCATGCTGGATAACTGCATGATGTCGATGTCGAAATCCGACTTCCGCGTAACGGCATACCTGGAGAAAGACAAGAAATTCGGTAAATTCTGGAAGGGCTTAAAAGACGAGTTCGAACTGACGAAGTCCCTGTTATTAGAACTTACAGGAATGGGCGTGCTGATGGAAGAATCGCCGGTAGAACGCCGCTCAATCGCCATCCGCGAAAAAATCGTACTGCCGCTGGTTATCGTACAACACTACGCTCTGCAATGTTTAAATAACACGCAGGACGAAGAACTCATCGGCATATACAACAAGTTGGTGATACGTACCGTGTACGGTATTGTGAATGCGGGGCGGAATTTGGCGTAAAAATATTCCCTATGCAGGCGTTGGTTTCTCGTGAATCATCGCCTGCTTTTTTTGGTGTCGTGTTTTCGGCTCCGTTCCCGACTTTCTTAAAAGGTAAAATAATCTGCTTGCCGTAAAATAAAACCCTGCTTTATTAAACAGTAATAGCTTAAGTTTGTTAAACCAATTATAAACTTAAGATACCCCCTCCATGAAACAACTGGCTGGCATAGCTTTTATAGCAATCGTATTTTTTTCGTTGCAGGCCTGCAACGAAAACCGCAGAGCCAAAAATTACAACGATACCGTTTTAGATGGCGATGCGCAGAATTTTATTAATGAGGGCGTTGAGGGTTTAAGCACAGGCATTCAGCTTTCGCAACAGGCCATAAAAACATCGCAGAACCCGGCGATAGTAGATTTTGCCAAAGACGCGGTAACAGCGCACGAAACTGCTCTTAACGATTTGAAAAAGCTGGCCGCCAGCCATTCCTCCAAAACGCCTGATACCTTATCCCAAATACATTCATTAATGATTGCCGAGCTCGCCAAAAAGTCGGGAGCAGGGTTTGATAAGCAATATATACAGGCCATGGTTGAAGATAACGAACATGCTATTGCGCTGTATAAAACCGTAACAGGCAACCCCAATAAAAACGTAATCGCCCTTGCGGATAAAACCCTCCCTAAGCTAAGGGAGCAGCTTAAGCGCGCCAACGATATCTGTACCGATTTGTTGTAAGCTGCTTTTAAACCTCGAACGCGGGTTTTGCCATGCTCCAAAATTCGTCTAATGCTATGATGCGCGGTTTAAAGAACGAAATGAGATTTGGCCAATCTTCTTTTTGGAAAATGCTTACCGGCCGCAGTTCGGCGTAAATGCGGCTGATGATTTTTCCATAGTCGTCTGCAACGTGTAGCTGCCATTCCCAATCCTCACCTAAAGTATTGTGCAACATTGCTTTATAACCTTCGAATTGCTCGAAGAAAAGTTGTTGCAGTTCTATATCGGGATGGCTCAACTCTATGGCTATGGTGGCGTGCTTATTATCAGCCTGCATCTTAAAAAAAATGTGCTTAACGCCTGTTTTGTAGTTTATCCAATTGACGCGCAGGCCATCGGCAGAAAGTACCGGCCCCATGTATTGGCCGAAAGCCGTCCAGAAGGCTTGTTTTAATTGAGATGCCTGGTCTTTTGAGTACATGTAAATGAATAATCGGCAAAGATAGCTTAATATTTACCCGCTGAAAAATCGTCGGGTTTATTTACTTTAGCAAAACCAATCATACGCATCTGCATGAAATATCTTTTATTGTTCCTGCTGCTACCCGCAATAGCGTTTTCCCAGTCGCCCCCAAAACCATATGGCCCCTTGCCAACCAAAGGGCAATTGCAATGGCAGGAAACCGGGATGTATTGCATTATCCATTTCGGGCCAACCACCTATAAAGATAAAGAATGGGGTTATGGCGACGAAGGTGCGGGGATAGTAAACCCAACGCAATTCAGCGCCATGCAGATTGTAGGCGCAGCAAAGGCCGGCGGCTTTAAAGGCATCGTGGTAGTAGCCAAGCACCACGATGGTTTTTGCTTATGGCCCACTAAAACCACTGATTACAACATCTCTAACAGTCCCTACAAAAACGGTAAGGGCGATATACTGGCCGAGTACCGCGCCGCCTGCGATAAATTGGGCATGAAGATGGGCGTGTACTGCTCGCCCTGGGACCGCAACAACGCACTGTACGGCAAGCCCGAATACGTGACCAACGTTTACCGCGAGCAACTTAAAGAGTTATACACCCGATACGGTCCGCTGTTTATGAGCTGGCACGATGGTGCCAACGGCGGCGACGGCTATTATGGCGGCGCAAAAGAAGTGCGCACTATCGACCGTTCTACCTATTACGGTTGGGACGAAACCTGGGGCATTACCCGCATGCTGCAACCCAACGCCGCTATTTTTGGCGATGTTGGCCCAGATGTGCGCTGGGTGGGCAACGAGAAAGGCCAGGCCGGCGCTACCAGTTGGGCCACCTATACGCCGCATGCGCCTGATGAGGGCAAACGCCCCGGCAACGGCTACGTAAAAGATTATGAGGGCACCGAGGGCCACCGCGACGGCAAATACTGGATGCCTGCCGAATGCGACGTATCGCTGCGGCCGGGATGGTTTTACCATGCAAGGCAAGACGACTCGGTGAAGGATGAGCACAAATTAATGGACCTGTACTTTCAAAGCGTAGGCCGCGGCGCCAGTCTGGATTTGGGCCTGTCGCCCGATAAACGAGGCTTATTAAACAACCATGATGTGGCGGCGTTACAGTCGTTTGGCGAATTGCTGGAGCGTACATTCGCCGTAAACCTTGCAAAAGGGGCAACGCTCTCCGCAAGCAATACCCGGGCCAGCAGCAAAAAACTGTTTGGCGCAGCCAATTTGCTTGATAATGACCGTTACAGCTATTGGGCTACAGACGATAACGTAACCAACCCGCAATTGGTAATTGATATGCATAAACCAACGGTATTCAGCGTTATACGTTTACGGGAAAACATAAAACTCGGGCAGCGGATTGAAGAAGTAGCAGTTGATGCCTGGCTCGCTGGTAAATGGGAGCAAATAGCAACGGCTACCAGTATTGGCGGCAACAGGCTTATACGCCTGGACAAAGGCATTAAAACGCAAAAAGTGAGGCTGCGGGTAACCAAATCTCCGGTTTGTATAGCTCTGAGCGATTTTGGATTGTATTTCGAGCGTCGTTTTGCAACGCCATTGGTATTTCCTGATAGTAATTAAAGTATATGAAATTGATGAAAAACGCCTTAATGGTGCTGAGTGTCGTGTTGTTTTTATTGGTTGATCCGGCCTTAGCGCAGGAGAATACCTTGTTTGATGCCGGTGCCAAACCTGTATTGATATCCAAAATATTTGCCTTTACAGAAGGCCCCGCCGTGGATAAAAAAGGCAATATCTTTTTTACCGACCAGCCCAATAACAAGATATGGGAATACACCACCGATGGGCAACTGTTCGTGTACATGGATAGCACCGGCAGGGGCAACGGCATGTACTTCGACCCGAAGGGCAACCTGATTGTTTGTGCCGACGAGCATAATCAGCTATGGTTGGTAAAGCATGGCAAAAAGAAAAAGGTACTGCTGGATAACTATAAGGGCAAACTGTTGAACGGACCGAACGACCTGTGGGTGCACCCCAATGGCAACATCTACTTTACCGACCCATACTACCAACGCCCCTGGTGGAGCCGCACCAAACCCGACCAGGACGGCCAAAAGGTGTATTACCTGCCCAAAGGCAAAACCGAGGCGGTAATGATTGAAGATAGTTTAAAGCAGCCTAACGGCATTGTAGGCTCGCCCGACGGCAAATTTTTATACGTAGCCGATATAGGTGGCGGTAAAATTTATAAGTACGACATCAACAACGATGGCACCCTGAGCGGCAGAAAGCTATTCATTAACAAAGGTGCCGATGGCATTACGCTTGATAACCTGGGCAACCTTTACCTGGCAGGCAACGGCGTTACCATCTTCAACCCCGAAGGCGTACAGATAGCCCACATCGACGTGCCCGAACCCTGGACGGCCAACATCTGCTTCGGCGGTAAAAAGCGGGATGTGCTTTTTATGACGGCATCAAAAGCTATTTATACCATGCAAATGAAGGTGAAGGGGGTGGAGTAGGGATTGGTTGATGGAAGGAGGATGAAAGAGTTGCCTGCTTTGTTATGGTACCCTGTTCTTCTTCCACTCCTCCAGCGCACACTTATAAAAGTCTTTGATTTTTTGGCGGTTGCCATCTATATAAGCCCGGAACTGTGTACCGCCGTGTTTGTAAACCGTTAGGTAAGATGCATAGGTAAGGGCGGTTGAGCGGTCTTTGAGGGCGATGCTGTCTATGTCCTTATAAAAAGCGTAATCTATCGTTGTTTTTTGCTTTTCGTCCTGAGCCACCCAATAGCCGGCTACACGTTTATCGCTAAAGAAACTGCCTCCTTGTTTAATGCCGTACCACATCGTAGCGCCTTGCGCATCAAACAGGATGATGTTTTCGTCCTTATTCAGCAGGCCGAGTTTGCGGATGTATTGTATGTCTTTGTCAGACAAATCCTTGCCACGCTTCGCGCCCGTGTTGCAAGCCGTAAATAGCATGGCCAGTATGGAGAGCCGCACAATACAGTTTATGGTATTGATAGAGATGCGCTTCATCCTACAATCGTTATACAATCTTCCGCTATCAGCGCCTCTCCGCGGTAGCGCCTAATGAGCTGCGCGGTCGCAACAACGTCTTTTTGGCAATAGGTGCAGATGCGGGGGAGGTCGTCTTCTACCCAGTAAACATGGCCCACCTGGCTGCCATCGATATCGTCCTTAGAGGTGGGGATATCGAAGATGGCGGTAAGCAGGTTTAGCGAGGTGTAGTTTTTAAAATCGCCGAATTTCCAAAGCTCCATGGTATCCAGGTGGTTTATTTCCCAGGGCTTTTTGCCGGCTATTTGCAAATGCGGCGGGAAGGGTACGCCATGGATGAGCATGCGGCGGCAGATGTACGGGAAATCGAATTCCTTGCCGTTGTGGGCGCAAAGGATAATGCTTGGCGGCTGGCTGCTCAGCATCTTACTGAAATCCATCAGCAGTTCTTTTTCCTCGTGGCCGGCGAAAGATTTTACGCGCAGTCCGGCCTTCTTCCCGTTCAGGAAAATCCCGACGGAAATACAAATAATCTTACCGAACTCCGCCCAGATACCGGCACGGTCGTAAAACTCCTCGGGCGTGGCTTCTTTTCGTTGGTACTGCGTTTTCGCATCCCATAGTTCCTGGAAATGTTCGGGTACTTCGGCAAAGGTGGGGTATTGCGGTACGGTTTCAATATCCAAAACCATCAGGTTACCCAGGTCGTATTGTTCAAGCATATGGACACGAATTTCACGAATTAAACGAAATTTAACAAAAGCAAAAACCCTTAACTGTAGAGACGCAATATTTTGCGTCTGACGTATGCAAATCAGTCATGCAAATCAACCATGCAAATCGTTCACCAGTCCTGCGGGAGACGCAAAATATTGCGTCTCTACGGAAAGGAAAATTTGTGTTCATTCAATTCGCCTCTATTTTTTATTCTTATCCAATACCTCAAAGTAAGCGCTGAGGGTATTACCCGCCGCATCCACCAGCGTCAGTTTATGCTTCCCAGCCGATGGATTTAGTGCCACCTGGTGGAATGCGGTTGTTTCGCCCACGTACTTATCATCCAGGTGCCAGAATATCTTGATACCCGGCTGCCGGTGAGCGGCGTTGAATACCACGCGACCACGTTTACCGTCTGCTTCCAGCGGCACATATATCTTAGCATTTTCTTTAGGGTAAATCAATTCCATCGGGTTGCCGTAGTCGGCATCCCCGCAGCCGGGCTTAAAGGGCGGCAGCACATGGTATTGGTAATTTTTGGCCTTGTAATAATATTCGATAGAGGGCGGCAGCACAAACCAGCTTTTGTTTACGATGGATTCCGGGCTTTCACAATTACCTGTAACCTGGTATTTTTGGTCGGGCGATAGGTGAACCAGCCTATGCCATGGGCAGGCCGCCGCTTTAAGGCCGGTTTTTGGCACCAATTGCTCCTCGGTATCGTTGCAGTATTGCCCGGCGCGGTAGCCACTTTGCTTGCATACGCTGATTTTTATCATCTCGCCCATGGGCATGGCAAACCAATCGCGCGTGGCAGGCAGCAGGCGGAATATCTCGAACAGGGCAGGGGCAGCGGTATTGATACCCGTTAGCCCCGGGCGACCCTCGCCATCGGTATTGCCCACCCAAACGCCTACCACGTACTTGGGCGTAATGCCAATGGCCCAACCATCGCGGAAACCAAAGCTGGTGCCCGTTTTCCAGGCGATGCGTTGCGTGGAACTGAACTGCTGCCAAAGCATCTCCTCGCCGGGGCGCATCACCTCTTCCATAGCTTGCAGCGTAAAGTAAAGCGAACCGGCATCCAGCAAGCCGTTTTTTTCGAGCTGGGGTTCCTCTTTAACAGGCAATTTATAAACCGGTGGGTGGTAATCGGCCGCATCGTACTTGCCGCGGTATTTTTGGTAATGGTTTACCACGCGGGCCATATCGGCATACATGCCGGCGAGTTCCCAAAGGGTATTTTCACCGCCGCCTAATATTAGCGAGAGGCCGTAGTGGTCGGCCGGTTGCTTCAAGGTGGTAACGCCGGCTTTTTTGAGCATATCGTAAAAACGTTCGTACTTGTATTGCTGCAGCATTTTTACCGCCGGTATGTTGAGCGAGCGCGAGAGGGCATTAGCGGCGGGCACTGCGCCATCGTAGCTTAGGTCGAAATTCTCGGGGTGGTAGCCTGATATTTGAGTGGGTACATCGGGTATCAGGCTGTTGGGCAGGATGAGGCCATCGTGCAGCATGGAAGCATAAAGCAAGGGCTTAAGCGTGCTTCCGGGACTACGTGGCGCGTTGATGACATCTACGTCGCTCTCCATTTCGGGGTCGTCGCGGTGCGATATATTGCCCGCGTAGGCCAGCGTTGCGCCGGTCTCCACATCCAGAACGATGGCCGCGATATTGTTGATGTCGTTGCCTTTTAAAGCCTGGTGGTGCTGTTCTATAATGCCGGCAACCTGCTGCTGCAGGTTTGTTTTTATTGTGGTGGTGATGCGGGTATCTGCCAGCGGTTGGCTGCGCGAATCGGCCTTGAAGCGTTGCAACAAATGGGGGGCTACTTGCGGCAGGGCTACGGGTTTATCCGGCACAGGCTCAAACTCGGCAAGTTTGGCGGTGGTGCTGTCTATAATGCCTTGCTTATAAAGCCTGTTCAATAGCAGGTTGCGTTTCTTTAAAAGGGTAAGCCTGTTTTTGCCGGGATGCACCAATGATGGCGAGTTGGGCAGTACGGCCAGTGCGGCCATCTCGCCCCAGGAGAGCTTATCCGGCCCGCGACCGAAATATCGCCACGACGCAGCATCCAACCCGATGACGTTGCTGCCGAATGGTGCGTTGCTAGCATACATGGCCAGTATTTCGTTTTTGCTGTAGCCAAGTTCCAGTCGCAGGGCCATGAATATCTCGCCTATTTTATTGAAAATGGTGCGTTTATGCCGGGTAGCCAGGCGCATTACCTGCATGGTGAGCGTGCTGCCACCGCTGGTAACCCTCCCGGTACGTATGTTTTGCCTGATGGCACGGCCGAATGCCAGCGCGTCGAAACCGGGGTGGTGCAGGAAACGCTTATCTTCGAACGCGATGATGCACTGCTTGAACTTTTCGGGAACGCTATCGTTGTAGGGGAAACGCCACTGCCCATCTGCTGCGATGGATGCGCCCAGTAGCTGACCCGCGTCATCGTCGATAACGTAAGAGGTAGGAGAATTGAACAGCGGCCTGGGCAGGCAAAGTGCAAACCAGGTGACTAAAGCCAATAAAATGGCTGTTATAATAATTACTTTTGGCTTTTTGAATCGTTGTTTGAGGTGCTGTACAGAAAATTGCATTAAAAGCCGGGCGTTTAAAATCCAGCCTGAAAATAGCTAAATTATCGATAACAAAACGGCGACACTATATTTAATTAACGGCTACCCTGATCCAAATTGGCAGATATATTTAAATTTAAGCAGTTCGACGTTGACCAGGCCGGTTGCGCCATGAAGGTAAACACCGATGGTGTTTTGCTGGGCGCTTTGGCCACTCCTGATAAGCCCCAAAGCATTCTTGACATCGGCACCGGAACAGGTGTTATTGCCCTGATGCTGGCGCAACGATTTGCTGATGCACAGATAGATGCCGTTGAGATAGATGCAGGCGCGGCGCAAACGGCTAATGGAAACTTCAGAGCATCAGCCTTTGCCGATCGGCTGAATTTATTTGCTTCTGGATTCGAAACGTATTTCGAAAGCTATCCCAATGTGAAGTATGACCTTATCGTAAGCAACCCGCCATTCTTTATAAACTCACTCAATTCGCCCTGGGCGACGAGGAATTTGGCGCGACATGCCGATGATGCTTTTTTTGAAAGATTGATAAAATGCGTCGCCGGGCACTTAACCTCGGATGGCCTATGCAGCATGATATTGCCATTGGAAACCGCCAACCTGGTAAAAGTGCTATTGCCGGAAAACGAGCTGCATGTGCAAAGCACCATCAGCATAAAATCTTTCGCCGAATCGATACCGCACCGCGAACTGCTTACGATTGGCAAGCACCGACAAATAGCAGTCGAACATGAGTTGGTGATTTATGATGCGCCGAAGGTATATTCGGAGGAATATCAGAATGCCTTGAGGGGATTTTTGACGATATTTGTCTGAACTCGAATTAAACGAATTTTATGAATTCACAGAATTACTGTGCATACAAAAAGTTAATTCTATAAATTCCTCTAATTCCATAAAATTCGAGTTCAGACAAAAAGCAAATTCGAGTTCAGATATTTTACAACTCGTAAATTACACCCTTCTCCGGTATCGTTACCTTATAACCATCAGGCGCCAGCGCATCGGCTAATGCCTGCATGCTTTCCTGTTCGCCGTGCACTAAGAATACGCCTTTCAGCTTATCAACGTCCTGTTGCATGATGTTATTCATCAGGTCCTCATGGTCGCCGTGGGCGCTTAGTACATCTGTTTTTTTGATGGTGGCGTAAACGGCCAGGTCGCGGTCCTTGATGTGTACGATAGGGTCGCCGCGCAGCAGGCGGTAGCCTAAGGTGCCTTTGGCGCAATAGCCTATGAACAGGATGGTGCAATAGTAGTTCTGGATGTTATAGAACAGGTGGTCTTGTATGCGGCCACCCTCCAGCATGCCTGCCGAGGAGATGATGATGCAAGGTTCGTAGTAGTTGGATACCTGTCGGCTATCCTTCAGGGTCTCCACGTAGGTAAGGTTATCGAACTCGAACTCGTCGCCCTGGCGGTTATAGAACTCCTGCGCCTCGGGATTTACCTGGCTGTGGTGCTTGCGGAATATCTCCGTAGCGCGGGTGGCCATGGGGCTATCCACGAATATGGCAACAGGCGGCAACAGTCCGCTGCTGAATATCTTGTTCAAAGCAAAAACCAACGACTGCGTGCGCCCGATGCTGAAAGCCGGGATAATCAAACGGCCCTGCTCTTTGATGCAAACCTTATCGATGGTTTCAACCAAAGTTTCTTCAACGCTTTTGCCCTTGGTGTGCATGCGGCCGCCGTAGGTAGCTTCGCTCACGATATAATCTACCTGTGGCAGCGGTTCGGGGTCGTTCAGTACGGGGTAGTTTTTGCGGCCGATATCGCCGGTGAAGGCAATGGATTTTTCGATGCCATCTTCAACCACATTAAAAACTGCGGCGGCGGCACCCAATAAATGCCCAGCGGGGATAAAGGTAAGCTCGATATCGCCATTGATACGGAACGGACGATTATAGCCAATGGTTACAAAGCGTTCCACGGTATCCATCACGTGTTTTTGCAGATACAATGGTTGCGGGCCGTTGCCGCTGCTGTGCTTATGGCGCTTACGGCTGTGCCTGCCCTTGTTGGCTTTGCTTAAAAAAATGTTGACGGAATCTATCAACAGTAGCTCGGTAAGGTCGGCAGTAGGGGGCGTGCATAATATTTGCCCGCTGAAACCCATCCGCACCAGCGTGGGCAGGTTGCCCGAGTGGTCGATATGCGCGTGGGTGAGCACCACTACGTCTATCTTCTCCGGATCGAAGCCGAAATCTTCGTTCACCTGTATATTATGGTCCTTCTCGTAGTCGAGCCCGCAATCAATCAGTATCTTATATTGGCCAACCTGCAGTAAATGCATACTGCCGGTTACCTGCCGGGCCGCCCCGTGTATGGTTAGTTTCATTTTTTAGTTCATTGGTTCATTAGTTCACTGGTTCATTGGTGCATAGTTGGCGACTTTGCAAATGGACTTTTCGAACTTAGAACGGTCATGTTAATCGCAAAATAGGAATTTGTTTAGTATCGTCCGTTACTGCTTATCAATTTCATCAGCTTACTACTAATGAACTATTGAACCTTGAACAAATGAACCCTATTGCACTTCGTATTGTAGCTGGCTCAGGTACCTGTAAAGCCCCTGCTCGTTGGCTACCAATTCCTGGTGGGTGCCGTTTTCGATAATTTGCCCTTTCTCCAATACGATAATCTTATCCGCTTCGCGGATGGTGGAGAGGCGGTGGGCGATGATGATAGACGTGCGGCCCTTCATCAGTTCTTCCAAAGCTTCCTGCACCAAACGCTCCGATTCGGAGTCCAACGACGAGGTTGCCTCATCGAGGATCAATATAGCAGGATTTTTTAACAATGCACGTGCGATGGCTATCCTTTGGCGCTGCCCGCCCGAAAGTTTTACGCCACGCTCGCCTACAACGGTTTCATAAGCCTCGGGGAAGGAGGTAATGAACTGATCGGCATTGGCGCGTTTGGCGGCCTGTATAATTTCCTCATTGCTGGCGTTCAGCTTGCCATAGGCGATATTCTCCATAATGGTACCACCGAAAAGCAATACATCCTGTGGAACGATGGCCACCTGGTTGCGGATATCGGTTAAGGCAAATTCATCGGCCGGGCGTCCATCAAACAATATCGTGCCGCTTTGCGGATGGTAGAACTGCAATATCAATGCCGCCATGGTGGATTTACCCGAACCGCTCGGCCCTACAATAGCCACTTTTTGCCCTGCTGCTGCATCGAAAGAGATACCATTCAAAACAGTAAGCTCCGAACGGGATGGGTAGGCGAATTCTACATCAGAGAAGGAGAGGTTGCCTAGTATGGTTTGTTTTATAGCGTTGTTAACATCTGTGATAGAAATATCTTCGCCATGTTCTGCCAGTATCTCCAACACCCGCTCTGACGAGCCTACAGCTTTTTGCAGATTGGCGTACAAATCAGGCAGGCTGCCCATGGCTGCGCTGATAAAAGCAGCGTAAACAATAAAATTGGTGAGTTGGCCAAAAGTAAAACCTTTATCGTGGATGGATACCAGGTACGAACCGTACCATATTTCGCAAAAGATGGTCCCGAACAAACAAAAAACAATAAAGGCCCCAAACATACCACGGTATTTTGCGCCCTTTACGGCAATGGTAACTACACGCTGTAAGGTTTTGTCGTATCTGCCAGCTTCAAAAGCTTCGTTTACAAAGGCTTTTACATTCGCTATGCCCTGTAGGGTTTCTTCTACAATGGTATTCGATTCGGCAAGCTGGTCTTGCGCCTGGCGAGATAGCTTCCTGATAAATTTTCCAAATACGATGGCCACTACTATGAGCACGGGGAGTAGCACCAGCAACGCAATAGTAAGTTTCCAGGAAATTATTACCAGCACGGTGATGCCGCCGACAAGTATAATTACCTGTCGTATGATCTCGGCAAAGGTAGTAGTAAGTACCTCCTGGATCTGCGAGAGGTCGGCAGAGATGCGGCTATTTAATTCACCAACCCTCCGGTTGGCAAAAAAGTTCATGGGTAGGGTGATTAGTTTAAAATAAGTATCGCGGCGCATATTAGCTAATGCATTCTCCGCAACCTGCACGAACCATGTAATACGGAAATACGATACAAAACCCTGTACGAATAATACTACGATGGCAATTTCACCAATTTTTTTTAAGTTGGCAGGTAAAAAGCCACCATGCTTATCGCCATGCGCTGTGTCAATCAATGCGCCGAAAAAACCGGGAAATATTAAACCAACCAGGCTTGATATTACAAGAAAAAACAAGCCGGCGATGAATTTTACTTTATATGGTTTTATGTAGCTTGTAAGCTTGCGAATATTTCGCAAGCTTTGCGAATTTATCTTCGCTTTTGGTAATTCAGCTTCAGCTTTGCTGCCACTATTCAATCGTCCTCTTGCCATGTATCAGTTTATGGTTATCAACTTGCAAAACTAAGGGTTTATTAATGATAAAAAGTGAGCAAGGTCAAAATTGACGAAACAGGGACACGATTTATGGATTAAGGGATAAAACAGGATTTTTTAGTTAAATGATTTACAAAGCGTAGCTTTAGGTCATTCACAAGTAACATGGGGCAAAGGGCAAATTATATCCTTATCGAGGGAAACCAAACCACTATCCATTACAATCATTGGCGGGCAAATAGCATTTTTGCGGATTTATATCTTGGTGAAAAGAAATTTATCAAGTTTGTAAGGACGTGTAAAATTTCTGACGTATTGCTGTATGAACTTTGGATGGAGGGGTGCGTGGTAGTAGATATCGCAAATCGAACTGTGCATTTTTGGAGCTTCGAATTTGAAATAACTTCTCGCTTTGATAGCAATTTACTGGAACTGCAAGGCAAATGGCCGGGCTGGTCGATTATTTTGGCGCGCAATAGGATGTACGACATCGAAAAAGTCTTAGAAATAGATTACATATCCCAACAGGAACTCCCTGCGCTTTCGATGTTTGAGGCTAGTAAGCTGGCAGATGAAAAGCCCGGTGACTGGACTAATGCCACCATCGTCATAAAAACAATTGCTGGTCAGCAAGTTAAACATTCGTTCTTAGGCATCGAGGAGATATTAAATTACGGTATTGAATCATTGCCCATATTGCTAAGCCGTTGTGAATTTGCATTGACCCGCGAAGACGACTATGAAACAGGCGGCTATGAATTAATGATAATAGATGGTGTAACCAGCCAAATTTTTATTGACCGTTGCGAATTTGGCTTATGGGAGCAAACTCAGCATAAATGGCCCGGATATACTTTTCAAATGGGCGATTACGGGTATATAAGAACCCTGCAAATGGCCGGGATTGATACTTCAGGGTTATTGATGCCAGATGACGTTGCCAAGGAAAAGTTCAACGAATTGATCCGTCAGTCGACGGATTTTAATCCGGAAACGCTTGCAAAATCGTTGATAAAAGACACGGGCAGCGATGTGCAGTTTAACCCGGACTTTTTCGATAATGTAAAGCCCTATGAAACTACGATGAGTAAAATTAAAAGCTACTTAAAACGAATGTTAAGGTAAGCGCAATTTTTCTACCTAAACTCAATAATCACGCTATCCCCAACATTCAAGCCCAGCAAGCCGCTGGCGTTGCCTTTGTTTATGGCAATCTCCAGGTGGTCGCTGATGCCGAAGAGGCAAAGTTTCTCGCCTTCGGGTACTTCGTTATAATGCCAGCTGAGATGGGTAATGGTTTCGTTGCGCTTAAACGAGAGCACGAAACGGCGGCCCTGCTGCACGCGGTTGAAGAACTCCTTGGTGATGTTTGTAATTACGTTCTGGAACGAATCGATATAGATCACTACGCCGCGTATCAAATTATTGTCGATAACCGGGTGCAGGTTGGTTTTGTTTTCCACATCGCTTACCGGCAGGCCAATCTCGGCCAGTTTGCCGCCTTTGGCCAGGTGGCAGGCGGCCTTCACGAAGATATCTGCAAGCGGAAAGTGCAGGAATTTAAGGTCCTGCATAATGTTTATTTCTACAATCTCCTGTGGCTCAGCATCAAACATCAACGAGAAGATGCCGTTATCTGCACCCACGAAAAAGTGGTTTTTATAACGCACGGCCAGGTAGCGGGTGGCGTTGTTGTAAACAGTATCTATACCAATGAGGTGCACCGTATCATCGGGGAAATAATAGAAGCTGTTTTTGAGGATGAATGCCGCCTGCTGCACGTTGAAAGCCGACACATTGTTAGTAATATCTACGATGTTTACTGTTGGCAACAACTTTAAAATACTACCTTTAAGGGCAGCCTGATAAATATCTTTATCGCCCAGATCGGTAGTTAAAGTTATAATCGCCATTAATTTTATAAATATTTATTGCTAATCTTGTGTGAGCATTTAAAGGTGCAAATATTAAATTTTTAATTCATAAAAATCTGCAACCGAAAAAATCAATTAGTATTGAACGAGCTAAAACTATCTATCGAGCAAGTAAACCCCGCCGTATTGTGGGGCCCGAATAACGATCATTTCGAGATACTCAAGAAGCAATATCCTAAGCTTAAAATAGTTGCGCGCGGCAGCGATGTAAAGGTTTTGGGCGATGAAGCCGAACTGGCACTGTTCCAGGATAAGTTCGACCGGCTGGTGCAGCACCTGGAGAAATACGAAAGCCTAAACACAATTGATGTGGAGCGCATTTTGGGTGCTAAGCCTAAACCTGCATCATCAACAGGCGAACCGGCTGCAGCAGATAAATTTGCCAGCGGCGAGGTATTGGTTTTTGGCCCTAATGGCGTAATGGTACGTGCCCGTACTACCAACCAACACCGTATGGTTGATGGTATCGGCAAAAACGACATCCTGTTTGCCATTGGCCCCGCAGGTACAGGTAAAACCTATACAGCGGTTGCCCTTGCCGTGCGTGCGCTCAAAAACAAAGAGATAAAACGTATCATCCTAACCCGGCCGGCTGTAGAAGCAGGGGAGAACCTTGGCTTTTTGCCAGGCGACCTGAAAGAAAAAATCGACCCGTATCTGCGCCCCTTATACGATGCGCTGGACGATATGATACCCGCCGAAAAGCTGAAACTGTACCTGGAGAACCGCACCATTGAGATTGCACCCCTGGCATTTATGCGCGGCCGTACGCTGGATAATTGCTTCGTGATATTGGATGAGGCACAAAACGCCACCGATATGCAGCTGAAGATGTTCCTGACCCGTATGGGGCCATCGGCCAAATTTATCGTAACCGGCGACGTAACCCAGATAGATTTACCAAAGAAACAGCAATCGGGCCTGTACACCGCTCTGCGCATCCTTACCGACATCAAGGGTATCGACATTGTGTACCTGAGCGGCGAAGACGTAGTAAGGCACAAACTGGTGCGCCGGATACTGGAAGCTTACGGGGATATACAATAAAATAGAGGCAAGAGGTCAAGAATCAAGAGACAAGAAATTAATCGTTCCTGTGTCTTTATTTTCGACTCGAACAATCTTAAACAGAGATAAGAAGCCAGGAACCAAGAGATAAGATGTTTTTGTCTTGATTCTTGACTCTCACAATCTTGATTCTAAAATGAACGCTATAAAAGAAACACATTTCAATTTCGAAGGGCAAACTGCCTTCTATAAAGGCAAGGTGCGCGATGTATATACCATTGCCGATAAATACCTGGCCATGGTGGTTACCGACAGGATCTCGGCATTCGACGTAGTATTGCCAGAGCCTATCCCATACAAAGGGCAGGTGCTAAATCAAATCGCTGCTAAATTTTTAAAAGCCACAGCGGATATCGTGCCCAATTGGGTTGTAAGCGTACCCGACCCAAGCGTTACCATCGGCCGCATTTGCGAGCCATTTAAGGTAGAAATGGTGATACGCGGCTATCTGGCCGGCCACTCGGCCCGCGAATATGCCCTTGGCAAACGCCAGGTTTGCGGCGTTACGCTTCCTGAAGGCTTGAAGGAAAACGACATACTGCCAGAGCCCATTATTACCCCAACTACCAAAGCATCTGTAGGGCATGATGAGGATATCTCGCGCGAGGATATTTTAGCTAAAGGCATCGTAAGCGAGGCAGACTATGTGCAACTGGAGGATTACACCCGCCGGCTTTTTGCCCGCGGTACCGAGATTGCGGCAGGGCAGGGGCTTATATTGGTTGATACCAAATACGAGTTTGGCAAAGTGGGCGATACCATTTACCTGATAGACGAGATACACACGCCCGATTCATCGCGCTATTTTTATAGCGATGGCTATCAGGAGCGCCAGGCCAACAACGAGCCGCAGAAGCAGCTTTCTAAAGAATTCGTACGCAGGTGGTTGATAGAGAACGGTTTCCAGGGCAAGGATGGGCAAACCGTGCCCGAAATGACGCGCGAGATAGTACTTTCTATCTCCGAAAGGTATATCGAACTGTATCAGCAAATTACCGGCGAAGCATTTGAGAAACCGGGCGACGAGGATGTTTTGCAAAGGGTAGAACGGCATATCAACACCGCTTTGGCAGCGTTGTATTTTTTTTAATTGAAGATAAAAGTTATATCTTAGCTTTCTAATTATCCTAAAATGAAATATACGGTTGATAAGCACGAGAAATATATCCTTATTAAGCTTAACGAATCAAAACTGAACTCGCTGATTACGCCGCAGCTTAAATCTGAGCTGATACTGATCAATACCGAGGGTCAGCGCAATATCGTACTCGACCTTTCGCAGGTAAAATTCGCCGATTCATCGGGCTTAAGCAGCTTATTGGTTGGCCACCGCCTTTGCAAAAACGCAAATGGTTCCTTCATTTTGGCCGGCCTTAATGATGCTGTGGCCCGTTTGGTAACCATTTCGCAGCTGGATAATGTACTATCTGTAGTGCCTACCTGCGAAGAAGCTATCGACCTTATTTTTATAGAGGAGATAGAAAAAGAATTGAAAAGAGAAATTAGGTAATTTTTTGGGGCACCCGGTATGAAATTCGAAGTAACAATACTGGGCAGCAGCTCTGCAACTCCCATATTCAACCGTAACCCAACGGCACAGGTACTCAACATCAACGAGAAATTGTATCTGGTTGATTGTGCCGAAGGGACGCAGCAGCAGATGCTGCGGTTCGATGTAAAAGCCAGTCGGATAGATTATATTTTCATCAGCCACCTGCACGGCGATCACTACCTTGGGTTGGTGGGCCTGCTATCATCCATGCACCTCAACGGCCGCAAAAAGCCCATGAAACTTTTTTGCCCGCCTGCACTCAAAGAAATCATCGACCTTCAGCTAAAGTATTCGGAAACGACGCTACACTTTGCGTTGGAGTATGTTTTTACAAGCGACGAGAAGCCGATGGTGGTGCTGGATAACCAGGATGTTACCGTGGAAACCATCCCGCTGGATCACCGCATCCCCACTACCGGCTTCCTGTTCAGGCAAAAGAAACGGCAGCGCAAGCTCATTAAAGAGAAAGTAGAGGAGCTTGGTATACCGGTGCCTTATTACACTTCGTTGAAAAAAGGTCGCGATTATGAGGCTGCGGATGGCACCATCTACAAAAACGATACGCTCACCATTGATTCTGATGCGCCAAAATCATACGCCTACTGTTCAGATACGCTTTATAACCCTAAATACTTCGCGCAGATAGCTTCTGCTGATTTACTATACCACGAGGCTACTTTTTTGAATGATATGCTGGATAGAGCGGCCATAACCCACCACACTACCGCCCTGCAGGCTGCGGATGTAGCGTTAAAAACTAATGCTGCTAAGCTCATTATCGGTCATTTTTCGGCGCGGTACAAAACCCTTAACGAATTGCTCGACGAAGCCCAAAGCCTGTTCCCCAATACAGAGTTGGCTACAGAAGGGAAAACTTTCGTTATAGCGGAGTGAGGCGGGTGAGTGGAAAGTAGGGAATAGTGAGTGGAAAATTTTAACTGCGCACTTTCTTGGCCACGCTTTTAACCTCTCTAACTTTTCATAACCTTTCTAAATTTCGCATCAAGGATGCGCCGCTACCCATACTTCGCCATCTTCAAAAAATTCTTTCTTCCAGATAGGGACCGTTTGCTTAAGGGTATCAATAATATAGCGGCAGGCTTCGAAAGCGGCATCGCGGTGCGCGGCAGATACGGCAATAACTACGGGCACTTCGCCCACTTGCAATACGCCGGTGCGGTGGTGTACCAGCACCTTCTGTACCGGCCATCGTTCAAGCGTTTGTTGAATTATTTTATTTATCTCGCTGATTGCCATTGGTATATAGGCTTCAAATTCCAGCTTAACTACGGGCTTGCTTTTGGTAGCATTGCGAA
This sequence comes from Mucilaginibacter sp. P2_D11, assembly GCF_056404435.1. Taxonomy (NCBI): domain Bacteria; kingdom Pseudomonadati; phylum Bacteroidota; class Sphingobacteriia; order Sphingobacteriales; family Sphingobacteriaceae; genus Mucilaginibacter; species Mucilaginibacter sp. P2_D11. The sequence continues at coordinate 322,742 of NZ_JBFUEA010000003.1, forward strand.
CAGTACCTATAAAAACATCAATCCCGCCAGATTGCGGCGACATCACCCAATCGATGCAGACCTTGATATCCAAAGGCTCGGAAAGAATTTTTACTTGCGTATCCATACTTATCCTCCGCTTACAGGTGGTATTATGGCTATCTCGTCCCTTTCGGTTAGCAGCAGGGTATCTTGTGCGTATTCGTTATTCACGGCAACCATATAGCTGGCCAGCTGCTTCAGGCGGGGATAGGCCTGCTCTAACCGGGCTTTCAAATCGCCCGTGCTGGCATCTCCGGGCAGCACCATGTTTAGTGTGCTCGCGCCAAATATATCCTTAGCTATGCCGAATGCCAGTATCTCTATTTTCATCACCTTACAAATATGCGATTATCCGGCCTCATCCAATCAAAATTTGTCGAATGAAATACTTATTCCGCGGCCCGGTATGCGGCCAGCAAATCATTAACTAATATACCGTTAATCGTCATGCCTGTAGTATCGCAATCGCTGATGGTTACATTGCTCAAATCACAATTGCTGATAGCGCTGCCGTTAAGGTCGCAATCCTCAAACCTTAAGGGGCGTTGTTTGGCATTGGGGTCATAATTGGGGTGGCCTTTTGGCGGCATGCCGATGTTGTGTATGAACGCTCCGCCTAGTTGCGCCCCTTCTATTTCCAGATCGCTCAGGTTGGCATTAGTAATCTTCACGCCCGTTGCCGATACATCTTCCATAGTAGTATCGTTAAGACAGGCCATCCTGATGTTAGAGCCGGTTAGGTTGGCTTCTTCTACGTTTAGTTTCTTTGCGTCGTTTATAATATTCAGAGTTTGCATAGAATTATAGTTTGATGATCGAATATCGGCAATAAACAATAAACGGCTAAGTGCTGATTGCGACAAAAAACGGGCGTTATATGACGTATTTATTCCCCCCAGGCGGTTATCATCAGGCTGCGTTGACCGCCATGGTTACGGTGCTCGCAAAGGTAGATGCCCTGCCAGGTACCCAAAGCCAGCCTGCCGTTGCGGATAGGGATAGTAAGCGAGCAGCCTAGCATAGCCGCTTTAAGATGGGCTGGCATATCGTCGCTGCCTTCGTCGTCGTGCCGGTAGTCGGGGTCGTCCTCGGGTACTGCCTTGTTGAAATACATCTCAAAATCCTGCCGAACGGTTGGGTCGGCATTCTCGTTGATGCTAAGCGACGCAGAAGTATGCTGAATGAACACCTGGCATATCCCGGTTTTGAATTCGGTAAGTTGCGGCATGGCGTTTACCACTTCGGATGTAATGATGTGGAAGCCCCGGCGATAGGGCCTCAGGTGCAGACTTTGCTGGTATATTTTCATCTTAAATTAACGCTGCTTTCAGAAAGAAGTTCCTGGCAGGCAATATCAGCAAAAAAACAAAAAATAGCTTGCTTGCAGACGCTCTATATATTACATTTGTAATGTATATAAAATCTATGGATTTTATATACATTGTAATTATCCATTAAGGCACATAATCTTTAGCGCTATTATACTGATCTTATAAAAGCCAAGCCCGTTGCGCAAGCGCGGGCTTTTACATTTAAAAAAACAGCCGGTCAAAATCACTTAACTCAATATTTTGAAGCACCCTCGCGCAAGATGCCCTTTCGCCTACCACTTAACAAATAGGCAAACCCCGGCTGTTTCATCTATATAACGGATGCAAGCGTAGATACGCAACAGCCAGACAGAAAATCAAAGCTTTATTTTTATTGCGAGGGTGGGGTAAAGCTCCAATACATCATCTGTGGTGTTTACATGATAATAGGTATTAAGCTTGGTGCCCATGTACAGCCCTCCTTTTAAGCGGTACCAAAACTGTGGCTCGGCATATAAGTAAAAGCGCTTGCCGGGTAGAGCGGGCATGGCATTGTCACCATGGTACTTATTTTCGGTCCATATCGATGCGCTACCGGCAAATTCGGCGCGGTAATTAAAAAGGCCCTTGTAAAAGTACAGTGTGTATAAAAAATCGTGACTGGGTTTTGCGTAGGGCGTGTAGCGGTAATTGAGTACGCTGCTGAGGTAAGCATTGCCTATTTTAAAGGGATAGCTTACACCTACCGAATACGTATTGACGATGTAATAGCTGTACTGCCTTGGTGTGGTAATGCCCAATCCGCCGCTGTACTGCAGGTTGATGAATATCTTTGGCCGCCAAAACCGCAGCTCCTGCGAAACCTGCATATAGTATTTGCCCATGTTGTTTTTGTCGCCTATGAAGTCGGCTTGCAGTTTGAGCAGGAAGGAACCGGGCTTTATCACGCTTTTACCCGTATCCGGGGCTTTAAAGTATTCGAAATACAGGGTTGGGTAATTTTTGGCGTTACGCTGAGGGTTTAGCGTGTGCCGTGCATCGTAGTGCAATTGCAGCTGTTGGGCCGCAGCAAAAACCGATAAATGCAGGAAAATGAAAAAACATAAAGATTTCATCTACAAGTAATATTAATGAATGCGATATTGCATGGGGCAAAACTCGGGCATCGTAACAATTTTGTGCGGTAACCGAGCGGAAACCTACCGGAATTGTATATTTGCCGCTACCTATCGTTAAATGGAAGAACATGAATTAGCTGTGTTTTCGCTGTTATACCGCGAGGCGCATTCACGATGCTTTGGCGTTTCTCTTGCCCAACCTCTTACCGAAACTGAGGGCAAGCTGTTTCAGCAGCAACTGTTGGATTGTACCGGCCTCACTGTTGGCTGGCGTTCGCTTAAGAATTATTCCATTTTCGTGTTGAATAAAAAGGGGAAAGAAAACCCCTCCGTGGCCTCGTTGGATACGCTGGCCCGTTATGTGCTGAAGGCACCCTACACCAATGAAATTGACCGCAAAAACACCGAGGCGCACCACCCATACTGGTTTTTGTATCGCGAAAGACACTTGGCCAAGGCCATTGCACCGGTTATTAAGCCCCGCAGCTTCGGGTGGATTAGGCTGGTATTGGCTGCATTGGTACTCTTATTGGCCGGGTACACCTGGTATCAACACAATAACCTCGTAACCTTTGCCGAAAAATTTGAGGACCTAAGCGAAGATGCCCTGCTGAACCGGAATTGGCACTTGCTTAATAAGGACGAAAGCTATTGGGCGCGGCGGGGCGAATTCCCCAACGCGCTTACTCTTTTTACTCTGCCCGGCGATAACTGGCCTGATAGTAATGCAAAACCGTTGATAAAGAATCTGCTGATACGGCCTTTGCCGCTTGGTTGTTTTGTTACCGAATTGCAGATGGAGGATTTTATACCGGCAGGCGAATGGCAGCAGGCCGGTTTATTGTTATTGAATGATACCAACCTCAATAGCCCTAGTATGCGTATTTCTCTGGCTTTTAATGATTTTTTTGGCGGTTTTACCAGGCCGGCCGAAATTTTGGTGCAGGCCATAGCTACCCCGGGCAACGGCGGCAAACCCGAAGAGTTTGTACACAACACCATATTAACGCTGGATAGCGCTACCCACAACCCGGCGATAATAAACAACCTGAAAAAAACAGCTATCAGGATAGAGAAACAAGGCAACCGTTACCGGCTGCTTTACGCCGCCGGCGGCACCTCTAACGCGGCTTTTAAAGAACTAGCGGTGAAAGAACTGATGATAGCCCCCCGTTACGTCGCTATTTTTGCACTAAAGGGGCGGGTGGATAAAACGCCGGTTGCGCCGGTAAGGGTGAAAAAATTCATGCTGGAAAGCGTTGCCTGTGAGTAGGTAAAAAGCTTTAGTCATTCGTTCATTGAGTCATTCACTAAATCACTCATTCATACATTCGCTCATTGATTACAAACCACTGACCCAATAAATTATACCGCTTGGTTTAATAAATTTATTTTTGCGATAGATATATCGCATGGCTGAAAAATCACTCGTACGCCGCCTGGGCCTTGCACAGGCAACAGCCATAAACATGACGGATATGGTAGGCATCGGGCCCTTTATTACCCTGCCTATGGTTATAGCCACCATGAACGGCCCCTGGTTTTTATACGCCTGGCTGGCGGGTGCGCTACTCTCTTTTGTTGATGCCATGGTTTGGAGCGAACTTGGCGCAGCTTTCCCCATGGCGGGCGGATCTTACAACTTCCTCAAAGAAACTTACGGCAAAACCAAACTGGGCAAACTGATGAGCTTTTTGTTCGTTTGGCAAACCATGATACAGGCCCCGCTGGTTATCGCCTCGGCGGCTATCGGCTTCGCCGAATACTTTTCGTACCTGTTGCCGCTATCGGCCATGCAAAGCAAGATGATGAGCGGCGGGGTGGTAATATGCATTGTGATACTGCTTTACCGAAAAATAGAAGCTATAGGCAAAATAAGCATAGTGCTTTGGGTGGGTGTGCTGGTTACCATGCTTTGGATAATTTTCGGCGGCATAGTGCATGGCAATTTCCTGCACCCTATAGCCCATATAAACGATGGCATCAACCTTAATTATGGTTTTGTGGCGGCAATCGGCTTTGCCAGCGTAAAAAGTGTTTACAGTTACCTGGGTTATTATAATGTTTGCCATCTGGGTGGCGAAATCATCAACCCAACCCGCAATATACCGCGAAGCATGTTCTTATCCATAGCCGGTATTGCCGTTTTATATATGCTGATGAACGTAAGCGTGGTGAGTGTTATACCCTGGCAGCAGGCCATGGGCAGCAAATTTGTGGTGAGCGAATTCATGCAATTGCTAATGGGCACTACAGCTGCCAAAGTGGTGACGTGTTTAATATTGCTGGTGGCTTTTTCCTCGGTGTTTTCGGCCACGCTGGGTTATAGCCGTATCCCTTACGCCGCCGCCGCCGATGGCGCTTTTTTCAAAGTATTCGCCAGGCTGCATCCCACCAAAAACTTCCCCTATGTATCATTGCTGGTGCTGGGCGGCATCGCGTTCTTGTTCAGCCTGCAGTTGAAACTGGTAGATGTGATACACGCCATCCTGGCTATACGTATCCTCACCCAATTCATAGCGCAAGCCGTTGGACTGTTGCTATTGCGAAAGGCCCGTAAAACCGGGCAATTCCCTTATAAGATGCCCTTGTTCCCGCTACCGGTGTATCTCGCCATACTGATATGGTTAGGCATATTGGTGTCAACCGGCCTGCACATGGTATTAGGCGGCCTGGTGGCTATCGCAACAGGCACTATAGCGTACTTCATAAAAGCTAAAGTAAACAAGGAATGGCCGTTTAAAATAGGATTGACGGGATTAAAGGATTCCCGGGATTAAGAATTGATTTAGGCCAATGGCAAACTAAAATAAAAGGTAGAGCCCTTGCCCACTTCGCTTTCTACCCAAATTTTGCCATTGTGACGCTGCACGATCTCGGCACTGAGGTAAAGCCCGATGCCGAAACCGCTGATGTGCTGGGTGTGCTTGGTTTCTACCCGGTAAAAACGATCGAACAATTTATCCAGGTGCTGCGGTTTTATGCCCATACCCTCGTCGCGTACGCTCAGGGTAAGGATGCTGCCATCGGTGCTGCACGCAACCTCTATAGCCTCACTCCGGGGTGAATATTTAACAGCGTTGCTGAGCAGGTTGCTTATCACGCTGCCTATTTTATCCCTGTCTGCATTAATGGTAACGGGCTCGCAGGGTATGAACGTTATGTGATGTTTAGATATGGCGAGCTTAGCCTCAATTACCATATCTAAGGCCAGTTGGTTAATCTCGAATTTTTGCTTGTTCAGTATAATTTTGCCTGCATCCAGCCTGGAAATGTTGAGGAAGCCGTTGATGATGGCAGTCATCTTTTTTATCTGATTGTTTACTTTATCCAGCGCGCCGGCAGTAAATGGGTCGTCGGTTTTTTTCGCTTTCGACTCCAGCATTTGTACATAGGCGCTAAGGGTGGTTAGCGGCGTTTTCAGCTCATGGCTCACCATGCCTATAAAATCGTTCTTGCGCAGGTCATCCAGCTTGCGTTCGGTAATATCCATGAACAGGCCCGAGTATTCGGCAGGCTTGCCATCGGTTGCCTTAAAAACCTTGCCGGTAGCACGCACCCATTTTACCTCGCCCGTTTGTTGGTTGATGATACTGTATTCGGTATCGCTGCTTTTGCCCTTCTCTATGGCGTTCCTAAGTACCTCGTTTAGCATCTGGTGGTACTCTGGATGGATGGCGTTCATGATATCTTCCATTAGTACCTCCCCATCCAGCGGGAAGCCGAACATATCCCGGATAAAGGCCGACATGGTTATTTTATATGTTTCGGGGTCGATGCTCCAGGTGCCCATGCGGCCGGTATCTATGGCTTGCGTAAGGCGCTCCTCGCTATCTATCAACTTGCTAATTACGTTCTCCAAATGGCCCTGTATGGTATTGAGTTCGCGGTTGGCTGCTTCCAGCTCGTGGTTTAGGCTATCTTTAAGTATCGAGTTGCGGTGCTCTTCCATCAGCCGTTCTTCGGAAATGGAGAGTTTATCCGCCTCGTGCAGGTGCACGGAGACAAGCTCTGCAAAAAGCTTGAACATGCCTTTTGTTTGCGGGGTATTCAGGACAGCGGGCCTGGGGTCGATGGCGCAGAGCGTACCGAAAAAGCTACCATCTTTTAAAAGGATGGGCACCGAGATATAGCTTTGGAAACCATACTTAGCTGGGGTATGGTGATTTCGGAAGGTGTCGTCTAAATCTACATGGTCTATGATGACGGCTTCGTGGCTCTGCCTAATCTCGTCGCAGATGGTGGTCTCCAAAATCAACTCGCCACCGGGTATCAGGCCGAAAGAAATCTCGTCGCGCACGCAACAGGCTATCCAGCGGTCCTCTGTCACCCGTGCTATGGCCGCAAAGCCCATGCCGGTACTGCGGCAAACAACCTCCAATATCGATTCTACGATAGGGATTTTGTTTACGGCATCAATGTCGGCTTGTATGTTTGGGGGTACGTTGCTCATACAATCTCAGCCCAATTTATAGATGCCTACAATATTACTAATATTTACTATAGATTTAAAAAAACGGACAGACAGAAGTTTACCCAGTGACTGGTAAGGCCGTTTTTTGATAATTACCTTGTATATTTGATACAAATCGTAATACACCATGCGTAAGCTGCTCACTTTGATAATGTTATTACCGGCCATTGTCTGTTTTGCCCAGCGCAACCCTGCCGAACCTAATATGAGCAAACTTAACTGGCTAGTGGGTAAGTGGATACGCACCAACGCAAGGCCGGGTACATCGGGCTACGAAAGCTGGGAGCGGGTATCCATCACCGAGATGAAGGGCATAGGCGCACGTATAAAAGGCGGCGACACCACCATCACCGAAAAGACGACGCTGATATTGAAAGACCACTTCATTTACTATGTGGCCGATGTGGCGGAGAACGAGAAGCCGGTTTATTTTAAGCTGACTCAGCTAAGCGATAGCAGCTTTGTGTGCGAAAACCCGGAACACGACTTCCCCAAGATGATAACCTACACGCTTAGCGGCGATAAACTGAAAGCCACCATATCCGGTAATGGCAAAGCCATAGATTACGTGTTCGTGAAGGCCAAAGATTAGGCCGGTTGCTTATTAATATAGAGCAAGCCCGGCGCTTGCACTACCCGGGCTTGCAACTAAAATAAACCTGTATAAACCTTTAGTCTTCAATAAATTCAACGGGCTCCAAATCTGCCAGTTCCGCATCGGTAAACAAGCGCGACTGTATCAGGAACCTGTATCCTGTGGGTATCTCGATAGAAAAACTGGAGCCGCGCCCCTTGGTGATAGTAACCGTTAACTGCGTGTGTTTCCAATACTCAAACTGGTCTTTATTCATCCAAAATTCGCAGCCATCAATCTCGCCCAGTTTTACATCGGCAGCACCCAGTTTAAAGTCGCCTTTTTCGAAACACATGGGCGATGAACCATCGCAACAGCCACCGCTTTGGTGAAACATCAGCTATGGGTTGCTGATGCCGGTCAATATAATATTCTGGTAGGCAGTTCATCCAGAGATATTCGCGTAAGTAAAAATGTAGAATTATAAACATAGTTACCGGTCTTTCTCTGATGGTTAATTTGAAAATATTTAAGATCTAGCACCTGTCTGACGACTCAATTGATCGACGACGAGTGAATTATCATAGTTTTCTGCTCAGGTGAGTGCACAGAGTACAAAACCCGCTTTTACATACGTAGAGCGGGTTTTTTCGCCTCACACATGCGGGTTAGGATCACCTACGGCACCGTGGCTGTTACGTATTAATCCTGGCTGCATTATTGCAGTTTTGATCAAGCAGTTAAGTTTAACCATGAAGTTACCTTTCCTGATTTTAAAAAATCAAATATCAGTAATTCTTGAATTTTAATATTCTTTAATATTCTTAAAAGGAACTCTTTAGCCATTGATGGTTAATTTATTTAGCTTTTTTTCGCATGATTGATTCATCAATCTGTTCTACAAGGCCAGAGAAAATAAACGCCTCTTTGAGTTCGCCCAAGGCTGGTGCCGATGCTCTTTCAATGAGGATGACCATAGTGGCAGAAAAGCAATGAACGTGTTGATTATATCATTGATCGTAAATCTGCCTGCAATTCTTGACAGACCGTTATACGAACCAAGAAAACCTATTCCGGAAAATTAGAAAAGCTGGTTGGACTTCTATCAAAAAGGAATGAAAGACTATCCTGAGTGGTATATTTTAAAGCTCAGCAACCAAGAAATAATTTTAAATGACTTTAGTTTTGACTGGACAAGAAAGAACAGATTGGACGCTATTTTGGAATCAAAAAAAGGATATCATATTAGAGCCCTGATATGATATGGGTTAAGTAAAATCATTCGGCGGCGTGGCCAAAAATTATCGCGTGCTTAATATAGTTTGCTACAGTTCACTCCATTAAGCACATAGCTAACCCATTCCGGCTGTTGTTCTTCTATGATGAGTGTTCTAAACCCGTATTTCTGCCCTTCAATTTCAACGCCTCGGGAGTCATCGATATGCAGATCGATATCGAATGCTAAGGGATACTTTGAGCAATGCACACCGCTGTTATATAGTTTTTGCGAATGCCGCTTTTGGTTGATCACAAAATCAACCCGGAATCCATTCAATAGGAAAAGTAGCTTAATCCGGCCGTATGACCGATTCGATGTTGTATATATCCCAACCGTATGACCCCTTTGCTTTAACTCTTTAAAAAGTTCCACAGTCCCTTTTCGTATAAGTTCAGTACCCAACAACCTTTGAAATAAGGTTTGCTGCTCTGTTTCGAACGCCTTATTTCCCGGGATTATAGTATCATCTAAGTCGAAAGATATTTTCATAGGGATGTTACACCAGAACTTTACTTAGGCTTTTTTATTATATCGGCTTTATAAATCGTTTAGAAGGTAGGGAATGTTATTCAAGTACTTTAAAAGATACACGCGATAATACTGAAGTTCACCTTTTGCCGCTTAAGGGTTACTTTTTTTAATATATTGCAGTATTTAACCACGGCTCTGTTATGTTAAAAATAGCACGGCTCCTTAAGTCAACTATGCGGTATAAATCCACCCTGCTCAAAATTTCTCTTTTTCTTAACCTGCTTTTTGCGTTGTTTTTTGTCGGTAAGCGGGTTTATTATCATTACTATTTTTTTTTCAATCCTCCATTTACCGAAACGGATAAATGGACCGATTTTTTAAGCAGGCCAAACGATACGCTTGCCAATGTTTTTATAGGCACCAGCCTTACCGCAGGTTTCCCGGTGCGCAGAGAATTTAAAAGCGATACTGTCAGGAACGTGGGTGTCAGCGGCTCAAAATCAGCATTTATACTCGGGCGCTTCAAAACTATTTTGAAGCATCGCCCCAGAAAAATTTTCATAGAAGCAGGCGTCAACGATATCAATTTTAATGTGCGCCTCGATACCTTCATAACCAATATGTCTACGGTTATTCAGTTGGCCCGGCGGTCGTCGGCACGCATTTATATCCAGTCGATATTGCCTACGCGGTGGCCTCGAATCAACGGATTGATACCCACATGGAATGCGAAATTAAAACAGCTTTGCATAGAAAACAACGTGCCGTTTATCGATTTATACCCGCACTTCCTTGACGATAAGGGTATGCTTGATAACGACCTTACTACTGGTGGTATTCATCTAACGGCAGCGGGCTATTACGTTTGGCGCAAGCAGATTGATTATTTTGTAAAACAGCAATAACCTGCATCTGATAATTCTGTATCTTGACGGGCTTTTGGGTTTATCCCGATAAAGTAAAACCATTACCCAAGTCTGATAAATTCATGAAACAAGCTTATTTGCTATCTGCCGCAGTAGTATTGTCGGCCGCTATTTATTCCTGTAAACATTCCGCTGGTCCGGTAACGGCAGATTATAAAGGCTGGGCAACTTATGCAGGTAGTAAAGATGGCGCTCGGTATTCGGCAAGCGAAATCATCACCACACAAAACGTGTCGGGACTTAAACAGGCCTGGGTGTACACCTCTAACGACCGCGATACAGGCAACCGCACCCAAAACCAATGTAATCCCATTATGGTCGATGGTACGCTGTATGGCTCTACGCCCAAGCTTAAGCTGTTTTCCCTGGATGCCGCCACCGGCAAGCAAAACTGGCTGTTCGACCCGGCATCGCTGGATAGCACTGCCAAATTCAACCCCATGTTTTATTACAAGGTAAGCCGCGGCGTAGTGTACTGGCAGGATACCGATGGTGGCAACAAGCGCGTATTTTACAATGTTGGCAATAAGGTTTATGCTATAGATATTGCCAACGGGCAGCCGGTAGCCGATTTTGGCCACGGAGGCTACCTGGATATGACGGAGAATGTTGGCCGCGAGATACACTCCTTCGTGGCGTCTACCACGCCGGGCATTATTTATAAAGATGTTTTGATGATGGGCGTTCGCGTGGCCGAAAGCGAAGATGCCGCACCCGCGCCCATACGCGCTTACGATGCTTTGACGGGTAAGCTCCGCTGGAGTTTCAATACTATACCACACCCTGGCGAAAGGGGCTACGAAACCTGGGAAGATAAAAATGCCTGGAAAAGTCTGGGCGGGGCCAATAACTGGTCGGGTATGTCGCTGGATGAAAAGCGGGGTATCGTATATATTCCGACGGGATCTATAGGCGGCGATTTCTATGGTGCCAACCGCAAGGGGCAAAACCTGTATGCCAATTCGCTTATCGCGCTCGATGCGTCGACCGGAAAATATATATGGCATTACCAGTTCGTGCATCATGACCTTTGGGACCGCGATTTGCCGGCAAACCCCAACCTGCTGACCATCAACCGTGACGGGAAAGATGTAGATGTGGTTGCCCAGATAACCAAGCACGGCTATATTTTTATGTTCGATCGTACTAACGGCAAGCCCATCTTCCCGATAAACGAAACGCCTGTGCCAACATCCGGCCTGCCCGGCGAAAAGCCCTGGCCAACCCAGCCAATACCCACTTTGCCCGAGCCCTTCGCCCGCCAGAAATTCGGGCCGGAGGACGTAACGGATATTTCGCCTGCAACCCATAAGGATATGATGGAGAAATACCTGAAGGTGAAGTACCGGGCGATGTTTAGTCCGCCAAGTAAGGATGGCGGCTGGATTTTCCCCGGCTTCGATGGCGGCGGCGAATGGGGCGGCGCGGCGGTTGACCAGCAAACCAAAATAATGTACATCAACAGCAGCGAACTGCCCTGGGCGCAGGTAATGATTGATGTACCCAAAACAGATAACAACGACCAGACGCTGGCAGGAGCCGGGCATGCGCTGTATAACCAACGCTGTATTACCTGCCACGGTGCCGACCTTAAAGGCAATGGAAGCACTATCCCGGCTTTGCTCAACCTCGATAAAAAATACTCCCTGGCACAGGCAAAAAACATCATCGATAACGGGCGTAATATGATGCCGTCTTTCAAGGCTATCCCCGAGGGAGAAAAACAAGCAATATTGACCTTCCTGCTTAAACTGCCCGAGAAAGAAGCTACCGGATCGGCAGGCAGGGGCGGGTCAGGACCGGTTGCGGCAGCAAAAAGCGCTTTGCCACCGGCGCCATACACCATGGCTGGCTACACGCGCTTCATCGATAAAGACGGTTACCCCGGCATAAAACCACCATGGGGTACTTTGAATGCCGTTGATTTGTCGACCGGGAAGCTCTTGTGGAAGGTACCCTTGGGCGAATACGCCGAACTTACCAAAAAAGGCATACCCATTACCGGCACCGAAAACTACGGCGGCCCTTTGGTTACCAAAGGCGGACTGGTGTTTATAGCCGCCACTAGAGATGACATGATACGCGCCTTCGATAAAAAAACAGGTAAGGTGCTTTGGCAGGCAAAATTACCCGCAGCGGGTTACGCCACGCCTGCCTGTTACGAAATAGATGGCAGGCAGTATATCGTAATTGCCTGCGGCGGCGGCAAAATCGGCAGCAAATCCGGCGATAGTTATGTAGCGTTTTCACTATAGATAACATACTCACCTGAGCAATAGCACAGGCATTCCAATCAATAAAGGCCGCATCTGTCAATTCAGCTGCGGCTTTTTACCGTGTTTTCACCCTTATTGTTTGCGTGTTTTGCCGCTTGCAGTACTCCTGCAAGTTGTCGAGATTTATAACTCGTTTCAAAGCAACCTATTAAAAACCTGCATGCGCGGCCGCCCGGCATCGGCATGCATAAACTTTATTTATGAAAACAAAATTTGGCTTTACGCTGATGACCATCGCGGAGTTCGAAACCTGGCTCGCCGGCCTGCAGGTGGCACGTACCATTTTAACGGTGCAGGAGCACCATACCTACAGCCCATCATACAGTCAGTTCAAGGGCAATAACCATTTCGAGCTGCAACAGGGAATGAAAAATTACCACGTAGCCCACAACGGCTGGAGCGACATAGCGCAGCAATTCACCACCTTTCCTGATGGTACGATTATGACGGGCCGCTCTATGGAAAGCAGCCCCGCCTGCATATTGGGGCAAAACGCGCATGCTGTTTGTATAGAGAACCTGGGCAATTTCGATACCGGCGGCGATGCCATGACGCCCGCTCAGCGCGATACCATCATCAGGATGACAGCCAAGCTTTGCGCCCGTTTTGGTTTGGCCATAAACGATACCAACATAGTGTATCACCATTGGTTTAACTTAAGTACCGGCGAGCGCAACAACGGCACCAAGAATAACAAAACCTGCCCCGGCACCAATTTCTTCGGTGGCAACAAGGTAGCTAATGCCCTTGCAAGCTTTTTGCCGCTGGTAGCTGCCGTAGGGCATGCGCCTGCCCCCGCACCGGCACCCCCGACGAGCAATTTGCTGAAATATGCCTGCGTTACAGCCTCAACCCTTAATATACGTACTGCGCCCAATGCTGCCGCCGCCAAGGCAGGTGCGCCTGCGCTGTTGGGCGCTATATTGCGCGTTTACCAGGAAAGCAACGGCTGGTATAAAATATCAAACAGCCAAAGCCAATGGGTTGCCGCGCAATATACCATACCGGTAAAAAGGGCAACCGTTAAAGCAAGCACCCTTAATGCGCGCAGCGGGCCCGGCACCGCCTACCCCAAAATCGGCACGCTGAGCCAGGGACAGGAAGTATTCATAGAAAAGGAAGAAAATAACTGGTGCAAGATTGCCATGGATGGCAAATGGGTAAGCAAAGATTACCTGGCGCTTTAATAATATATCGTTATGGCAAAAATCAATAAGCGCATCATTACCTGTAGCGATGGTACCTGGAACAAGCCCGGCGATGTGGAGGAGGGGGTGAACCTGCGTACCAACGTGCAAAAGATATTCGAGGCGATTTGCAATGAAGATGGCGAGGGCGTAAAGCAGATAAAGTATTACGACCAGGGCGTAGGCTCTACCGGCAGTAAGCTGCGCCGCATAATTGATGGCGCAACCGGTTATGGCCTCGACGAGAATATACTGGATGCTTATAAATTCATTATCTGGAACTACGAGCAGGGCGACGAGATATACCTCTTCGGTTTTAGCCGCGGCGCGTACACGGCCCGCAGTTTGGCCGGCATGATACGCAAGGTTGGCCTGGTAAAAAACAACGACCTAAACCTCATTAAGCAGGCATACGATTTGTACCGTAACACCAAAATAAAGCCCGATGATGCGCTAGCGGTGAGTTTCAGGCAACGGAATAGCCAGCCCGAACCTGCCGCCCACGTAAAGTTCATTGGCGTTTGGGATACCGTAGGTTCATTGGGCATACCGTTTATGGTGATGCAAAACAAAAAGAAATACCAGTTTCACGATACGACGCTGAGCAGCGCGGTAGATTTTGCTTACCATGCGCTGGCGGTTGATGAGCAACGTAAAAACTTTATCCCCACCTTATGGAAACAGAGCGCCAATGCTGATGGCAGGGTGGTTAAGCAGGTTTTAGAACAGCGGTGGTTCCCTGGCGTACATTCAAATATTGGTGGCGGTTACCCCACTATGGGCATCAGCGATATTGCGTTGCGATGGTTAATTAACAAAGCCAAAAATACCGGGCTGGCATTTGAGCAGGCGTATATTGATGACAGGGCCAAGATACAACCCAACATAGCAGATGAGGTTTACAATTCCAATAAGTTGCCGTTTAGCCTGCTGGGCAACTATGTGCGGCCGGTGTTGCAAGGCATGGGTGATGGTGAAATAATAGATGAATCTGTCTTTCAGCGGATGGCGCTCGATTTTAGCCCCAAACCGGGTTATAAGCCGGGGAATATACAGCCAGGGCCTCAATACTCCACAAATTCTTCGTCGGGGTAGCACCACAGCCAGCGTTCGCCAGGCTGGGCAGATGCTATTACCGGGTGCTGCGTGGCGCGGTTATGCTTGGTCATGTGGGTGTTTACCGATTGGTCGCAGCAGAGGGTTACGCCGCAGGTTTGGCAAGTGCGCAAGTGGAACCACGTATCGCCGGTTTTGATGCATTCTTCGCAAACGTGCTCGTCGCTCAGTTTTACTTCGGTAATGGCTTGCAGATGCTTGCAAAGGTTTGGGTCGTTCATAAGTTGGCGTTTTATTGTCACGAATGTAATGATTTTGACAAAAAAAGCTGTTACCGTTCTACAACTGTGGAGTTACTATTCCAACATAGCAATCATAAAAATCTTCGTTTAGGCTATTGAATTCTCTTAGCTTGCCGGGGCTATGGTGTCCGTTACATCGGTATCGGTAGCTTTAGCCGCCTCACCCGGGGGATTGGTGTTTTTGTTCGCAATCTCCGCAGTTATATCGCCCGTTTTCAGGTGCAAATCCCGCTGGGGGAAAGGTATCTCTATACCTTCCCTGGCAAAGGTTGTGTAAATGTCGGTCAGAATGTGGCTCTTAAGCGATAGCCAGGTGGTAATATCAGCTGCCCAAAACAGCAGTCGGAAATCTACCGAACTTTCGTTTAAATTATGCACGAAAACGAGTGGCGCCGGGTCTTCCATGATGTCTGTCCGGTTGCATAGCAAATTGTTCAATGTGTTTTTTACTTTCTCAATATCCGAACCATAGGCCACGCCGATGATAAGCTCGATGCGGCGGTTGCTGTTGCTCAGCGTCCAGTTAATCACATGGTGCGATATCAGGTCGCCATTTGGGATAATTACTTCCGCACCATCGCTGGTGGCAATTTTACTGCTGCGGATACCGATTTCCATAATGGTGCCGCTACGCCCATCCACTTCAATGATGTCGCCTATTTGTATTGGCTTCTCGAAGGCCAGTATCAATCCCGATACCAGGTTGTTCACAATGTTTTGCAAGCCAAAGCCGATACCGATTCCGAAAGCACTGATGATAATGGTTATTTTATCCAGCGGAAACCCTGAGGCGGTGATGGCAAGTAAAAAGCCCACGGCAAATACTGCCAGTTTGATGAGCAGGGTAGAGGTGCGGTTTTTCTTTTTCAGGATGTCGATGTCGCTACCGCTTTTGCCGGCCACATCGTACAAATAGCTGATTATTTTGGCCACTACGGAAGATAACCATAGCACCGCAATAAACACGATGATACTCTGGAATGTAAATTGGGTATTGGTGCCGCCAAGGCTGCGGCTTTGGGTTAAAAAGTTTTTGATGTATGTGAAGACGGCATCTTCCACACTGAGGTTTTGCGTAAGCATAATTAACCAAAGCAGGCCGGCTAGTACAGTTAAAATACTGCGGAATTTAGTTTGCAGCATTTTGAAATCTATAAACGAGCTGAGGCTATTGCTGTTTTTATTGGCTTCCAGCTGCAGGAAAAGGCTCTGCATAATAATTTGCACCAGGTAATACATGCCGAGGGCCAGCCAAAGATTATAAACCGCGGTTACGCCCAGGATTTTTGAAAGGGTAACCCGCCCGAAAATATTGCACAATGCCGATGATACAAGCAGGATAGTAAATATGCGCAGGATAATTTGGGTATAAGGCAGGTAATCTTCGGGTGCTTTTTTCACGATACGGTAAAACCGCTGCGTTACGAACGTAGTGATCAATGCCAACAGCAATACAATAACCCTATCGGTATTGCTCACTTCTACAAACAAGTTGCTGAAACTATAAACTACTGTAAGGCAGAATAATATAGCTAAATACCTGAATAGCTGTTGCGGACAGGTTTTTTTCACCAGGTAAAGAATTGAACCGGTTAATACGGTGAAAAAAATCTCCAGCACTACTACTGGTGGGTGGTCATAAAAATTGGGTACGATGGCAAAAGCCACTATCATGGCCGAAGCTATAGGGTAGATCGATGCGTACTTAGCGTGGCTCAAAATCGTATGCGGCGATTCTTTTATCCTTAGCAATTTGCGGCGGTTGGTGTATATCCAAATGTAAAACAGTACCAAAACCAGCACGCCGGCAAAATGGATAAATGGGTCGCGGGCGATAAAAAACCCGAGTAGGCGCATATTCATATTCACCGTTTTAGTGAGCGCGGTTTTAAAGGTGCTCTCGGTGTTCCGGTCCATCTCCCAAATACTATTGTTCTCGTCAGACAGGGCGGAGATGCTAAACTCCCTTATCTTCAGATCTATCTGGTCGCGCAGGTCTATCAACGCTATATATACCGCTGCGGTACGGTTTTGCAGCAACCCTATTTTAAGTAGCAGCGTTTTATTGGTGGCATCCAGCTTTTTATGCTTGCCATCAATGGCTATCTTTTGTTTCAGGAAAGAGGTGGCCAAACCGCTATCTGCCGGCATTATCTTCAATGAAGAGTCTTTAGCCATCAACGCCAGTTCGTTTTGGTTTTGTACCAGTTTGGCATTGATATCGGTAAGGCGTTCCTGCCAGGTATCCAATTGGTCGTCGCTGCGTGTAAGTATGTCGCGTATGGCGTACAGGTAGCGCAGGGTGCTGCTGCGGTCGTTGTCTATTAGCGTTTTTATTAGTGTTACCCGCTTTTCGAACGCCGGTAGTTTTTGGCTGATGTCAATCGTATCTATATTCCTAGACAGGCTGGTTTTTATCTGGTTGAAAGCGGACGTATAGTACTCTATCTTTTGAAGTAAGGTATTTACGGATGTGTCGGACTTTTTGAAGCTCCGCATCATCGAATCGCGCTTTAGGATAGATTGGCGTAGTGAATCACGGACGCTCAGCTTCCTGCCTTTTTTGGAGGACTGCTGAGCAAAACCACTCCCCGTAAATAACGTAAATATGAATAGGAGGAGAGCGGCTATTTTGAGGACTTTATTCATGGGAAGGGCTAAGCATACGCAATGTGGTAACACCAACCAGGCCAAAACGTTTTAATTATTTGAGCTTAAGCCAGTAGCATACTCTCGATAGCCAGCCGGTAGGAGTGCATGCCGAAGCCGGCTATAACGCCGCGGCAATTGCTGGCCAGCATAGAGGTGTGCCTGAATTCTTCGCGCTTGTAAACGTTGGAGATGTGCACTTCTATCACCGGTGTAGTAATGGCTGCAATGGCATCGGCAATGGCGATGGAGGTATGGGTATAAGCCCCTGCATTAATCACGATGCCATCGGCAGTAAAACCAACCTCATGTAGTTTGTTGATAATTTCGCCCTCTACGTTACTTTGGTAATAACTTATGTTGATGTTTGTAAAATGTTTTTGCAATTCGGTTAAATAATCCTCAAAGCTGGCGCTGCCGTAAATAGATTTTTCGCGTACGCCAAGCAGGTTTAAATTTGGGCCGTTTATAATTTGTATATTCATTTGTTTCAAACTTAGGCATAAATCATCAAAACTAAAATCTATTGGACCGGGCCATCGCAATAAAAGGATTTAAGGCTTATCTCAAGCTCGAGCGAAGCTTATCGTCTAACTCCATAGAAGCTTATACAGATGATTTAGGTAAGCTGTATCAATATGCTGATTTACAGGAAGTAAAAAAAGAACTTAAAGATTTTTCTTTACACGATTTGCGTGGATTTATTGCCTGGGTAAACGAGTTGGGCATGATACCCTCCAGTCAGGCACGTATTATTTCGGGCATTAAAGCCTTCTATAAATACCTGTTGATGGAGGACTATATCAAAGTCAATCCATCTGAATTGCTGGAGACGCCAAGGATACGGCGCAAGCTGCCGGACACCTTAAGCCTGGAAGAAATAAACCTGATGATTGGCGCCATCGACCTGTCGAAACCCGAAGGTCCGCGTAATAAAGCAATACTCGAGGTGCTTTACGGCTGCGGCCTGCGCGTATCAGAACTTACCGAACTGAGGCTGTCGAACCTTCATCCCGAGATAGAATTTATAAAAGTAACGGGCAAGGGCAGCAAGGAGCGGCTTGTACCAATAGGTGGCGAGGCCATTCGCGCCCTAAAAATTTGGAATGAACTTATACGCGTGCACATACCCATAAAAAAGGGGGAGGAAGATATAGTGTTCCTCAACCGCCGCGGCAAACGGCTAAGCCGCGTTTATGTCTTCATGATGATAAAAGAATTGGCGGCATCCATCGGCTTAAAGAAAACCATCAGCCCACACACCTTCCGCCATTCGTTTGCCACGCATCTGGTTGAGCGCGGAGCCGACCTGCGCGCCGTGCAGGAAATGCTGGGCCATGAAAGCATTACCACTACGGAGATTTACACGCACCTGGACAGGCAATACCTCAAAACCGTTATTACCGATTTCCATCCGCGCAACTAAGCTTACTCGCCAACCTTTTGCTGGTCGGGTACTTCGTTTGGCCCGGGGATATTTGCATCGTCGCCATCAGCGGTGCCTTCCTGGTAACTTACTTCCGCTTCATCTTTGTTGCCACTATCTTCTTTACTATCCTTTTGTGGTCCGGTGTTTTCTGTATCCGACCGCCCGGTAGTTGCAGCATCCGCCACCTGTGCATAATTGGACTGGCCAAGTTGGTTAGCATCTTTGAAATTATTGTTTTCGGGATGCTCATCAGATGGCTCTGTGCGGCTCATATAACCATTGTTATTGCCAACCAACTGCGAAGGGTTGTTCTTATCATCGCCCGATGGGGTATTGCTGTTATGGCCGAAACGCTGCCCTCCCGCAGGCGAACCTTCCATGCCGGGCTCACGGCCGTTTTTTGCCTCGTCTTCGCCACCAAAGAGAAATGAACGTTTCAGGTCTTTTTCCTCAAGGTTGTCGTCGTCTTTTACCTCGTAAGCAGTTGACTCGGTATTTTGATTTAGTTCCATTTTGTTTATAGATTGATGTTTATAATAAAGGGTTGAGAAATGGATTTGTTTGTATTTTTTAATTAGTAGTTAATTAACAGCAGTCTAATATGCCTTGATTAAAAATTGAATGACCACGAATTTCTTCGAATTCAATTGAATTAGTGAGAATTCGCGTTCTTTCAATTAGTTTTGCCTCAACCAATTATTTACCATGAATAAAATAGTGAGCGGTGCCGATGAGGCCATCCGCGATATTGAAGACGGCCACACGCTGATGCTCGGCGGCTTCGGAATGTGCGGCCTACCCGAAAAATGCATTCTAGCCCTCGTGAAAAAAGGCGTAAAAAATCTTACCTGCATATCCAACAATGCCGGGGTGGACGATTTTGGCATAGGCCTCTTGCTGCACCAGCGGCAAGTAAAAAAGATGATATCCTCTTACGTGGGCGAGAACGCCATATTCGAACAGCAATTATTGAGCGGCGAGTTGGAAGTAGAGCTGATTCCGCAAGGCACTTTAGCTACGCGCTGCATGGCGGCAGGCTACGGCATGCCAGCTATTTTTACTCCGGCAGGCATCGGTACCGAAGTTGCTATAGGCAAAGAAATACGGAATTTCAACGGCAAGGATTACCTGATGGAGATGGCTTTCGATGCCGATTTTGCCATCGTAAAAGCGTGGAAAGGTGATAGGATGGGCAACCTGGTGTACCGCTCTACCGCCCGAAACTTTAACCCCGTGATGGCCATGGCCGGCAAAATAACCATCGCCGAAGTAGAAGAACTGGTAGAGCCGGGAGAATTGGACCCCGATCATATCCATACACCGGGTATATATGTGCACAGGATTTTCCAGGGAGAGGATTACGAAAAACGTATTGAACAACGCACCGTTCGTAAACGGGATAATTAACGACCATAACCCACCACGTCATTGCGAGTGAAGCGCGGCAACCTTCGGCACACTGGTCGGACCAGCAAAGCCGCTCTGCTTGCCGGGGATTGCCTCGAGCCTCGCAATGACGTGATTAAGAATATAATCATGTTAGATAAAACAGGAATAGCGAAACGCATTGCAAAAGAAATAAAAGACGGTTACTACGTAAACCTGGGCATTGGCATACCTACGCTGGTGGCCAATTACATCCCGGAGAATATTGACGTGGTACTGCAGTCGGAAAACGGGTTGCTGGGCATGGGGCCATTCCCCTGGGAAGGCGAGGAGGACCCGGATGTAATCAACGCCGGCAAACAAACCATTACCATGCTGCCCGGCTCTGCTGTGTTCGATTCGGCGATGAGCTTTGGTATGATACGCTCCAAAAAGGTAAATCTAACCATATTGGGTGCGATGGAAGTATCCGAAAACGGCGACATTGCCAACTGGAAAATTCCCGGCAAAATGGTGAAAGGCATGGGCGGCGCTATGGACCTTGTAGCATCGGCCGAAAATATCATCGTGGCCATGCAGCATGTAAACAAAGCAGGCGAATCGAAATTATTACCAAACTGCACCCTGCCCTTAACCGGCGTAAACTGCGTGAAAAAAATAGTAACCGAACTGGCTGTGCTTGATGTTTTGCCCGAAGGCGGCTTTAAACTGCTCGAAAGAGCCCCCGGCGTAAGCGTGGAAGACATTATTAAAGCTACCGCGGGGAAATTGGTGATTGACGGCGAGATACCGGAGATGGTGCTATAAGTGAAAACGCCCCGTCGCCATAACTTTACAGCGTTCCAACCTTAAAACCTTTCAACAACCGCAACAATGCACTACGCAATATGTACCTACGGCACCAGGGGCGATGTACAGCCCTATATCGCACTGGCTTTGGGGCTGATAGGCAGGGGGCATACCGTTACATTATTGGCCCCTGAAAATTTTAAAGATTTCATAGAAAGCTATGGCGTTGATTTTTACCCCCTCCACGGCGATGCGGAGGCGATCCTTCAATCCGAAGAAGGGCAGCGGGTGTTAAAAACCGGCAACATCGTGGCTATCCTAAAGTATATGCAAAAGGCCGGCCGTGAGATACAGCCTATCGTAAACCGCGATATGTTATCCGGTTGTGCTAAAGCTGATGTTTTAATATCGAGCGTATTGGCGGTGATATGGGTACGCACCATTGCCGAAAAGCTTGGTAAAAAATGGGGCCTGGTACAGCTGAACCCGCCATCGGCACCAACAAAAGAATTTCCGTTTGCGGGGCTGGCGTTCATCAATTGGGCGCCTTATAACCGGTTTACGTACTGGCTGCTTGGCAAATTGTACTGGCAATTCAATAAGGACGACCTGAATAAATTCCGGGCCTCGCTCGGTTTGGCAGCCGTAACGCCGGCCGATATGAAAAACGACGCGGCAGCGAATCACCTGGACCTTTATGCATTCAGCCCGCAACTGATACGCCAACCTGCCGACTGGAACAGTAACACCCGTATTACAGGTTTCCTTACCCTGCCACCCAAAATCAGGGAAGCCAATAAAGCCGAAACACTGCCAGCCGGATTGGAGGATTGGCTTCAACACCCGGAGAAGCCTGTATATATTGGTTTCGGCAGCATGCCCGTGCCCGATGTGGATAAGATAACGGCGATATTGCAGGAGATAACCCAATCCACAAACCTGCGCATTTTGTTTTGCAAGGGCTGGTCGCAAATACCCAAACTACAAAGCCACCCTAACTTATTCGTGGTGGATAAAATCAACCACCAATGGCTGCTGCCGCAATGCAAAGCAGCCGTAATACATGGCGGGGCGGGCACATTAGCAGCCGTTTTAAAAGCAAAAATCCCGGTAATCATCTCCTCCGTATTTGGCGACCAGGTGTGGTGGGGCGATATCATCCAAAAGAAAAAACTTGGTTTCCATATCCCTTTCAAACAATTGACGGCAGATAAATTGATCAAGGCTATCATGCAGAGCCAGTCGGAAGAGATGAAACACAATGCCACCGAAACAGGAGAGGCCATCAACCAGGAAAACGGACTCAACACCGCGCTAAATGCGATAGAGGATTACTTTAATAGTACCCGCCAAAACCAGCGGTCTTAACTTTTTAACCTTAAAACATTCCAGCCTTTCAACAACTTCTTCAATCTTCCAACTTTACAACACCAAACATTCCCTTTATCTTTACCGCATGAACCATTTGATAGCTCCTTCCATTTTGGCTGCCGATTTTGGCAACCTGCAGCGCGATGTTGAGATGATGAACAACAGCCAGGCCGACTGGATGCATTTCGATGTTATGGACGGCATGTTTGTGCCCAATATCTCGTTTGGCTTCCCCTTGTTAAAGACGGTGAAAAAATATGCTACGAAGCCTATCGACGTGCACCTGATGATTGTAGACCCGGATCGCTACCTTAAGGCTTTCGCAGAGGAAGGCGCGTATAGCATTACCGTACATTACGAAGCCTGCCCGCATTTGCACCGCACCGTGCAGGCCATTAAAGAGCTGGGCTGCAAGGCATCGGTAGCCATAAACCCGCATACGCCCGTTATGCTGCTAAAAGATATTATTGCCCAGTTGGATATGGTGCTGGTGATGAGTGTAAATCCGGGCTTTGGCGCGCAGAAGTTTATCCAGCATAGCTATACCAAAATAGCCGAAGTAAAAGAGCTGAGCCAATACTGCAACCCCAAATTGCTGATTGAGGTTGATGGGGGAGTAGATATCACGAATGCCGCCAAATTACTTAAAGCGGGCGCTAATGTGCTGGTAGCCGGCAATTCGGTGTTTTCGGCAGTTGACCAGGCAGAAGCAATTGCTAAGCTTAAACAGGCTGGCATTTAATGCGTAACATTTGCCTGCCCAACTTGTCTTATGTCAACTATTTCTAAAAATTATAAAAAATGTCTACAGGCTTTGTAGGAATTATTAACTTCGGCACTTCAAATTACAAAGTTGATAATCAAACATCAGCATAAATTAAACTCATAATATGAAACACAATTTCGGTGCCGGCCCCGGCATATTACCACACGAAGTGTTAAAACAGGCTGCAGCAGCAGTTATTGATTTTAACGGTACAGGTTTGTCTTTGCTCGAAATTTCGCACCGATCGTCGGAGTTCGAAGCTGTGTTGGACGAAGCTGTTAAGCTGGTAAAAGAGCTTTTCGAGGTTCCTGCAGGGTATTCGGTATTGTTTTTACAGGGCGGTGCCAGCACGCAGTTTGCTTTGGCACCCTACAACCTGCTGCCCGAAGGTGGCAAGGCAGCCTACCTGGAAACGGGCGTTTGGGCAAACAAGGCGCTAAAAGAAGCCAAGTTTTTTGGCGAGGTACAGGTAGTTGCAACCTCAAAAGAAAGCAACTTTACCTACATCCCTAAAGATTACGAAATACCTGCCGATGCAGCTTACTTCCACATTACCTCAAACAATACCATCTACGGTACACAGTTGAAGCAGTTCCCTAAATCGCCTATACCGGTAGTTTGCGATATGTCGTCGGATATTTTCAGCCGTAAGGTAAACGTTGCCGATTTTGGTGTGATATACGCCGGCGCGCAAAAAAACATGGGCCCTGCCGGTGTTACTTTGGTAATTGTTAAAGATGACCTATTGGGCAAAACCGGCCGCAAAATACCGGCTATGTTTAACTACCAAGTACAGATAGAGGGTGGCTCGATGTACAACACGCCGCCATGCTTCGCTATCTACGTATCGATGTTGACCCTGAACTGGTTGAAAGCTAAAGGCGGTGTAGAAGCCATAGAAAAAGAGAACGATGCCAAAGCACGCGTACTTTACGAAGAAATAGACCGCAACCCGTTCTTTAAAGCTGTTGCAGCTACAGAAGACCGCTCGCATATGAACGTTTGCTTTGTTGCTGCTAACCCCGAGCACGAAAAACCTTTCCTGAAACTTTGCGACGAAAAAGGCATCGTTGGCTTAAAAGGTCACCGCAGCGTAGGCGGTTTCCGCGCATCTATTTATAACGCATTGCCTATCACCAGCGTTTACGTGTTGATAGACGCTATGCAAGAGTTTGCTGAAAAGAATAAATAACGAACTGTCATTAATCATTGAGTCATTGGGTCATTTTTGATGGCAATGACTCAATGACTCAATGACCCAATGATATAAAACCATGATCAAAATACTAGCCAATGACGGCATCGACCCGATAGGCAAAAAAATGTTAGAAGACGCGGGCTTTTTTGTTGAGACCAACAACATCCCGCAGGATGAACTGCCTGTTCGTTTACAGGAGTTTGATGCGATTACCGTGCGCAGTGCCACTAAAGTGCGTAAAGCCCTTATAGATGACTGCCCTAATCTTAAACTGATTGGCCGCGGTGGCGTAGGCGTTGACAACATCGACGTGGAATACGCTAAAGAAAAAGGTATCGGCGTTTACAATACACCTGCATCTTCATCTTTGTCTGTTGCCGAATTAGTAGTTGCGCAATTGTTTACAGGTGTACGCTTTTTGCACGATAGCAACCGCAAAATGCCTGTTGAAGGTGGTGCTAAATTCAACGACCTAAAAAAGGCTTATGCTAAAGGTATTGAATTGCGTGGCAAAACACTGGGTATTGTAGGCTTTGGCCGCATAGGCCGCGAGGTGGCAAAAATTGCTATCGGCATTGGTATGGATGTTATTGCTTACGATCTTTTCCCTTTCAACCCCGAAGTGGAGATTGTTTTGGGTACCGGCGGCACCAAGGTTAACGTAACTGTTAAAACATCAACCCTCGATGAAATCATCAAAACAGCCGACTTCATTACCCTGCATACACCATTTATTGATAAAGCCCTTATTGGTGCCGAAGAACTGGCGCAGATGAAAAAAGGCGTTAAACTGATCAATATCTCACGCGGTGGTTTAATTGATGAATTGGCATTGATTGAAGCATTGAACAGTGGTCAGGTATCATACGCAGCATTAGATGTATTTGATAACGAACCAAACCCTCGTGTAGAGGTTTTAGCCCATCCAAAAATTTCGCTTACTCCGCACATCGGAGCGGCTACCAACGAAGCGCAGGAGCGCATTGGTGTAGAGCTTGCAAGCTTGATTATCGGGCATTTTAACAAGTAACAAGCCGTTTTAATAGTTTTCAACGCCTCTTGTCAAAAGCAAGGGGCGTTTTTGTTACGACCGAACCCAATCTTGTCGAGCGGCCAGTGCTGGGTTTGCGCAGGGGGACTGCGAGGAACTACCTCTTGAGCGATAGCGAAAAATTTTGTAAGAACAGCCGGCGATTAAGCAAGTTTTCATTGCATTGTGCAATTGCATATCCGACAAGAACTTTTCACTTCGTTCAAGAGATAGTTCTCCCTCGTACCTTTTGTTCGAATGACCACAGTTTTTAATTTTCCATTCTTTTGTGAAGCTTCCCCCTCATTTGCGTAACTTGCAATAACCTACTACATGCCAATGAGAATCATCCCGCCACCCAAACCCGGCGAATACCCGTCTTATGCCGAAATGTATATGAAGCTGATACCAACCGATGGGATGGTGCTGAAATACCTGCAGAACAACTTTTACCGCGTGAAGGACCTGATATACTCGCTGCCTCCGGAACACTTGCTGTACCGCTACGCACCCGGCAAATGGAGCATCAAAGAAACGTTGGTTCATATTATTGATGATGAGCGCATCTTTGCTTACCGGGCCCTGCGTTTCGCCCGTAATGAACAGCAAAACCTTATCGGTTTCGACCAGGATAGCTACGCAAAATATTCGGGGGCTGATAAGCGCGAGCTTGACAATATCTTCGATGAGTACGAGGCTGTGCGCCAGGCAACTATTGCGCTATTCAACGGCCTGCCTGTGGAAGCCTTCGATAGGATGGGGCATGGCACGGGTACCTTTAACGACGCTACCGTGCGTGCACTGGCCTACCACATAGCCGGGCACGAAATGCACCATTATTTTTTAATAAAAGATAAATATTTGAAGATGTAGCCTGGCCGACTGCGCCAAGCGCGTACCCCCAATCTGCTAACCTTGCCTTCAGGCTTTGATATGATTCGCTTTGTTGTAAAGGTCTTTTAAAGTTTGTATCAGCAACTCCACGTTTAAGGGCTTGGAGATGTAGCCATCCATACCTGCTTTGAAGCAGTTGTCGCGGTCTTCCGTAAGTGCGTTGGCTGTCATAGCCATTATCATGGTTTTTAGGCCGTATATCTTGCGGATGAGGCGGGTTGCTTCCAGCCCGTCGATATTAGGCATTTGCACATCCATCAATATAATATCGTAATATTTCTTGCTCATCAGGGCCATTACCTCCTCGCCATCATTCGCCAAATCGGGCTGATAGCCCAGCTTATTCAATATCCTGATAATCAGTTTCTGGTTCATAAGGTTATCTTCTGCAATCAGCATCCTGAATGGATAATCGAGCGCGAAGCTTTCCGATAACAGGTTTTTCTTTTTCTCTACCAGCTGCAGGGTATCTTTCCTTAATTCGGACTGTACCACATCAAACAAAACCTGCTGTTTTACCGGCTTGGTGAGTACGGCGTTGAAAAGTGTGGGGTGCAGTTTCTTGCTTTCGTTGCCTATTGAGCTTAGCAAAACGATGGGTTGTGTGCCCGGTATGGTTCTTATGAGTGTTGCCAGCTGTACGCCGTCCATATCGGGCATTTGCATATCGGTGATAACCAGGTCAATCTTATTATCGGTTTTCAATATCCTCAGTGCCTCCTGGCCCGATGATATAGCGATAACAATCATTTTCAGTTTTTCCAACTGTTTTTTCAGGATGCGCAGGTTGGTAGGGTTATCGTCTATAATCAGCACCTGTTTGCCAAAGCAAGCCTTTTGGTTTTCGTCCTCGGTTTCGGTAAGCCGCGCTATTGCTTTTGTGCAGCGTATATCAAATGTAAAGGTACTGCCATGGCCTTGCTTGCTTTCGGCCTTTATGTGGCCTCCCATCAGCTTCACCAGGCGCTCGCTGATCACAAGGCCAAGCCCGCTGCCGCCATATTTGCGGGTGATGGATGAGTCTACCTGGTTAAATGGCTTAAACAGGTGATCAAAGTGTTCCTGAGCAATACCTATGCCGGTGTCCTTCACCGCAAATTTAACCTGGTAGGCGTCCTTATCCAGCGCCGTAGCGGTAATGTCTACATATACCTCGCCCTTGTGTGTGAATTTAATGGCATTGCCTATAAGGTTTATCAATACCTGGCGTAACCGAGTGCTATCGCAGTTGATGTAGGCGGGCACGTCTTCTGCAATATGGTAAACCAGATCCAACCCAATCTGCGCGGTTTTAGAGGCGAAAAGCTCAAAGATATCTTCGATACATTTGCGCAATTCAAAATCGTGATCGTCAAGGTCAAGGTGACCTGATTCTATTTTAGAGAAATCAAGGATATCGTTGATTACCGTAAGTAACGATTCTCCACTGTTCAGTATTGCATCGTTATACTCGCGCTGTTCGCTATCCAGATTGGTTTCTGATAACAGCGTGGCCATGCCCAGCACACCATTCATGGGTGTGCGTATCTCATGGCTCATGGTAGCTAAAAAGGTGCTTTTGGCCATGTTGGCTTTGTCGGCCTCTTCGTGTGCTTTTTCTGCCTGTACTTTTTGCCTGTACAATTCTTCAGACTGTGCCAGCATCTCTTCCGACTGGGCTTGTAGCTCATTAGCCTGTACCTGCAATTCGTGGTTAAGGGCTTGAAGGTGTCCCGATTGCTCGCTCAATTGCTCCGTACGATCATTAACGAGCATCTCCAGCCTCAGTTTTTGCTTTTGCATGAAGTTGAACCTCAAAATGTAACCAATGTATATCAAGGCTAAAAATACCGTTACGGTTGCTGTACGAAACCACCAGGTCATCCAAAAGGGGGGCGATATCACTATTTTAAGCGTGGTGGGCGTATCGTTCCAAACCCCATCGTTATTGGCGGCTTTTACCATGAAAGTGTAGGTGCCCGGATCCAGGTTAGTGTAGGTTGCGTTGCGGGTGTTTTCTACCTGCCGCCATTCGGTGTCGAAGCCATCCAATTTATAGGCATACAGGTTCCGCTGCGGAATGGTATAATCGAGCGCCGAAAATTCGATGGTGAAAACCGACTGCGAATACGACAATATTGCCTCCTTTGCAGTAAGAATGCTTTGCTTTATAGGCGAACCTGCCGCATGTATTTGCACCGGTTTATTGAATAGCTCAAAGCCGCTGAGCACAACCGTAGGTTTGTTGCGGTTGAAATTGAGCTTGCGAGGATCGATAATAACGAACCCATTGATGCCACCCATGGCAATTTGCCCATCAGCCAGTTTGGTTCCGCTCCCGAAGTTGAACTCGAGGCTTTTGAGGCCGTTATGCTCGCCGAAATTCTTGGTCGTCTTATTCGCAGGATTGAAACGCGTTACACCCTTTAGGCTGCTTAGCCATAAGTTGCCCGCCCCATCCTCGGCTATGTAATTGATAGTGTTGCTGGCCAAACCATCCGCCTCAGTGTAATTTTGTATCTGCCTGGTGCGGTAATCGTAGCAATTAAGGCCTCCGTCCATAGTGCCTATCCACATATGCCCCTTGCTATCCTCATAAAAGTAGCTGATGATATTGCTGTTAAGGTCGCTGTTGCCGCTGTTGATGTGCCTAAATTTGCCCGTTGCGGGCGTGTAAACGGATATACCGTTAGAATACCCACCCATCCAAATATCGCCCGCCTTATCTTCATATAAGGCTTCGATGGTGGGGTCGGCAAGGGAGTTTGCGTTTTTCGGGTCGTTGATGATTTTTTTAAAGATCTCCGTCTTCGGGTCGAACACGTTTACTCCGCCATGGTCCGTGCCAACCCAGATGTTCCCTTTCCTATCCTCCAGCATTGCGTATATTCCCGGGCTGTTCATGTTGCCGGGGTTTGTGCCGATGCTGTAGTTTTTGAAAGTTTTGGTTTTAAGGTCGAAACGATCCAGCCCAACGCTGTAGGTACCCACCCAAACCGACGTGTTAGCCCTATTGATGAGTATACATGAGGTATAGTTGGTGGAAATGGTTTTGCTTGCCGCGTTGTTGTGGCTGTATTGCGTGTATTTGCTGGTTGCGCGGTCGAAATAATGGAGTCCGGCATCTGTTGCCATGTACAGGTTGTTTTGCTTATCTGCTGCAATGCCCCTGATGATATTGCCTACCGAAGGATTATTGGAGCCCGATGATTTGTAGGCAGGGAAAATATTGATGTTTTTATCGTATTTTAATATGCCAACGCTGCTGGTGCCTATCCATAGGGTGTTCTGCTTATCTATCAGCAACGAATAGATGCCATCATCGGGCATATTGTTGGCCTCCGTAGTGGGCTGGTTGATATCTACAAAGGCCTTTTTCTCCACATCGAATAATTGCAGGGTAGTATTGGTGCCCACCCAAACCTTGCCATGTTGGTCTGCCGCGATGGCATAGATAGGGTTTTTGCCGTTTATGGTGTGTTCGTCGGCATCGTTATCGTAGGTGCTGAAGGTCGAATCTGCGTTATGGTAAAGGTTGAGGCCCTCGTTGGTAGCAACCCACAGGTTGTGGTGTTCATCTTCGGTAATGGAGTTGATGATATTGTTGCCTATGCTTGTTTTATTCCGGCTATTGTGCAAAAAATTCCTGAAGGTACCATCATGGCTGTTGAACAGGCTTAGTCCGCCATCTGTACCCACCCACAGCCTGCCATGGCTGTCTTCAAAAACTACGAATACATTCTGGCTCGGTAGGCTGTTTGCATTCCCGGCCACATGGTAATATCGTTTAAATTGGTTGGTTTTGGCAACGTACAAGTTAAGGCCCTCGGGCGTGCCGGCCCATATACGTTGTTTGCTGTCTTTATATACGCAGGTGATGTTGTTGGTGCTAATGCTGCCTTTATTGGCGGCATCATACTTGTAATTGATGAACCAATCGTTAAGCCTATCGTATTTGCTAAGGCCGCCAATACGGGTTGCTACCCATATATTGCGTTCAGCATCTTCGCAAACCGACAAAATATTGTTTGCAGCAAGGCTTTTAGGGTTGCCGGCAGCGTGCTTATAAACCGTGAATTTGTAGCCATCGTACTTATTAAGCCCATCCTGCGTGCCAAACCATATAAAACCGTAACTATCCTGGTAAATGCATTGGATAGAGTTTTGCGAGATGCTGTTAGAGCTGTAAACATTAGTAAGCTTTTGGCCAAGGTTTTGCGCAGGAGCGGGTGCTATGTGCGTGTATATGAGGGCTAACAAGGCTACTAAACGTTTTATGCGCATTCGTGTGATTGAGGGAGAGTTTAATTATACGCAAAATTTGTTTAAAAGTTCAATAAATGCCTTTTATTTCAATTTAACGCTAACGATACAACAACGACAACAAGCGTGTACATCTGCACGAACGGTGCACGCGGGTTGGTTTTTTAGGGATTGGATAGGGGCGAACATAACAAGCCCGGGCCTGGCAATAGTACATTTATACTATTTTGAGTGCTTTTACCGCTAATGCCCTAATCGAAAAAAAATATTTGAGCTAAGTTTTTGCAAATGAATTTGTTAGGATATCAGCTGTAAATTCTTTCAAAAAAAGTTTTGTAACTTGATTTAAAATCCTACTTTTGCACACCCAATCAGGGACGGGATGTAGCGTAGCCCGGTATCGCGCCACATTTGGGATGTGGAGGCCGCAGGTTCGAATCCTGCCATCCCGACAGAAAGCGATACCAAAAAGAATCAAAACCCTGTAAATCATCTGATTTACAGGGTTTTGTGCTTTATAGCCCTCCCTCAAATCATCAAAAAAACGCATAGTTTCTCAACCTGTTTGCTACCAAACCGCACACCTAAAAATTATTTTTAGTTTTGAGGTATGCGAAAGTGATGTAATTAACTGTTATACAGCATATTACAAGCATTCAAAAATGCTTGATTTTGCTTGTTTTTACATCGTTTTGCGCCCTTTTTGAGTCAGTTTAACACACCTAAAAATTAAATGAAACTCAATTAAAATCAAATGATATGAAAACAACAAACAGTTTTGGGATATATTTTAACCTAAGAGCAGACAAAGAAAAGGGAGGCAGCGCCCCAATTTACGTAGGTATTACGGTGAACGGTGAAAAGTCATTAATGGCCCTCCAGGAGAGGATCAGCATTAAATGCTGGGATTTGAAGAAAGGAATGGGAAAAAATAGTACTGCAGAAGGCAAAAAGATAAACGCCTACCTGGAACAGGTTAGGCAGGCTATTACGGATTGCTATAAGGACTTGCAGCTGCAAAGAAAGGTAATCACCGTAGAATCGGTTAAAGGGGCCTTTTTACGAACAGGTAGCGACGAACATACCCTGGCAGACATTGCGGCTTACCATAATGAAATGTCAGTTGGGGTGCTTGCTGATGGGACTATGAAAAACTATTATACTACGCAAAAGTATGTGGAAGAGTTTGTCAAAACAAATCATAAGAGAAAGACATATTTCCTCTCAGAACTCAATTATAAATTTATTCAGGACTTTGAAACCTTCCTCCGTAGGCGCGAACCAGTAGACCATCAAAAGCCGCTAACTAATAACGGTATTATGAAACACCTGGAACGGTTTCGCAAGATGATTAATTTGGCATATAGGCTGGAATGGATACATCGTGACCCGTTCGAGAAATTCCAGCTGAAGTTTAACCATATAGAGAAAGAATTTCTCACCGCTGATGAATTAGCCGCGCTGGAAAAAAAGCAATTGACTCTTCCACGCTTAAGTGGAGTCAGGGACATTTTTGTTTTTTGCTGCTACACTGGCCTGGCTTACGTCGACGTATCGAATCTGACGCCTGAACATATTGTCAAAGGGGTGGACGGCAACCTTTGGATAAAAACATCCCGTCAAAAAACCACCGTTCCGGTAAATGTTCCGCTTTTGGACCAGGCCAAAGCAATCATGGACCGTTATAAAGCCAATGTACGTGCTAAGGCTAATGGCACGATCTTCCCTGTGATTACTAATCAGAAAATGAATAGTTATCTGAAAGAGTTGGCGGAGCGTTGCGATATTACCAAAGTGTTGACTTTTCACATTGCACGGCACACTTTTGCGACAACAGTAACTTTACTAAACGGGGTACCAATGGAAACGGTGAGCAAATTGCTTGGGCATACTACTATGCGTTCTACGCAAGTGTATGCGAAAGTGATTGAAAAGAAAGTAAGTGAAGATATGGCGTTGTTAAATCAAAAACTGAGTGGGTAGCCATTTGCAGCACATCCGTAAAGCAAAAGAAGGCTATGGTAGCTTGGAGATGATTTGACAGCTGGGTTGAGATGGTAGGCATTTTTCAAGCCTTGTCTACCGGGCAATCTGTTTCGGAGCAGGCGAAGAAAGTGGTTGCCCGGCGCGGTATATTTAATACGCTGAGCGTTTTTCCCTTGCCCTCTCATCTAATTCGGAAAACCCGTAAAGTTTAATTTTGACGGTTTTCATAGCTCTTTTTAAACAGGGGGATTTCTCCCCCTGTTTGCATTAATTGAGTGTCAGGGCATCTGCACCGTAAAGGACAAAATTTTGGCAAAGGTCAAAAGCGACCTGCGCACGTTGCTTGCCTGTGCCGTCCATGATGGATTTGAATTTGGCTTCTTCGTCCCTGTACTTGCGGACGTTCTGAAAATAACCTGTTATGGCATTGTATGCGCCGAATATCGTCCCGGCTGTGGTTTGCATTTGCTGTGTCGGGCTGGACTGGCTGTACTTCATAACGCTGTCTACCATATTTTTATAGGTTGCAGACAGGTTGTCGATTGCGCCGTCTTTCAGGTTCTTTAGAACCTCTTTATTAGGGCACATCGCAATCTCTACCAATTGCTTCACCTCTTTATCGCTGATACGGACTTTTGCCCAATGGTTGAAAATCCTTTCCAACTCTGCGCCGAGTGAGCATGTGATGCCCATCAAGGTATGCGCCTGTTTCAGCCTGTCGTTGGCATTCGCGGTGTGGCGGATTTTTATAGCATTCGTATGGTTCCTTAAAGCAGCGTTTAAGGTGTTATTGCAAACGATACGAATAGGCGTAAAGGCTGCGGTGATACTTCCAAAACCGTCGTGCGAAGTGGTCAGGAACAAATATTGTTCGATCAGATCAGCGTTGCCTACCCGGATATAGCCCGGTAATTTTGCGGTTATGAAAATACGCTCACCTTTACCCAAAGCACCGGCGGTCTCGTATTGAATACCATCGACACCGCCGACAATAGCGTCGAAAAACGTAAAGGCGTCAACGTTTTGCACGACTTCGTAGTCTTTTCCTACTACGCCCAATACTGCGTTGTTATCATTTCGTACAGTAGCGAAATATCCAGGTACCCCCATTTTCGGGATAGCCAGCCCGGTATCGATTTCTGACAAATCATTGTTTAAGTTGTTGGTAAACAGCGGGCGTTTTTCAACTTCATAATTAAGCCCTGCGTATCTAATTGCCTCTGCACTGGTCGGGTATTTATCTACAATCTGGCCCAACCCGTGCCATGCTCTTTCCTTAACGCTAAAGAAGCTATGCTTTTCTGTTTGCTCGTTGTAATTAAGATGGTGTGCCATGTTATATTTTTTGATGACGGCACCCATAGCGGGTACCGTCAGGTTGTGAAATCGTTTAATTAAAATGGCAGGTCGTCGTCGTCTGCGCCTGTTGATTTTACTGTTGATTTGGTGTCCTGCCTTTCAAGATTATTGTTTGCAGATTTACCAAGCAATTTAATGGTGCCGACATTACAGGCCAGGTTCGCCATCGCTTCGCCATCCTGTTTCTTCCATGCCCTTGCCTCGACACGCCCGAAGATTTCGACGATAACCCCTTTTTTAAGGTATTCTGCCAAACCTGGGTTCACCCAATACGAGCATTCCACATAGGTGGTAATTTCCTTCTTTTCACCGTCTTTGGTTTTAAAACGGTCGTTTATCGCCACTGTGAAACCAGTTACTTTCCTGTCGCCTTTGACATTCCTGACCACTGCATCGGCGGTCAATCTTCCTGAGAATAACATAAATTAAGTATTTAATGAATTAATAAATTGTTTTGCTTTTCCCTTTCGCCCGCTTGCCCTTAGTTATTTTTCAAAGAAAAAACGGTAAAAAAGAAAGTCCAGAAATGCGTGGCACAGGCGGGAGGGGAGAACTATAAGTCCCGGAGGGTGGCCGCAGCAAAGCGAAGGACATTATGCGTTCGTACAGCAAGCCGCCACGAAATTGGACGCGTCTTTTGTCCGGTTTTCTTGAAAAGAACCTTTTCAACCGTTACTTTCCGTAAATCATCGGGTAGAATACCTGATGATTCTAATTTGTAGGCCGAACGGCTTTTGCAGCAAAGCAAAAATGCCATCGGCACCGTTAGGGATTAGAGTGGCATCCTGCGCAGCAGATATAACGGAAAGCCCGGCGCGCCGCCAGGCGGGCAACGGCAAAATTTTATAGTTCACCAGTTTGCTTACTAAGCTTCGCCTTATCGATGACCAATAAGCCTCTGAACTTTATTTTGAACATGCTTGCTGCCGCGTCTAATTGAATGATAAATGCTTTTTCCTGGTTGTAAAATAGGGCTGGTAATTTCAAGTTATTACGGCAAAGTAGTATTACGGCTGCGCCTGCGTCGAGCGTCATTCTCATCAGCGAGGTTATGTCGGGAAGCCCGCCCTTATTCGTAGCAAGTTCGCTCGTGGCTAATAATTCATCTCTGTTATTGAGCATGATCAAATGGTATTGAAGCGACTTATCAGTGGTAAAGTAGCGCGATATAAATTGTTCGATTGATTCGTCGTCTGCAAGGCACACTGGTTGGCCGGGTCGTAAACTTCGCTTGCCTAGTTCGAGCGCTGCTAACAGGGTTATGGCTTTCACTTCGCCGATGCCATTGACCTTGGAAATATCTTTGACG
The DNA here is from genome assembly GCF_056404435.1 of Mucilaginibacter sp. P2_D11. Classification (NCBI taxonomy): domain Bacteria; kingdom Pseudomonadati; phylum Bacteroidota; class Sphingobacteriia; order Sphingobacteriales; family Sphingobacteriaceae; genus Mucilaginibacter; species Mucilaginibacter sp. P2_D11. The sequence goes on from NZ_JBFUEA010000003.1 coordinate 358,144, forward strand.
TTCAAGTTGCGGAGATTAAACAGGTTATTGCCCAGGTGATCCATTAATGACTTGCAAATAGCGGCCAGCGGAAATGTTTTTGATCCTGAACCGAGGATGATTGCAATCAATTCGGCATTGGGCATTGTGTTTGCGCCAAATTTGAGCAACCGTTCTCTTGGACGGTCAGCTACTGGCAGGTCCTTGATGTTGGTTACTTCCGTTTCCATAATTAACAGCTGATGCCATGGTTTCCGGTTGCATGCCTGGTGAGCAGCATGGTCAAGGCTTCTACAAAGAAGGCAAGGTCGTCCTCGAACAAGATGATGTGGGTACGTTTGTACGTGTGGTTCCCGTTTTGTTGCCGGTTAGTAATCTGGAGGTAATTGTTCATATTTTTTGCTTTTTTGATGTCGAAAAAATACTGGCTCGTATCGTTGCCAAATCTCTCTGTATCCAGGACGTTGGCAAACATTGTTTTTTTGTTTTCCATTTTCTTTCTGTTTGTTTCGACAAAGTTGCAGGGCGATTTGCGTTTAAAAAGGGATTTAAACGAGTACAAACGTTTCTAATCGTTTCTTATCTACCACTAAAATATTTTCCCCGATTTATATTCGTGACAAGGAGGTATTAAATGGAATCAGTTATAGTGGAGGCTACGGAACGAACGTGTAAGGATTGCGGGGCATCACTCGGGCCGGGTAGGGAAGACCGTCAATACTGCGATAGTAATTGCAAGACAAATTTCAATAATCGGAAACGCAGGGAAGGCCAGCAGGTGCAGGAAGCTCAGGGTGAAGCAAGCGGGCGGCAGAAAATAGGGCAGGCGAGTGTGCCGGAATATATAACCCGTATACAGGAAATTTTGTTGAATAACAGGCGGATATTGGAAAGCCTTTGCAGCCCGGAAAAGCCGGGACGCATCAGGATGCGTGATCTTATCGGTAAGGGTTTTAATTGGAAGTTTTTAACCAGCGAGGCTGAACCGACTACGGCAGGAAGGGTTTACCGGTTTTGTTTTGAGTATGGTTATTATGAAGACAGGGGTTTTGTGATTATCGTTTTCCGCGAGCGGGAAGTGGATTAAAAGCCGGAGTAATCGCCGTCGAAGCGACGGTATGCAATCCCTCCGCTAAATGATCGAGAGTGATGTTGTCGGCACCATCTAGATCTGAGATGGTTCGGGCTACTTTGCGGACACGGTCGTAGGATCGGGTGGGAAGTTTTTGTTTTTCCATGGCCTGGATAAGTAACCCTTGCTCAACTGGTTCCCAAACGGCAGTGGGTTTTTTTTGCTCGTGGGTCATTTGCGCGTTGACGGCACCTGCTGAACAGTAAAATTGGATTTTTCGCGCTTTTATGATGCGTTGCCTGACTGTTTCGCTTGTGCTTTCTATTGTTGCGGAGGATAGATCAGCATATTTTACAGGGTTGACATTCACGTGCAGATCGATGCGGTTAAGCAAAGGGCCGGAGATCTTCAGGGCGTATTTTTGTATCATCAGCCTGCTGCAAGTGCATTTCCGTAATGGCACTTACTGCAGGATAAATGATTAGAAACGTTTATAAACGATTAAGCCCACTTTTCAAACTGGCGCTTTGTGCAACATGGTGGCAAATCATTTTTTTTTGAGTTATCTACCACTTCAAGATTTTTGGATGCGTAAATTTATGATGAGGAACGTAAAATTGAATTTGATTATGAATAGGAAACGGGATCCTGATGAAAAACGGTCAAGGTTGATGCAGGCTGTAGGGGATGCGATGATTGAAAAGGGTTATTTGGGTTTGGGCGTGAATAAGGTGGCTGTGCGGGCGGGTGTTAGCAAACCGATGGTCTACGAATTGTTTGGTAGCTATAGTGGTTTACTGAAAGACTATATTGGGCGTAAAGATTCCTGGCTTGCTTATTTCGAGGGGATAGCCTTGCCGGAGAAGCCGTCGGTGGAAGAGATGAAAATCTTTTTTATAAAAATGTTGCAGGATCAGTTTTGTTATTTTCACCGGGAGAGGGAGATGCAAAGGCTGGTGCACTGGCAGGTGAGCGAATATAATCCGCTAATGCGGGCAGCGTGTGAAGCGAGGGAGAAAGAAGGGTTGCGTTTGCTGGAGCTGGTGGAAAGCCACTTCAGAAATTCCGGCGTGAACCTAAAAGCGGTAATGGCGATGCTTGTTGGCGGTATATATTTTAATGTTCTACACGATAGTGCAGATGCCGGGACTATCGCAGGTATTGACTTGAAGAACAAGAATGATTTTGAGGCGGTGTTTACAACGATCGGCCAGGTCATAGAATGGGCATTTGCTGCTGCGGATAATGCAAAGGATGTAAGTGTTTGATTTTATAATTTCAGGGAATTAAGCTGCCCGATGCGATGTGTTTTTTTAATGACATGGTGTATATTTTCACCAATCATATTAAAAATGATGAAAATATACATCAAATAATTTGTGTTATGATACTTAGGTTCAGCCGGGTTTGGACCTGTTTAGCCGCCAAAGGAATAAAGCCCATACCAATATCATGATGCCGAAATGCGGCCAGGGGTTTGGCGCTTTAGTGGCGGCGAGGAGGCTGCCGGTGGATATGAGGCAGGTGAGGAGGAAGTGCAGGAGGGTTTTCATCGGCTTTGGTGGTTTTGGTTGATGATGTTTTGAGCGATGTGTTCTTGCAAGGGGTAGGTGCATTGTTTCAGGATTTCGGGCTGGCTGCGGGCGAGGCGCATCAGTTCGATTTTGGCCCATACGTTGGGGTCGTTATTCAGGGCTTCGATTTGGCCGATGGGGTGCTCGTGACTGGTGCTGAGCAGTGATAGGTTGTGTGCGATTTGCGCTGCTGGTAGGAGAGTGGATAGTGCGCAGGCGGGGTAAAGGCCGGTGAACCGGTCTTCGAAGTCAACGTAATAATCATCGAGGGCGATGTTGGATTCACAGATCACGCCGATATGGTTTTGTTTGGAGAGCAGGCAGATGGTGTCCGGGTGTACGTGGACGACGGTTCCACGGAGTTTGTCGTTTGTGCTCATTAATTGATTTCAATGATCTGGTTGTGCTGGCGGGCCTGTAGTACGCGCTGGCGGAGGATGTCGATAATGTCGGATTGGGGGATGCCTCTGAGCCACAGGTTGGGGGTTTCGGGGTCTGTGGTTTTGAGCTGGAGGTCCATGAGTTTGAAGAGCTGGAGGAGTAGTGGTTCGATGATGGTGTAATCTTTGACACGGAAGAGTTCGACGGTGTCGATGCGTTTGAGGAAGATGCCGGTGGTGATGCGGATATATTCCGGTTTAACGAGATATATAGCCCGGCGGATGAATATATAGCGGTAGATCGCGAAGAGCATGCTGATAATGCTTAGCAGAATGAGGGCGGGCAGGTATTTACAGGCTAAGGTGGTGGCGGTGATGGCTAGCAGGATGAGGGGTGCGGTTTTGAGGAGGGCGAAGATGGGTGATGGCTTAAGGGTAATATCGGCTTCGGAGTTGTTGATAATAGGTGCCATGGTTTTTGGGTTTGTGGGTGCGAATGCGGAAGTTGTAGCGGCTGGCTTTTTCGAGGGTGTTGAGGCTAAGCCTGTCAAACTGGTAATGCTGGTGTTCGAAATGGATATGGTAATAGTGGTTTATATAAGTGACCTTTAAGGGTTTGTCGCGGATCCAGGCGGCGAATTTGAGGTCGCACAGTGCTCCTGTTGGGTCGTTGCTGAATAGGAAATGGATCTTTTTGGTTGGCGTTTGTTGTTGGATGTGTTCTGCATGGTTTCGGGCGGGTGTGCTGCCGACGGATAGAAAACAGAGGTCGCCCGGGTTGGGGTAGCGGGTGTGGTTTTGGTCGAGCCAGGCGATGGCGTCCATGGCGGAACTGCTGATGATGAGGTGGCCGGCTATGGCGGGTTCGCCGGCTGTCCAGTGGCCTTCGGTCGTTGGGATGCGGTGAAAATGCGGTCCGGCGTGTTCATAATCCCCGCCGTAGTTGAAATAGATGCTTTCATTTTGGATGGTGGAATGGGGTTGGAAAAAGGCCTGGACTTTGGCATGGATGCCGAGTTGGTCCAGATAGTTCATTAACGGGTAGGTGTTTTTAGAGGTGCGATGCGGTTTTTGATTTGGCTGGCGTTCATGTCTTCGAAGGCCTCGTAATAGCTACGGCTGTAATCTTCGCTGACTTTGTCTTCTTTTTTGCTGCTTAGGGCTTTCAGGCCTTTGAAAAGTAGGTAGCTGATGCCGCCGTCTATGATGAGCGAGGCGATGAGATGCAGCCGGTTGGAGCGGATGCCTTCGGCTGCTGTGGCGGAGAAACGGAGTTTGGTGCCGTCCGGCAATTCTACTTCTTTGCCTTTTTTAAACTGTCGCTTTTGTTCGGCTGTGAGTTGTTCATTGTTGACCAGGTCGGGGGCAAGGATGCGCTCGGTGTCGGTGATGACGAACTCCCGGGTGTCTTGGTCGAATTCAATAAGGACTTCTTTTTTGACGCCATTTATTTCGACTACTTTGTCGAGTGCGGATAGTTCGCCGGTAGCTAGTTTTTCCGCTTCATCGTCGGTGACATAGGCTGGCATCATCATTTCGCGGTAGACGGGATGGATGAGGAGGTCAAGACCGCCGGTTTGATTGCGCTGGAGGGATAATTTGGCATCCAGGTTCATGATCCTGATGTCGCCGTCTTCGAGATCGTGCAGGCGGATCAGATTGGTCCGGTGGCCGGATAGGAGCGCTTTCAGGTCGTATTCGGCGAGGCTGATGCGGCCGTCCTTGGATAGGCCGATGTTTTCGAACTCGGCTACGGGGATGTCATCTTCTTCAAATATTTCCTGGATCATCTGGCTACGGCATAATTGGTTTCTTCACTGGGTTTCATATCATGGACGACGGCTTCGTTGCGCTCCGGGCTGTTTTTGGCGGCTACGAGCGCGGCGTACAGTCCGTCTTTTGGGCCGACTTTGAATTTGGCGCCGTCGCCGTTTTCGACCTGGGCGGTTTTGCCTTTTAAGATGTCCAGGACTTTGATGGTGTCGCCTTTGTAGGCGATGACGTCGCCTTTATTCAGCGTGGTAGCGGCTTCCTGTTCGATGATCCTTTTTTTTTCAAAGCCGATGACTTTGTCTGCGACCCATTGCGCGTCGTTGGTGATTTTAAAGAGTTCGCCGGGCTCCTCTTTAAGCAATTGTTGCCAGGACTGGGCATAGCCGACATGGTCGCCTAATTCAAAAGGGGTTTGGAGCCGGGCGCTGAGCAACAGCCCGGCGATGTTTGCTTTTAAGGCGTCCTTTACGGAGGATTCGTTTGGCTTTTCGGCGATGATGTTTTCGATGATCGATTTCAGGCTGGCATCCTTGCCCTGGCCGCTGTTCTCGATAATGGTTTTGATGCGTTCGTCTGTTGGAATAGCTTGACGTTCTGCGAGAATGGGCGCAAGCTCGGGCATATCCTTGAGCTGTTTTGCGTTGAAGAGGAATGCGGTGGTGAGCACGGGTTCATCGAGTTTGACGGATGCCATTTTGGGTTTGCCGTTGTCTTTAAGGATGGGCTTACCGTCTTCTACCACCGGCTGCATGTCCCGTGTTTTGTAAAAGCTGATGAGGGTGCCCTGCTCGCCTTTCATGACGTTGTTTTTGCTGAAGTTGCCTTGCTCCAGGGTCAGCCAGCGGGGATCGGCTTCCTGCTTCATGAGCAGGATGAGGGCGGGTACGCCGCTGTAGTTTTTGCCGGTGTTGGCGTTGAAGGGCATGATGAGGGGCTGTGCTTCGCTTTTTTGGAAGATCGAATTGCCGTCTTTGAGTTGCTGGCTGAGTTTCTCAGCGATTTGCTGGCTCAGGGGTTTTAAGTTGTTACTCATGGTTATTGGATTTGATCGTTATTTGGTAAAGAAATTTTAAGGGGTCGACGGGTTGACCGTTGTAGCTGATGCTTAAATGCAGGTGTTCGCCAGTGACGCGGCCGGTAGCACCGGTAATTGCTAAAGGCGTACCTGCAGAAATCTCTTCGTTGCCTATCAGCAGGTATGATAAATGTCCATAGGTACACCTGAGTTTCTCATCTGTAACGGAAATCGTGATGCCGAGAAATTCATTGTAGCCTATGGTTGCCTTGCCTCCGGTGATGGCAAAAACGGTATCGTGACGGGCGTGCAGGTCGATGCCATAATGAAACTTGTAGCGGTTGGTGACGGGGTGGACACGGTAGCCGAAGGGCGAACTGAGCTGCAGGTGTTTGAGCGGAAGGCAACAGCATAGCAACATTGTCAGCGCTTTCATCGCGTCAGATAATTATCGCGCTGCAGGCCGAGAGCGTCTTCGACGCTGCGCATACTCAGATTTCGGATGGTCTCGCTTTGCAGGGCAAGCGAGAGCGCCGTTTTCATGTTTGCGGCTGAAGGATGCAGTTCCTGTATTAAGGAGATCTGGAAAAGCGCTTTGTTGTCTTCCAGGCTGAGCCCGGCTTTGTGGGCTTCCAGGTTTTGTTTGATCTGGTAGGCAGGTTTCAGGAGCAGCAGGGCATCGGTTCCGTAAAGGCCCTGCCCGTTGCGGCCGAAGCCGACAAAAACATTGTCATTTTCAAGGTCGGTTCCGGTAATGATACCGACTTGCCCGGGCTTGCCTGCGGGATCGCTTGTCAGATCGGGGTGTACGACGGCCAGTTGGCCGATGAGTTCGTCTGCGGTCATAGTTTATGTTTTAAAGGTGGCTTTTGCGGGGTTCGTGATCACTGGTTTTTTGAAGGCCTGGACGAGGCTTTCGATCTCTTTATTGATGCGCAGGAAGTTCTCGCGCAGCACATCGTCTTTTTTACCATGGAAGTCGTAAAAGGCGGGCAGGGGCCGGTAATTATTTTCTTCTCTTTGGAGTTCCTGTTGATCCAGATTGATGCGACAGTTAATGGCGGATGTTTCGAATTGCCCGGTATAGTTTTGCTGCACATCGGCGGCGATGAGCCCAACCATTTCTCCGGTGTTGAGCGAGGCCATTTTACCGGCAGGGATGAGTGCTTCCAGCTTTTCGTTGAGCGAGGTGGAGGTTTTGTTCTGGTCGATGGACAGCCCTTCACCGATCTGCTTGGACTTACCGAATAGTTTTTCGAGCCAGTCGAGGGTCTCTTTATTGCGGACGGATCCGGCGAGGACATTGCCGACGACGGCGGTGATGGTCGCCGCGGTATCTTTGCCGTACTGCTGCTGAAACTGCGGGATCTCCTGCAAACCCATGAGAACAGCGACTTTATTGCTCCTGGCGGTGGCAATGAGGTTCTCCACTTTGTGGACGAAAAGGGTTGGGACCTCATCGATGATGAGCGCGGATGGCAAATTACCCTTGCTGTTGATGAGCTTGGTCAGCCTGTTGAGGATGATGGAATAGCAGGCGCTGTTGATGTTTTGCGTATTCGGGTCGTTGGCCAGCACTAAAGTCGATGGCGTGTTCAGGTCCGATATTTTCAGGTTAAAATCATCGCCGGAAAATACCCAGAAGGTTTCCTTGGTGGCGAGCCGGCTGATAAAGATCTTCAGGGTTCCAACCTGGCCCTCTAACTGCGGAAATGCTTTTTCAAGGTAGGCGCTCCTGAACGGGGACAACAGGGAAACCAGCTCGGGCTCGGTGAACAGCGTATCAAAAATCTCCTGGTAGGACCTGTTCAAAAAGGATAACACATGGGGCAGGCTGGAATATTTGCCGCCTTCGTGTTTGGAAAAAAAGAAGATGCAGGCCGCCAGGAAGTTGATAGCGGATTGGGTAAAGAACTGGTCACTGCCGCCGGATTTATCGCCTTTTTTCAAGGCTTCGACTAAGGCTTCGGCGCTCTCCGAAGCATCAGCCAGCGTCTTCAGGTAGTCGCTGCGCCAGGGATTGGTGCGGCAACTTTTCTCCACGTCGTTCAAATTGATGACATAGAAGTTGTGCCTGGCACATTTGCCTTTTTGCTTGGCCAGCAGGTAATGGTAATACGCGATTTTGCCCAGATCCGGGTACTTGAAATCATAAACGCAGCAGCAGAATTCTTTGGCGATGAGTTGCCGGATAAAAGGGTTGACGATACCAAAGCTTTTGCCGGAACCTGGCGTGCCGATCAGGATGGTGCCCCGGAAGGGATTAACCAAATTGATCCAGCCGTCGCGGACCTTGCCCTTAAAATAAAACTGTGTTGGTATGTTAACGGAAAACGGTGTAATGACCGGCTTGACCTGCTGCATAAAGCTCTCGCCTTCGACGTTCCATTTGTCCTTGCCCAGGCCTGAGCGAATGATCTTGGAGATGTTGTCCATGGCGATGCTGCTGAGCAAGGCCCCCAAAACAGAACAAACGATATAGAAAATATCGAATGACGGCGAGCGGCCCAAATACAAAACACTGCCAAAAAACAGCAATAAGCCTAAAGCCAAGGGGTAGACGATATGCTTCTTGGGGTCGAGGTCGACTTTTTTCTTCGCCAAGGTGCCTACGCTTACCAAACAGATCAGGACAAAGGTTACCAGTTTGCTGTACAGGGGCTGCCGGTAGATGATGAGGTGGCTGAGTTTGTCGAGCGGCACATAAAAAAAGCCCCAGAAGGGGGCTTGCTTATAAATAAAAACGCAGGCTTCGAGCGCAATGGAGACGTAAATGCCGCATTGTAGGAAGCCATGCAGCTTCTGCTGGTCACGGGTTTCTTCCATAGTTGATCGTTTTTTTAGATTCCAGGTTCCATTCGTCACGCAGGGAGTTCATAATGTAATCAAAGATCTCCGGGTCCTTCTGCGCCAGTTGTATCGCATATTTGTGGTAATCTGTCCGTCCTGACTCCACCAGGCTGGCGATGTTCATGATCTCGCCATAATCCCAGATCGGCATCAGGGTAAAGTCATCGTCAGCGCTCGACCGGATTTTTTCCGGGTCCCGCAATACCAGCACCGCATCCGTGGAAAACAGGGCCCGCCCTTCATTGCCAAAGTCGACCGTGATCTCGTCGATTTCGAAATCGGCTGAGGTGATGACCCCGATTTTGTTCTTTTTGTCGAAGGGGTCATGGGTCAGCCGGGGATGTATGAGTACGGGCTGGCCGGTGAGTTCGGGGTTTTCGGTCATGATGATACGCTGAGTCGGGTGTTTTCGGAATGGTCGAGTGTCACGATGGTGGCTTCTTTGGTTTCCGTCCCTTCCGCTTTTTTGGCGATATTATCGCTGATTTGTTTCTCGAGGCGTTTGAGTTCGGCTTTGAGTTCGGTGAGTTCCTGTTCTTTATCGAAGGTGCGCTGGGTCAATTGCAGGAGCACGGGTATCTCAAGTTGAGTGTCTTCGTAATCTTTGCCGTATTTTTCTCTTAGCGTTATTACCCGGTCGATGGCGTTCAGGAAATAACGCGCGGCCAGTTTTGGGTTGTCGGTGTTGGGGATGCCGTGGTTCCACAGGTACTTAATGCCGCTTGGCGATTCGGCGTACAGGTCATTTTTGCTTTCGTACCGGAACATGCCATTACTTTCGTAGGGGATCTTCTGCTGCCTTACATAGAGGCCGAAACCATAAAGAGACCCTATTTTTTGTTCCTCCGGGCCATTATAGTTTAAATACAATTTGTTGATGTATTTGCCGATTTCTTCGCTTTCGGCGCTGCTGATATCGTTCAGTGCTATGGCATTTACTTTCGCGCCCTCTTTATCAAATTTCAGATGCTGTTTATACAAAGCTTCGTCGGCTTTCAATTTTTCGAGCGTCCCGGAAATTTGTAGAAGTTCTTTTTCGGCATCCTGCAGACGGTTGCGACTGCGCGAAACTTCTTTGAAATGGGCGGACCTGGATCCTTCCAATACAGCTACCTTTTTTTCGATCTTCGTCTTTTCAAGCAAGGGGGTATCACCGGAAAGGATGGCAATGTACTCGGAAAAGTTCATGCCGCTTTTTTCATCCATGGCACCTTCATCCAGTGTGCGAACATTCAGCTCACAGTTTTTCATCTGGCTGATAAAGGTCTGTTTGTTCTTCAGCAGGTTGAACTTGTAATTGTCGAGGGATTGCTCGACGGCATAGATGTAGTTCCTGACCTTATTGTTATAGAACTGTTTGGCCAGCGAGTTTCCCTGCCGGGACCCACGGCCATTCCTTTGCTCCAGTTCCGCCGGCTTCCAGGGGATATCCATATGGTGCATGGCCACGACCCGTTTCTGCACGTTGAGCCCGGTACCTGCTTTTTCCGTGGAACCGATGAGGATACGGATTTCTCCCTGGTTCATTTTTCGGAACAGTTCTGGTTTTTGCTTGTCCTTCCAGTCGTGGATAAAAGTGATTTCGTGTGCAGGTATGGCAAAATCCCTTGTGAGTTTAATTTTCAGCGCATCATAAATATTGAACTCGTCCGGTTTGGGCGTCCCGATATCACTGAAAATGATCTGCGTGCCTCGATGTACATGGCTCTCAAAATACAGTTCTGCGGTTTTCCTGGCGCAGACATTGACCTTATTGCCCGGGTGGTCCTCATAATCTTTATTGATGAGCCGCATATCGGCTGACATTTTCTTGGCGTAGTTGGTGGCAATGAGCATGCGCGCGTTGTCCTCCTCCTTCGTCAATGGTTTCCTGCCAATGAGCGTGGCATCGCCGGTGTTCGCAAAAGCCATCAGCTTACGAATGAAATCTTCCTGATCGGGCGTCGGCCTGATATTGACCAGTGATTCATCGAGATCCGGCTTGTCAAGATTGATGTGTTTCGCGGTCTTGAAGTCCGTGATCTCATTATAGAATAGAGCAAGTTCGGGTACTTTAATGAAGTGCCGGAAACGTTCTTTGGCGATGATCTCGTTGGTGACGGAAAACTCGAAGTCGATGGTTTTCCGTGCGAAAACAGCTGCCCACCCGTCGAAATTATCGATTTGCTGACGGGCCATTTCCTTTGGCCGCAGGTATTTGAAAATCAGGTACATTTCCGTCAGGCTGTTGGAAATGGGCGTACCGGATAAAAAGGTTACGCACAGGTCGCTGTCAAATTTTTGCTGGAGGGTGCGCACTGCAAAAAGCATATTGAGCGCTTTTTGGCTGCCTTCCTGGTTGCCTAAGCCGGCTACGCGGCTGTGCCTGGTCGTAAAGGTGAGGTTTTTGAACTTGTGCGACTCGTCGACGAATAGATGGTCTACATTCATTTGCCCGAAGTCAATTCCGTTGTCCTTATGGTTTTCAATGGCATACAGCACGCCGTTCAATTTGCTTTCCAGGTTTTGTTTCCTGATTTGGAGGCCTTTCAGCATTTTCCGGCTGATCTCGCCACCCAGATCTTCGAGCGTTTGCAGGTCCTGCTCGATGTTATCCATTTCCGCCTCCATGATCTCTTTCATGATCTGCGGCGATTGCGGGATCTTACCGAACTGGTCATGCGTGAGGATGATGCAATCCCAGTCGTTGTTCTTGACCTGGTGAAAGAGCGTTTGGTGTTTAGCCGGGCTAAAGTCATTTTCACCGGGCGCTAAGACCTTCGCTTTTGGATATGCTTTATGGAAGGTGTCCGCTATTTGCCCCACGTTGGCTTTGAGGGCCAGGATCATCGGTTTTTGAACGATGCCCAGGCGTTTCATTTCCATAGCGGATACCACCATGGTTAAGGTTTTGCCTAAACCAACTTCGTGGTCAATGAGCGCTCCGCGATTCTGGATGATGCGCCAGGCGGCATTGACCTGTGAGGTGTATAGGTTCTCGATGCCAAGCGCTTTACGGTCGAGGCCGGGGAAGGTCAAATGACTTCCGTCATATTCCCGGAGTACGTAACAATTGAAGGTGGCATTATAGCGTTCCTCGATGCTTTGCTTTTCTTTGTCCGGTAAGTTCCTCAGCCAGTCCAGGTATGCGGTTCTTATTTTTTCGATTTTTTCATGCGCCAGTTGGATCGCATCGTTATCGGGGACCCGTACCTCGTCACCGTTGACCATTTTGGTGTAGGTAAAGTGGGGGCTGGTATTTTCGAGGGCATGCTCCAGTAAGCTATGGGCTTTCATTTTGATGCCGGACTTCGGCAGGACCGCATATTCTTCGTCCGTGATTGCGTTACCAAAGGCGTAACTAACTTTAAAGGTATCGGCTGATGAAAAATATTCGACTTTCGCCGGCAATTTGAAAAGCGAGGATGCGAATTGCTGATAATAAAACGTTGGCAGCCAACGTTCGCCGAGGTTGAAATCCAGCAGCTCAAAGGGTATCTGTTCGGGTTGTACCCTCCGGATAGCTGCAAGGCTTCTGGCGATTTGCAGGTCTTCCGGCCTGTCTTTGGCGGCTTGTTCCGCAACTCTTAGTTTTTCAACGACATTGCCGGATAGATAGGCATCGGTTGTTACCCAATTGCCATTGCCGGCATCCACGAGGATGAGCTTTTCCAGTTGCCGGATGATTTCATGCTCCGGTAAGCTGGTAATCTGGCTGATATAGGACAGGTCGACTGCGCCTTTATCGTTCAGGCTGCGGGCCAACGCTTCTGCAGGGTCATCTGTTTGCAGGACGTACTGCTTCGGATAAACGGGGCCTTGGAAAATGTCGCTTTTGATCCAGGCTTCATTTTCCTTGCGTTCGAGCGAAGAAAGGATGATAAAGCCAAATGCCGGGTCCTTGAGGATGCGGGAACGATTATAGGTTTTGTTGAGTTCGCCGAAACTTTTCGTGAATTCTTCATACGCGCTGTTTAGCGCAAAGCGTTCCAGGTGTTGCGGCGATAATGTCCTTAGCTCTTTTTCGCTTAATTCGAAAAAATGGTCGCGTACCGCCAAATACAGTTTGTAAAACCCAAGATCTTTTTGTTCATCTAGGGACTTAAATTTTGCCTGGCCTTTTTCGGGCTGGCCGATCAAACCAACCTGATTTTGATGGATGACCGGTGTGTCCTTTACATAGAATGGTTTGACTTGCTCAAAAAGTTCCGGGCGGTCGTTTCGCAGGTTAAATGCGGGCTCCAGGCTGCGGTCACCTTCATAGCGGAAGTCGTGGCTGTAGTTTTTAAGTTTTGCTGATAAGGCTTTCAACTCATAGCTTAATGCATTTCCGGCCAGCCATTTGTTCGAGAACCGGACTTCAGCGATATTGCTATAAAGTTTATAGACATAGCGCCCGTTGTTTTTCATCCGCGCAGCAAGCATAATGATGCTTTCGTGCTCCGGATGGTCGGTCGTCCGGACGGTACTGATGATCCGCGCTGAAGCTGCGTCTATGGTCGCCTCATCGGTTTCACCCAGGTAGGCCTGCGCACGGTCATTATTGATGGGTGCTGCTGCCTCGAACAGGCCCAGCTGCGCAACGCTGCTGATGCTTTTTACTTTGGTTAAGGGTTCGGGGAGAAATGTAAATTTCCGGGTGTTGCTTTCTGCGGAAATCTGCTCGGAAATATCTTGCTGAAAGAAGTTCCATCGTTCGTAGTTGAACTTTGTAGCGAGCCCTTCAGAAATTTGAGCCTGAAGCGGCCCGGCGAGATCTTCAAGATCGCCGTTCATCCAGACCATTTGCGAGGGTTTACCATATTGATTGGTGCCTGCGCCGATCTCATCGCCTAAAATCAGCTCCGGGTGCCGGGAAAGATAGGCGTTGACTCGGAATTTGCCGGCAACGTTTTCCTGGTCAACCGTGTCGATCAGTAAGGCCTCGTCCGCCGTAAACTCCTTTTTCCGGTCATTTTTTTGAACGATCAGCAGGTGGCTTGGCGCTTCCACATTCGCATTGTCTTTCATCAGGTTATCCGGCAATACGGAAACGCTGATGAAATCTGCGGAAGTAAATACGAGCTTGCGCGCGGTTTCGTTTGCGGGCGTGTTTAAAAAAGCGTCGGTTACCAAATAGGCTAGCAGCCCGCCGTCCGCCAGCTTATCCAGCCCTTTTGCAAAGAAGTAATTATGGATGCGGCTGGTGACCGGGCTGTTTTGGTAGGCAGGATCAAAAAAAGAAATGTTACCGAACGGGATATTGCTCGTGATGAGGTTATACCTGCCTTTTTCGGACGCAGGTGTTTCCTCAAAACCTATGGCCCGGATATTGACTTCATCGGACTGGGTTTTCAGGTAAGCTTTCAGCACTTTCGCGGTCAACCAGTCTTTTTCAACTGCGGTAACTTGAATATCGTCAAATGCATTGAACGCCTCCGCTATAAACACCCCGGCACCCGCGCTGGGTTCGTAGACTTGCGCCGGGTAGATTTTTTGCTCCCGCATGGCTGCATAAAGGGCTTGCGGTACAAAGGCAGGCGTATAAAAAGCGGTCAGGGAGGAGCGTTGCAGGTCGTCAATGACTTTCCTATAAGTCACTGCATCCAAACGGGATTCGAGCGCCTCATGCAGTTCCATCACCAGCGGGTAAAGCCGCAGGTCAGCTTCCGAAGCGTTACGCTTTTGCCAGTTTTCAATAGGCCCCTTGGCATACAGTGCTGCTTTCAACCCGCCAAAGCCCGCATACTTTTTTAAGGTCAATGCTTCCTGTTCCTTAAACTGGTGTTTGCCGTCCCAGTCCAGGGCCAGGCATATCGCGTCAATATTAATGCGCAGTTGTTTCGCAGGGTTAAAAGCCATATGTCGAAAATTGCGGGGAGGGTTCAGTGTAACCCGTTGATAAACGGTTAGAAACGTTTCTAATCGTTTAGGTAATCAGCGATGGTCGCTATCACGGAATAGCGCAGGAAACGGCTGTCCTCGTTTTTGGGAAAACCGGTATCTTTCATGAGCTGGGAACAAAGGGTAACCAGGTTGACCACTTCGTAGTGCAGGATGTTCGCCGAAAAGAAGTTCAGATAGGTTTCCTCAAAATCTTCTTCGAGGATATTGGCGATGTAATCGTAGCGCAAACTGAGCGCGTCCCGTCCCTCTGATTCCAGCATCAGCTCGAATGGATCGGACACAAGTGTTGCGTCTGGCTCGGGGGATGCCCGACCGGGGGTAAAAATTGTAGCCATGATTTTTGGAAATAAAAAAGGCCGCCTGATGGGGCAGCCTATGATGATGATTTTTTATCGGGAAGGACCTAATTCACTATCGTCCCAGTTTTTCAAATATGGATTCTCAAATCGTTTTATGGAAAGTTGTTCATGGATAAAGGGTAGGACGTCGTTTTTAAACCATGATGAGCCTTCATCATAGATTTTTATGTTTTCAGCCGCTTTAGAATAAATCCCTTGCAAAGATACTTCATTAGTTTTCCTGGCGTCGAGCATCACTAAGCGGTCAATTGCTTGAAAATTGACTTTGAGCAACGGTATCGTATTGTTGTACATCTTCTCAATGACATCTGGTTTTACAAGATGCAAGCCGTTTTTAAATCGTTCCACAGCGCGATCCTGGCACAGCTGAAGATGATCAGTGAAAAACAAGATAACGTTTAATTTATTATCCCGGCTAAACCTTTTTAAGGACAATGTGTAGGCGTACTGATGCTCAAAACCCAGGTTTAATTCTAAAGCAAAATCTCGATTTTTTATTCAATTTTGAAGTATTGTTCCCCGTACTTTTTGAAGCGAGTATTCATTGTAATCGGCGTACCCTTTCATTCGATAGCGGTGGCGGACCTCGTCCTCGTTTAGTATATCAAGTTTGGGCTCGATATACTCATTGCCACGCGTGCTTTTACCTATGCCCGGAGGGCCGGCAATAATATGAATATGGGACATGGGTACTTAACGAACAGGGTAAACGGCTCCATTGGCATGTTGAGCTACCATTTGACCATCTTTTTCGTAAACTAAGGGTTGGCCTATGGAAAACAGGTAATCCACAGCTTCTTTTTGCATATCTCTTTCCCAAGCTTTTACTTCTTCAAGTGACATGTCGTCAAAATTAGCAGGGAGTTTACCGCGTTTGATGGGTAATTCAATTTGAGTTACGTGCTCCATAGTCAAATATAATAATAAGTTGAAAAAAATAGTGAAAATGTTCCTTTCATTTGAGTTATTCTATTTTTTTATGCCCGTGAACGCAACGCAGGCGAACCTGGTATTGCCGTTCGAGCCAGGACCAGGCACACTGGTCACAGAGTGTTTTCACCCATTTATACCCGCATAATCTAACCTTATCAGTGCTCCCACAGCGTTCGCATACCGTTAAGGAGCGCTTTTCGTATTTGATGATAAGCTCAATTCCGTTTTCGGGTAATCCGTCCGCATAGAAACAAAGTCTGCCGAACTTTTCTTTGATCTGCCGGATTTCGCGGGTCCATCCGGCCTCGGTAAGCTCCCGGATCAGGTCAGCGATGAGTTCTAGCCAGCCTTCATCGCATTCGCAGGCATAGTGAAATACCGGTCCTTCCATTTTCGAGTGTGGCCTGATCAAACCGCCTGTCATTTTTAGGAACTGATCGAATTCTCTTCTTGACATCATATCGCGAAGATCAGTGATTTTGCGTTTTATGGTGGTAGATAAGCTTAAAAAGGTATAATGTCGGCCTTGAGCAGGTCCTTGTAGGAGATGCTGAGGGTGATGACGCGGCCTGAGATTTGTTTTTCGCTGAGTTCGATGTGGAATACTTTATTGTCGGGGTAGCTTAATTTTTTGAAAACGAAGATGTTCCGGTAGGTTTTGCTGAATGATGGCGTGTCAAACAATGCGAATTCGGGTTTGAGTTCGACGGATTGGACATTGCTGGCTTTGGTGACTTTTTTATCTTCGATCTTGAAGCGGAAATGGTCGATGTCGTAGCGCAAGTTAGTCATGTTTTTATAGGAGAGGTCTATAAAAATATAATCGCCTGCGGTGTAGACCTGGTTGAGCCGGGCCTTGATTCCAAACGATTTGATTTGGTGTATTTTTTTAGGGCTGCTGCAAAATAGCTTGTAAGCCAAATGTTTAAGCTGTCCTTGGGAGAGACCGATGCCGGAAATGTCGAGCGGGCGGGTGTCTGCGGGTGTGATCTCGACCAGCTGGTGCCCGGTCGAGGTGACGGGTACGAGGCGATACTGCGCGATGAACTTTTCGCCGGCGATAGTGATTACGGCTCCTGAGTAGCTGGCGGAGTCTTTAAAGCGGAGCCGCAGGAGGTTGGGCAGGGCGATATCGCCTTCGATGGATTTGTTGGAGATATCGACGTACTGGATGGGTTCGGGGGAAAGGAAGTGCAGGTCGCCGTCGGTGGGCAGGTGTACTTCGGGCAGGGTGTCCTGGGCCTTAGCATTTAGGGTAAGCAGCAGGAGGATGGCATAGATGATTTGTTTCATGTTTTTATTGTTTGGAGTTGTCGACGAGGTAGATATAGCTGTTGTATTTGATCCGGGCTTTGTTTTTCCGGATCATGCCGGCGATGGCCGAAGAGGTGGACTCGAATATTTTGCTGACGGAGCTCATGACAAAAGAGGAACTACCGTCCATGGGTACGCCCTGTATCGTATTGGTACCGAGATCTTTGGTGAAATCACGGAAAGCGGATTCGGGTACATATAACCCGGGCAGGCCGTCGGTATCATACAGGCTGAGTTTGACGGGCAGGACCTGGTTATTGTAAAAGATGGAACTGATCTCCATGGTGACGCGTTGCTGGGAAAACCCGTTGATGAGGGCGTACAGGTACGTCCCTTTTTTGATGGTATTGCTACCGGCTTCCATGTCTTCCAACAGTCTTAAACGAATTCTGGAACCCGCATAGCCGGTGATGTTCTCGTCGATGACGGCTTGGATCAGCGGGGCATCTTTGGCAGGCCTGATGGTGTTGAAGTTTGTTGCGACTTCAGATGACGCGGTCACAGGTAAGGGATGTTCATTGGCTTTTTGCAGGGCCAGCTTTTCAGCGGCAGCGGTCTTTTTGGCTTCGGCTTTGGCATCGGGGTCGTTGGCTTTCTGGAGGCTGTCGACCATGGCCATTTGCTGCCGGAAGAGGTCCATGGGGTCTTTTTCTTTTGGTGCCTCCTTGGGTTGTTCAGGTTGCTCAGGTTTCTTTTGGCGGATGTGATTGAGAGCATCGATCATGGCCTGGTTGTCACTGCTGGGTTCAGCGGGCACCGGCGCGCTGAACCTATGTTTCATGCTCCGGTTGATGGAATCCAACAGGTGCTGCTGGGCATCCGGTTTGCTATCGAGCGGTACGGGGCTGACGGCGGTATTGCCATCCGCTTCTTTGTAGGTATTCCGGTAGGCATCAAGTTTATCGGTGAGGGTTTTCTTCTTGATATCGTCGGATACTTCGCCTACGGTGCTGTTGATGCCTTCCCGTGGTCTGCCGGTTTCGGCTTTGGGTTTGCTGCTGCTTTGGTAGACATAAAAGAACAGGAAGAGGAAGGGGAGGGCAAGCAGGGGCAGGATGTACTTGGGTTGTTTGAAATCGATGGTCATGGTCTTTGGATTTGGTTTAATTGCCGGAGTTGATCGAGGTCATTTTCCAGGGTTTGGCTGTCCTGTTTGCTCAGGTTCCGTTTGGCGCTGAGGCTGTCGATCTGTTGTTTAAGCCGGATGGTTTCGTTGATCGCTTTAGCGGTTGTGCGGATCTGGTCAAAACCATCATTCACGATATTAATTTGGGACCTTTTATTCCTTTCGACCGGTTCGGAATTTCGGGAAAGCGTAAATGATATCCCGGCCGATACAAGAATAGATATGATCATGACTCTGAAGATCAGTATGGGATGCTTGCGCATTTTTTGCGTTATTATTGAAGATGCCTTCCCGATGTAGGGTAAGAATTCTTTGCGGAGTTCGGACAGCAGGGTGTCTTTGGGATCGCGGTTAGAGTGTAGTTTTCTGAACATCTTCCAAATCTTTGTTTTCCAGGGTCTTCCAGCCAGTGATGAGTACCCCGTGCGGGTTATTATCGCTGCGGGGGATATCCTTGAGGTAGCCTTCGGTAATGAGGGAACGGAGCACGGTCGAGCTGCGGCGGTCTATTTTGAGCTTGCCGTAATATTTAAAGTAATGGCGTACTATGTCTACTGTGATGCTATCGGTTTGCAGGGTAAGCACAGAACTGGAGGACAGGATGGAGTTGAAATACCCGTTTTCCTTTAGGTTATTGTACTGCTGTACGCCGGATTCGTCGACGAGGTACATGGCTTTTTTGAGCTGGTATTCAATGTACTTATCATCGGGCGTGAGCGAGAAGAACAGCGAATGGAACAGGTCGATGTGGGCGCGGTACTCCGCGGGCCGGTTGAGCTGCATGTCCGTTTGCACAGCCTGTAGGGGTACGCCGTTATTCAGGATGTAGATGCTTTTGCGAGCGTCTGCAACCATCCGGTAAGCCAATACAAAGGCCGCGATACTCAGCAGGACCGCGCATAAAAAACTGGCTGCGGACAGGTAGGTGGCCAGGCGGACCTTAGCCTCGATATTTTTGATAATCATAGGGATATAAAAGGTTAAAAGAAGCTGCCGGTGGCAGCGGTCCTTACGGCTGTTAAGGTAGCGCCCCCATGCCGCCCGAACGTGGAGCTGGCTGAACTAATCCCGGAGGTGGAGATGATCCAGGTGCTGATGCTGGGGACGGTGAACATGCAGATCGCGCCGATCAAAAAAACGATGATGACGGTCCCGAAGGACAGGATGCCGTTCGAGGCGAACCAGGCCATCTTCTCGATATTGGCCGTTGTGCCATTCTCCCCGACCAGCTCCCGGTATTTGCTGATTTCGGATTGGAGCGCGTATTCCTGCATCAAACCGCAGAGGTACATGATGAGGTAGCCAATGCCGGAATAGAGGTTGACGCTGACGAAACGTGCTACCCAGGTGCTGAAGCTGTCCCGGAAGGCGGGCAATATGCTGACTGCTACGGCGAAGGGACCCAGGATGACCAGGATGCTGGAGTAGATGATCTGAATCATGAAGACGATGTAGACGGCGATACGGAGGATCCAGATGCCAATGAGTTCCAGTAGCTGGGTGACCAGGAGTTGAAGGCCAATGGTCAGGCGGTTCTTCAACTCGATAACCGGCGAGATGACTTCGGAAATGCCTTCCTTAACCGTGCTGGTCACGGCATCCCAGGCCTGCCCGTACCAGGTCTCGCTTTCCTTTTCGGCCACTTCAGTTTGCGCCTGGTATTTGTACAGCGAGTTAGCGACGGCGAGCATCAGGTTGGCCCGCTGGATGCGCAGGCTGTTGACGGTGCTTTGCTCGCTTTCAAACATTTGCTGGGTCTGACTGGCGACAAGGTCGGTCGGGAAGGCGACGACTTTAGCGAAGGCTCCCCACCACAAGATCACCATCGCTAAGCCGAAAGGCCGGAGGAGGGGCATGACTTCCAGCTGCTTATCTCCGGACATCATTTCATAGGATTTGATGGCGAAAAAAATAATCATGAAGATGGCTGCGAGGGCTTTGGCATCGGTGATGAAGAGGTCAAAATGTGCCCATATGGATTCTTTCAGCCCGGCCAGGAAAACCATCATCCCTTGTTCGTAGACGCCGTTGCCTTGCAGGAACTCGACCGACTTTTTATAGGAGGCGGTGTCGATGGGCGTGGTCTGGGCAAAGGAAGCGGTGCAGCAGGCCATTATGGCTATTAGTAGGAATAATTTTTTCATCAGTATTTTCTGTTTAAAAGTACTTTCTTCGCGATCTCGACATCGGAATTTGGCGTCCATTTGGGAACAGCCAGGTTACCTTGCTGCGCGCGCTGCTGTTGTTTGCCCATATCGACGGTTTGCTGAGCGGATGCGAGGCGGACCGCCCATACACCGGTCAGGGTTTGATATTCTTTAAGCAAACGGTAATAGGACAGGATGCGGGCACCGCGGTCCTGGTTGGTGGTCCGTGCCCCGTTCAGCCGTTCTTTGAGGCTGGCCAGTTCGCCGGTGTACCAACGGTAAAGGCCATCATCGATCATGCCGGTGTTAACCGGAGAATTATTGAGCAATGGGGCAAACTGCTTTTTATAATACAATTGCCATAAGGGATCGATGTCCGAAAGCAGGCCCGACTGGCTGGCAATTTGGGACAGCGCGGTATTTTTGACCGTGTCGGATTGGAGCTTATAGGTATTATCTACGCTACTCTGGACGCCGGCCAACCCAAGGCGCTGGGTTTGCGGGCCGTTGGCGCTCAGGGGACGAAGGTCGGTTTTATGGTAGCTGGGGTAGAAGAAGCCCCACACGAGCCAGTAAAAGGGATTGAGGCCCAGGAAGCCAGAGGTGGGGTCGAATTTCTTCTGGTCCCAGTTACGGTAGACCATACGCTCCTCCTGGTGCGTGACGGCATTATCTTTGATTTTGGATTGAGCGGAAACGGAACCGTGCAATAGGAGTGCCGTCAGCATGATGATCAGTGTTTTCATGGGTGCAGGTATTTTGCTTTAAGTATGATTTGGTTCACCAGGCTGCGGTCCTGGTTGATGTAGTTCTGGAAGGGGTTAAGCGTAGCGATGATGCCGCGTTCTTTGGCCCAGTACATGATCCGCCAGGCACCATAGGCTAATCCGTCAATAACCTGCAGTTGGGTAATGACTTTTTTTAATAATTCATCGCGGGCATTGTAATCGGCAAGTATGTCGCCGCCGGATTTCAAAACAAAGCCCGAAACATCGTTGACGAGCGTGATGGCACGGGTACGACATTCGCTTTGGATATTGCCGGCAACGAGTAATAGTGCCGGGTTGCTTCGCGCCAGGAGCAAGGCCTGTTCCAGGTAATGCACAATATCTGCAGAAATGACGGTGATGTTTTTGACAGCAAGCCCGTCTTTGAGCGCAGAATTGACCTGGGAGAGGCCATTGTAAATGATCAGCTGGGCCAGGACGACGGAGGAGGCATTGATGTTAATGTTGTCGATCCGGCTTTTGATATTGCCGAGGTAGTTATTGTGGGCCGTTTCTGCGCTGTTACGCACCGTGCCATTGGACGCAACGATATTCAGGCGCGCCCGGTCCAATACGATTTTTTGTGCAGAGGTGTCCAAACAGAGCAAGCAAAAAATGGCCTGCAAAATGGTTTGGCATATGGTGTTTGATGTTTTCTGCAATAGGTGCCCTATTTTCATTGCTTCAGGTATTTCGCGTTTGAAATAATTTCCTCGACGATCGTCTTATCCCGGTCGATATAATCCCGGAAGGGGTTGATGGAACGGATCAGCAAGTTAAGATTACTGTTTTGGAGCGTGAGCAGCAGGTTGCCGGATAGCTGCTGGATGTTACTTAATTGCTCCAAAACGTAATCGAAAAGCAGCTTCCGGTCGGAGGCTTTCATTTGGTTAACATCGCCAAGTGACAAACTAAGTCCGGCGACATATCCGGCGAGGTCTTTGGCTTTTTCGGCGAACTCGATTTGGGTTTGCAGGCCTAAGGGTAATAAGGCAGGGTCGTCACCGATGAGGGCCATGATTTGACGCTGGTTGGCTATGATCCGCGATACCATCGGGGTAGCGTAGATACCGATATTCGCGATATTGATGGCCGTACCTAAGGTGTTATACCGGTTTTGGAGGTCGCGATAAACTTTTTTGAGCTTGTCCAGCAGAGTTAGGTTAGCCTGTTCATTCGCGGTATTGACGGCCTGTTGGTTTTTCGCTTTGACTTGCAGCTTGTTTTCGTTGATGCTTTGCGGGATCAGCTGGTGCATGGCTGCTATATCGATGGTACTATACTGCGCAAGGGCTTTGAAATTTGACATGCAGAAAAGGACTAACAGGAGTGTCACAGAGTCCAGTTTGTATTTTAAACTTTTATTGCAGGAAATATTCATAACAATATAAATGTCAATGTTTTATGTACTTTGCATTATTTAACACTTCAGTAGCGATACGCACATCCTGGTTCTGCCATTCCGCCCAGGGATTGAGCGAACGCCAGATCCCATTCATCTTCGCCCAGTACATTGCCTGCTTCATCCCGTACGCGATACCGCGAAGGATCTGCATTTCCGACTGGATATGGTTCAGCAGTTTACCGCGCTCGCCGGAATCCATCAGGTTATTTTTTCCGCCTTGCAGCACAAAGGCGCTCACTTCAGTTGCCAGGGAGAGGGCGCGCGTTTGAAAGTCACGCGCGCCCTGTTCAGCAAAGAGCAGCAGCACCGGGTTGGATCTTGCAAGCTGCACGGCACCGCTGACATCGCTGACGATATCACTGCCGCACTGGCCGATCTCTTTGATGGTGCTGAGGTTGTTGATGATGGAAGCAACCTCGCTCAGCCCCTTGTAGATCTTGTTCTGGAGGTCGTTGACGATGGCCAGCTGGCTGCTGACGGCCATTTGCCCTCGGCTGATTGCTGTGAGGTTACCGTTGACTGTATTTAGCTGGCCGTTGATCGTAATGGTGTTGGCGATGATGGCGGCGGATGTGGCTGGATCGATCACGACCTCCTGGGCTTTAACAAAATCCCGCAGAAAAATAGTCATCAGGAATAAGCAAAAATATTTCATGGGTTTTGGTTTACACGGTTGATAAATTGCGCGAGGCTGAGCCCGCAGTTTTTGAAGTCGGCAACAAATGCGTCAAGGCCTTCAGCATAGCTGGCATACTGGCTCGTATAATGCTCCACGGCTGACTTTTCGGGCTTTTCGGTGGTATAGGCCAGGTATTGTTCAAGAGACACCTCTACACCATAAACTTCGCCCGATGAACCGCGCCGGATATACACTTCCTTAAAGCGGCCCCGGTTCGCCTGGTTATCCAGTTGGTTGATGGTAAAGATCTTCCGTCGTTCGGTCTCATTGATGGATAGCAGCGCGGCGATGTCTTTGTAGTTATCCTTGAACTTGGTTTGGTCCAGCAGGCAAATGGTGTCAGAGTTGTTGATGATACTGTCTTTTACAACGGCGTTCCCGATGATATCGCCCAGTTCCTGCGTGACAACGATTGCTTCGCCCCAGAACTTCCTGACCGTTTTGTACAAATAAAGCAGGTAGCCTGCCATCAGCGGACTGGCGATGGCTTTCCAGGCCTCTTCCACGATCAGGCATTTGCGCTGTTTCTGGCGGTAGCGCATTTTTTGGATGAAGACATCCATGATGATGAGCGTCACGAGTGGAAACAAGATTTTGTGCTCTTTAATGGAATCAATTTCGAAGACGATAAAGCGTTCGCTGAACAGGGATTTGTCGGCTTCTTTGTTCAGGATGGTTTCAAACTCACCGCCTTTGTAGAACTTTTTGAGCACGTAACGGAATTCGTTAAAGTCGAAAGGAATGCGTTCTTCCGTTTTGATCTGCGGTATTTTGATAACGGCATACTCGTAAAAACTGTTAAAGTTCAACAGTGTTTGGTTCGCAAAAGCATCGGCGAAGTATGCTGATAAAACGTTGGCGATCACGTCGCGTTCGACAGGGTTGTATGTTCCTTCGGGGCCCTTCCAGGCAACACCGATGAGTGTTACCAAAAAATCTTTCTTTTCGATATTGTATTCCGCTTCGGTGATGCGGAAAGGATTCATGGTGATCGGCTGCTGATCAGTATAGGTAATGTACTTGCCATTGTAATAGGCGCACAGACCCGAATAGGAGTGGCCGGTATCTACGATGACCATATCCATATTGTACAGCATGTACTGTTCAATGAGCGCGTTCATGAAAAAGCTTTTGCCAGAGCCGGATGGTCCCAGCACAAATTTGTTGCGGTTATTGATACGGTTCGTGCGCATGGGGAGGTCAGCTGGGTCGATCCCGACCGGGACGCCCTGGCGGTCGGTAAAGCGGATGAGGAAATCCGAAGCCTCGTCCACCGGCATCCGTTCTTTCAGGAAGAAGCAGATGGCCGCGTCGCAGGTGGTCAGGAACCAATCGTATGCCTTGAGTTCGACGGTATTGCCGGGCAGCGCCGTACGGAATAGTTCCAGCTGGTTGTAGGCATTCTTACTGGCGATGATACCCAGGGCAAACAAAGCGCTTTCAATATAATTAGCCGATTTCTGTATCTTTTCCCGGCTGCAAACCAGCAGGATGTTGAAATGTGCGTTGACCAGCAACTGGTTTTCGCGTGCCACGTCATTCAGCAAGAGGTCTATATCTTCCACGCAAAGCTGGTTGGCGGGGTCGGGAATGCCGGAATGCCTTTTCTTTTTCAGTTCCAGCTTTTTCAGCGTCATGGCCTGGTTGGGTATCTCGATTACCTGGTTGAAGACTAATACATCGAAATCCGGTACCTTGAACAGGAAAGACAGGAAATCAACCGGGAAACCGCGGAGCGTATCCTTTTCATTGAGCTCGATATGGGGGCCGATATCCTGCGGCAAGTCGATGGCATCGGTATTGACCAGGCTGATACTCCGGATGACCTGGCCGCCCATGTTGATCCCGGTGTCGGTAGGCTGGTAATTATTGAGTGTAATGTTTCCGCTTTTAAAGTCCATCGACAAAAAGCGCATCACCAATTGATTGATCTCCGGTTCCCGAAGGACTTTTGGTGCTGTTCCTGACGCGTCTAAAATGCCGGTGGCTTTCGCTATGGTCTGCCGGAAGTTGCCAAGCGTTTTAGGATCATACACATAGAATGCGCCTTTTTTTACGGGCCGCGTAATGGTCAGATAGGTTTGCATTTGGATAAAATCCCGGCCGGCAAAATGCGCGTTGTACTTTTCCTGCAGGTACTCGCCGGCAGGTTTCAGCGGGTAGCGGTTTTGACTGATGATATCCTGTTTTTGCAGGAGGTAACCATCGCCCAGTACTTTGACGACGTTGTTGATGAGCTGGTGAAACTCTTCATAGCCGGATAGCGACGCGGAATAGCGCTCCACCAGGTTTTGCAGCGAGATAACGACGGACAAACTCCCGTCGCTGCCGATAAGCAGGTCCTCCGGCCCGCTTTTATCCACGCCGATATAGGGCAAATCAAATGTTTTTCGGGCGGGCATAGCGTTTTAGGTGTTTAAATTGCGGGGAATGGATGTGTATAGCCAGGCTGCGGGTTTTGACGTGGATGCCTTTTTTCTGGCGGCCGGCGATGTAAAAAAGCCCGCCGGCAATGCAAGCTACCAAAACCAGGGCACCCAGCCAGCCGTTGATGAGGACCATCGTTAGCGCGCCGAAAACCAGGCCAGCCAACAGGCAAGCAACGCCCCAGTAAATAAATTTGCCTTTGAAGCCTTTGAACATAAGGGGCTTTTGCAGCCCCTTATAAACAGCGTACCGTTTCATGCTTAGAGCCCGAAGAAGGCTTTGATCACCAGCGCGGAAACGACCAAAAACACACAGGAGCCGCCCCAGCCCATGAGTTCTTTGTTGATGTCCTGGTCTCCGGAGTTCCACTTAGAGTAGACCCGGATGGCGCCGACGATACCAACAATGCCGCCGATGACGAGCGTAATATTGGTCACGGGTGCGATATAAGTTTTTAGGGTGGAAGTAGCGGTATTCAAACCGGTTACGCCGTTTTGAGCGAATGCTGAGATGCTTGCAAGGACGAACAGCACGGCTGTCGCCCACATTTTTTTGAGGATGTTCATTTGTTATTGGAATATTTGGGGTTAGCTAATTTAGAGGCCAAAGACGGCCCGGAGAAATATGCCGGCGAGTACCATAAACAGTGCGGCAAAGAACCAGGCCGAGACCTCCGATGTGATCTCCCTTTCGCCCATTTGCCAGTTATGGTAAATGCGGACGCCACCAATAATTCCTAAGATGGCAGCGGTGACGAGGGCGAAATCGAGGGCCGAAAAAAAAGAACTATGCAGCTGATTCTGCGCCTGGCTGAATTCGTCCAGGCCCGGGACTTGCAAAAGGTTCATGGTTTAAAAGCTGACCGGACGGGTGTAGATAATGGCTTCTTCCCGGCAGAGGCCAAACAGGTTTTTAAGTGAGACGCCGCCTGAGCTGATGACGGGCGATCCGGATTTTGAAGCAGGCGGAGGCGGACTTTCGGTTTTGTCGGGGAGGTGCTCGATCTTTTTGGGCTGAATGTCTTCGGTGAAGGTGAGTTCTCCGGAATCGAGGGTTTTGGGCCGCTTATTGCGGGCGTAATCGAACAGGATGAGGGCGAGGTAATACACGAGGTACAGGCCCGCCACCCAGCTTAAAAAATGAAACCAGTTCATAGGTTGATTTGTTGGATGAATTCTTTGATGATGGATTTGAGCTCGGGATATTGCTCGAGTAAGTTGTGCACGGAAAAAGCGACGAGTTTGGTCACATCCACACCGGTCGCCATTTTAAATTGGTTGAGCAGTTTGATGGTGTCCGCGTCAAAACGGATATGCATGAGGGTTTTGTGGTCACGGTTGTCGTACTTCCGGATGCGCTGCAATATTTCGGGAACCGGTGGCGGTTTATTCTGATGTTTTGGCGCATCCTGTTTATGGATATTGGTCCGGAGCTGGTCGGCTAAAGATTTGATGTCACTCATGGAAATGTTCTTTATAAATAAAATCAAAGGCGTTCAGCACGACTGGTAGGATGGCAAGGGGCGTCTGGAAAGTGCTGACGCGTTGAAAATCCACCCGGTCGGGGAAGGGGCTGGTCACGCTGCCCAGCTTGGCGAGCTGTTCGTCGACATCCATACGCGTTTCATATTTCACATTCGCCTTTACCCGGTTGGGCAGGTACACCAGGGGGACATTGGCGTTGATCTTCCGCAATACGACGGAAAACAGGATGGTCGATTCAAAGCTGAATTCGTCATAGGAAAAAGGGCAGATCACCAAATCGGCAGATTCAAATACGGGTATCAGGCCATCATCATCCAATTTACCGGGCAGGTCAATCAGCACGATTTGCTCTTCATTTGTGCACATGATATTTTTCATACCCGGGAAATGTTCCAGGCTGGCGGCTACGACCGTATAGGGCTCGGTGTTTTCCAGCAATTTGGCGCGTTCATATTTCTGCGCGACAGATTGTTGGTAGTCCATATCGATAACGGTGACCGCTTTTGATTTGGCCTGGGCCAGATAGTTGGCCAGCAGGAGCGTGGTGGTGCTTTTTCCTGCCCCGCCTTTCTGGTTGCCGATAAGGATGATCATATTAGTTTATTGATTTTAGCGTGTATTGGTGCGGGCCTTTTTCTTCCTGCGCCGTCGCGGGCCATGGACCTGGTCGTCGTCGACGTCATTGGCGATGCTGATGTTGAAATGCGGATGATTGATTTTTGAGTGAGAAACATAGGGGAAATCGATAGTGGTTTGCCGGTTTTGCTGTTTAGAATGCCGTACTTCGGTTTTCGATACGCCCTCAGTATTCAGCATTTCATTTAACCCTTTCAAGGACATGATTTCGCTGCCCCTGTAAGCGTTTTTCTGCGCATGGTCAAGAATGGTGTAGCCGTATGCGGGTTTGCCATCCCTGGAATGCAGGACGACTTCCACACCCATTTTAGTTTTCAGGAAATCAATAAAGCCAGGTTGGTCATATCGCGGTGCGTACTTTTTAACTATAGCCTTGAGTTGGGTGGCCCGATGCAAATCGGGTGTTCTTAAACCAACCTTTTCTGAATCAAATTTGATAAGACTTTTTCCAAATTTGATGAGCGCGTCATCTTTAACCGTATAACCCTGCCGTTCCAGGATCAGCTTAAACTGGGCAACGGTAGAAAAACGATAAGCCATCGCTTTCTCTAAATCTTTTTGTGCGGTTTGACGCTCATCCAGACCCATAATTTCGTTCATGACCTTGATACCGCGTACATGTTCAAAGCCGCTGCTTATCTTCCGGCCATCATGGTCTATCCGGGTGCTGACGATATGAATGTGGTTATTGTCTGTATCCCGGTGGAAGACAACGAAATAGGGCTGCTTTCCGTAACCCATTTTTGCCATCCATGCCGCAGCGATATTCGTTAGTTCCGTTTTGTCGTGCTGCCTGCCGGCCGTTGAAATAGTGACATGTAGCTGCGGTTCGCTGATACCCTTATTTCGCGCGCTTAAAGCGGCTAAATAATGTAAATAGTCACTTGGGCGTATCTCCTCGAGCGCGTCAAGCACACCGAAATTCGTAACTGACAACAGTTCAGCCATGCCGGCAGCAATCTTATCAAAGTTATAGCCGACTCCGCGAAAGGTGGCAGAGGCTTTAAGAAATTTGACGATCATGTAACGCTGTGTAACGATATATATCCAAATATCAGGCGATAGAGCGGGATAGGATGGTACATAGCATGCTCAAAAGTTATATAAGCTTATCTCCATGTCCCAGGATGCGGATCAGCTTTCGGAGCGCGATCCTTAAATCTGCCCTGTTTTTTAAATGCGCTTCCAGCAAGCGGTTAAGCTGCTCGGCAACAGGAGGGGATAACCTGCTCTTCAACTTTAATGTATTCGCATAATGCGCGAGCTGGTTGATGTTGTTGCCGGACCTGCCAAGTTCAGTACCGATCCGATTCAATTCGCGGATGAGCTCCTTTGCATTGATAAC
This sequence comes from Mucilaginibacter sp. P2_D11, assembly GCF_056404435.1. Lineage (NCBI taxonomy): Bacteria > Pseudomonadati > Bacteroidota > Sphingobacteriia > Sphingobacteriales > Sphingobacteriaceae > Mucilaginibacter > Mucilaginibacter sp. P2_D11. Next base: position 387,274 of record NZ_JBFUEA010000003.1, read on the forward strand.
AGTACCGGCTCCATTATGCAGTACCTTTGACCTGACCAGGTCGGTCTTACTGACACCTAAGGCCCTTTCCATTTCCGTGATGAGTTTATATTCCGTATCTGTAAACCTGACATCGATTTTGAACGTCCGCTTGCCTTCCTGCAAAGGCGGACGGCCTTTTCGTTTTGGATCATCTGGCATAGAAAAACAAGTTGCGCAGTTTTTCAGCTACCCGTCTACGGGCAAGATTCCTTTTGCGGCGGAACTCTGTTTCCGTCCGACAAAAGGACATCTTGCTCCGATAAAAAACAAAATATAGCGGTGTAGCTGGAAGGGGGGATTTTGGGAGGATTACCTGTTGAAGCCGTTTTGAGATTCGTGGATTTGCAATTTGGCTTTGTCGGGTTCCTGGAAGGCATTACTTCGCTCCAACTGGTCTTGCATGGTATTCATGTCGGCACCTGTAATTGATGCGCTAAATTGCCAGGCTCTATTCATCATTCGAATATACGGGGACGGGTCCTGCTGTTTCGTCAATTTTTTAACAGCTCCGATATAATCTTCCCGATAGACTGTTGGTATGATAATCCTGGTTTGATCAGCTTTTGCTAATTCCGCATTCATCATCACGCGGGAGATGCGTCCATTACCGTCGAGAAAGGGATGCACCTCGCTAATCATAAAATGCATGTATACCGCTTTAGCAAACGGTTCTTGTAAATTGTTATATAAATCAAAACTTTGGATTAAAGTTCCTCTTACCAATTCACTATCAACAAATGTTGTGGTTCCGGCCCGGTTGTTTTTATCTTTAAATTGTCCGGGATTTGCTTTAACCCTGGAGCTAAGCATCACTTGATGCCGGTATTGTAATATTTGTACCAATTCTTCAGGGTTTGATGGTGTGAGGCTTAAACCTTGACGGTCACTCATGATTTTATAAGAACCGAGTATATCATGAGAGTCTTCGTCTCTTGTCGGGAGCGGTTTACCTGACGAAACAATTTCCTTTGCCTCATCTACTTCAAATTCAGTACCTTCAATGTAATTAGAAAAATACGCCTCAAAAAAAGCAAAATTTTTGAAGGAAACAGCATCCAGGTTTTTATCAGGCCTGCTTTCAAATGGCTCATTTAAGGCTTTGAACAGTGTTGTAAAAAGCGTTAATCTTTCTGGATCGTATGGTTTCCCAAATTTCCTTGCTATGGCTATGGGCGAGCTTAATTTATGTGTTGGGTTCGTGTTAAGAACGGCGCTTACTAATTTGGTGAACTTTTCGAACTCGGCTTCCATTTTGAGTTGTTCCGCTATTAACTTAGCCTCATCCCGGATTAAATTAATTCCGGATTCTTCCCTTACACGAATAATTCTTTCGATTTTCTCTTCTATTTCAGGCAGCGTTAGCGTTTTTGAATCTGGTCCGGGTTTTCGGGATTGTTGTAGATTTTCAAGATAGGCACGTGCTTGACTGGAAACAAAAAGGCCTGGTGCAAGTTGATTGTCGCCTGCCATTGGTGACGGACCGCTCATTATTTCCAATGATATGCCGGGAAGTTGAACCTTTCGGTAATGCGAATAGGTCAAGAAGAACTTACCTGTTTTTGTTGGTTCAAACTCAAAAGCGGATCTGTGGCTTACCAAAATACCCGGGAATAAATGCCCTGCTATTGCGAAGAGGTTTCGTTTAACAATTGCTTCAGGATTATCGTTTACCCTGGACGTATAAACTCTCGGAGCGAGCTTTTTTAATGTGCCGTCTTTGACCCATTTACTAATTTGCTTGCTCGTATTGCTATCTTTTGCAGAAAAAACAATTTCAGGTAACAAATGGGATAGGTCTGCCATTTCAATCTGGTTTGGAAAATTTTTCATGCTAAAATAGTTAAAAAGCAGGTAATTGGAAAATTTTTCAGATTAAGCGGCCCTTTTTGGAAAATTTTTCAGATTAAGCGGCTATATAAGCTGATGGGTATTTTATAGAACATGCTCTGCTGTTGGTCGGATCAGTTCTTAAATTTTTCCCGGGGGGCATTTCCCAAACCTGTTTTTAGCCATGTTTCAAAATCAATGGCGACATCGATGATTGGTGGTAGATAAGGATTATAATTCCCGGATAAATGTTTCTTTGCCACTGATGGGATCCACTTCAACGAGTACACGTCGTCCGTTTGGGTATTCGTGGATGAATTGGCCGGGAATATCGGTTGGCTGGCTGATGTATTCGTGTTCGATGGTTTGCATTGGTTTCCCAAATTTAAGCGTTTTAGATGTCCGGCAAAGGATTGTTGAAAAATGTCCGGATACTGCTGAAAGTCCTGGCTTTGGCTAATCCGGCTTGCATTAAATTCCGGTGGTTAAGGATGATGATCTGCGCATTAGTGCTTTTGTGCTCCGGGTGACGGAGAAAGTCAAATATGGTGTCAAACAACCAGGCTTCGCTGGTTGAACCTGGAAAAATAGTCAGCGCGGCATGTCCCAGGCAGCCCGTGAAATTTGGTGCGGTGACTTGCCAGTGCCCGAGTTCGTTGAGCCAACCAGCCGCTGAAAAATGCTTCTGTTTACCGTTGTCGTCCTGTACATAATAGTGAATTTCTTCCATCCGGTATTTGGCTGCTGTCCAGATACCGCAAGCACGTAAAAAGGTTTCGCTCTCCCTGTTTTGGCCAAGTGGCTTTATCTCAGATATCTGGTAGTGCGGGAGCTTCCTGGCGTGCCTGCGTTTGCGTTTGTAGTCCATATACAAAACAAAAGGGAGCCTTTTGAGGGGCTCCCTTTAAATATCTTTTTTCGGGATTACTCGCGTCATATCCTACGATACGGGCATTTCAGCCTGCCCCGGCGCTTTCGGGTCTTGCGGTTTTACGCTCACTTTCGCCGGATTCTCTGTGTTTAGCAGAGTAATGTTTCTTCCCTGGATGTCAAATAACGTCATGTCGCCGGGCTTACAGATGGCGGCCGGCGACAGGACAAAGTTGGCTGGTTCGGGATGGGGCTTTGGGTAGCAAGATGGGTGGAGACCTGCAAAATATTGCAATAAATTCCTTTGTGACTGATTTTCAATAATTTGGAGTTAAATATTTCCAAGGTGATCTGAATAAGCAACAATTGTAATTACCCTACTTCGGAGAAATTGACTGGTTAGCAATGTAGCTTATGAAAATAATGCTGTCTATGAATCAAATTGAGGTAGGCGGTGGACTTGCTTTTCCATGAATAGTATTTTGCCGTTATCATCTTGACCGGTTCAATAAGGGCTTGGGTTCTAGAGGATATCCCGGTAATCGGATAGTTCTACTGCATTGAGCAGGCCTGCGATCCCACCGGTTCAGGACATCGCTTTCATTGCTGCATCGGAATTCCAAAACCGGCGGTACCAGGTATTGGTGATGCCGCTATGGGTACAGATCATATTCCGGCGCTGGCAGGCCATCTGGAACAGGTGACGGTGTATGCGGAGAAGAAAGGCTAATCTCCTGTTGCATGGAAGGGTGAAAACCAGGGCAAAAATATTGGGGTAGTGGAGAGACTGCACATCGTGGTTACCCCATAATAACCTGATCCGTAGAGGCCGATTTTTTGAGGGTAATGATGTCTTTTAAGTTCTGCCGGATTTGTTTATCGGAACGCAAGTAACTGTCTACATCATCACCCGGAATATTGCTTTTTGGTAGTCAGCAAAATTGACTTTTTTCCAAATATCCCTGCCATGCAGGTCGCCGATGATGAAGTGTTTCATGCTATATGGTTATATATCGAGTTCGAAGAACCGCGTTTGTGTGTGCAGTACGTCGATATAGATGACTGATTTGTCGATATAGCTGATCATGTAATTCCTGCCGGTTGTTTCGTCGGTGGATATCTTCTATCACGATATGTTTCATGTTACAAGGTTATATAGCAATATAGCTGGTGGTGGTAGATAATTAGTAATACCGGTTATTGCGGATGAAGGTGCGCATGTATTGGACTTCGAGGCACTTCCATTTGCGCCGGTATTGCCGCGCCTGCGTAGAGGGCACATGAGGGTGTTGTAGATGATCCAGATGTGGATGACGGCGGCGAAGGTTGGCAACGGGTTTTTGGCACTCAGCCCGCTCGGGAGGGTAAGGTGAACAGGAATAGTACAAGGAAGAATAGGGTTGCGGTTTTCATGATTTGAGTTTTATTACTGCAAACGTAGTGTGGGATAGCGGTGTAAAGGTGTTTTATACGGGTAGAAAAGTTTTTAAACAATTATGCCGGTTATATTTGTAGTATGGCGAAGCTTTTTATTGTTGGGATTCCAAAGGATATGCAGGAGATCCAATTGCTGGAAATGTTCAGTATCCATTGCACGGTTAATACCGTAACAATTGTAACAGACCTGCAGCGTGGTGAAAGTAAGGGTTACGGTTTTGTAACGGTTATGGACGATGCGGGTGCGCAACGGGCTATTGCCGCTCTGAATGGTGCGAGCATCGGCGGGAGGACGATCAGCGTCCGTTTCGCCGAAGAAAAGGCGCCGGTGCCGGGCCGATCCGACGCGCCAAGAGCGAAGCGGCCAAGGCGGTAAAAAAATAAAAGCCCCCGAACGCTCGCCGCCGGGGACTTTAAACCTAAACCTTATCACAATGCGGCAGAGTTGCCGCTTTAAGATAGTGTAAAGATAAGCCGACTAATTTTCTTTAGTGGTAGATAATAAAAAAAAATGTTAAACTATGGTGCGATCCCTGTCAGGATCCGTTGGTGCCCGTTAGCAATGCTGATATGAAAGGGCCAGTTCTGAGAATTTCGACCGGAAAGAATATTCTTGAAACCAGATTTTAATCACGGGGAACATCCGGAATTGTACCGGGCCGGAGGGGTGAGCAGGGCGTGCCGATTGGTTAACGCTATATGCCGGAGATCGGCCGGTAGGGAAAATGTTGGGATTTGGTGAAGTATTGTTCAGACAGATGCAGAACTCAGAGAACAGGCCTTTGACAGTAAGGTTACGGATGGATGCTTTAGGCGGAACTTTTTAAAGGCGCATTTGACTGTTTGCCACCAGCTTCCAGCGTAGCTGCCCGGATAGCGACCTGGAAAATATTAGATGAACGCAGGGGAAATGGGAACAATGGAAGTAACTTTTGCCGGTATCCGGCGCGGCAACTAAAGTTGATTAAGCCTGGTTCAATTTAAAATAAATCGCCCATCTTTGCGGCTTTATGACGCAGTATTTTCAACTCAAGCAAGCAAACCCCGGCCTCCTTTGGGCTACCGCAGAAGCGCTTCAAACTTTACCGGCATGATCACGGTTTTGGATTTTAATCAGATGGCGCTGGAAGAACAGGCCAACGTCGCCATTACCGGGACTTTCCTGGGAGACCGGCAGCAAGGCGCTGTTGTTGTGCAACTGCAACGACTGGACAACTTTTACATCGAGGTGTTTTATGACCCGCTGCAAAACGAGATCCTGCGTTACGAAGGCTTTACCAGCGTGGCGCGGCTGGCGCCTTACATCAAACTCTAATTAAAGATCGCTTTCGGCTCGAACCCAAGTTTAGCTACCAGTTCGGGATAACTGATCAGGCGCTGCTTTAACTTGGCGCGGTTCTCGGATGGGTCATTTGGCATCCAGTAACAGAGAACAATATCGCCGCCAACGTTGTGGTCCCGGTACTGAATAATCTTATAATAGTAAGCGGGGACGGTTGCCGTCAGCTTTTTAAGGGTATATGTTTTGAGTGTGCCAGAGGTGCCGCACCAGATCTTTACACTGTCCGTGATTGATTCGCCTTTATGGCCGGTGAGTTCCCTGCAAAATTCTTCTGTTTCTATTTCTGTACCGATATTTTGCCCCTGGTATTCCATGGCGGCGTTGAAGGTATAGGTGTCTGAAAGTATGGCAGCATCGGCTGACCAGGCCATGAGGATCCAGGCCTGGCAATGGCCTTTGGCAATCATGTCTGCGGAATTTTTATTGGCATAGCTGTATAAGGTTGTCTCGTTTGGCTGTCTGTAAGCGGAGTGCCATGAACTATAGATTCCTTCACGCGGCAAATCCAATGCCTCTTGTTCTAAACGATGCGCTTTGGTATAAACATAGTAGGTGAGGAGCGGCATGTGCGCTGCAGTATCAGCGATGGATTTGTAATAGGGGTTTATCCATAATTTACAACTGGCGCAATGATCGGATTTCTGGGTAGGGTAACGGGCATAAAGCGCTTTGACATAAGCTGCATTGATTTCCTGGGCATAACTGCTACCCCAAATCCCGAATAACAAAACGAACAGTACCGGCTTAGACATAGTCAAATATAGATATTTTGACTCATGTTGTTATCTGCCGAGTACCCATTTCTTACGGTCACACATGTAGCACTTATACCATTTCAGGGGTAGCCAAAAGAACATGATTTTGACCCATAACGGGCGGGGAATCCGGAACCAATTGGTGGTACCGCAAATGCAGTGGAGTTTTGAAGGGGGATTCATAACCGTTGATATTAAGTGAAAAATATATTTCTCTTATTTTCGGCTATAACTGGCATTTCAAATATACGGATAATTGATAGTCATTTCCTTTACATACGACCATGCCGCAATATTAAAGCAACCGGTTGTTAAAAACAAAGGGTCAGGCAGGTAGATCTTTGTCCCACTTTAAATAAAAGTATAGCATCAAGGCGGTAATGATCAGGAGGATTACGATAGGCATAATCAAATATGGTTATTATCGGTTCAATTGCCGGATTTTGGCGCCCTATTATCGAACCGGTTTAGCAGCAGGCCTTTTTCTTTTGTAAAAATGCCAAAATCTATCTGATCGGGTATCCAGGTCAGGTCGCTGTATAATGGCCGCACAAAATAGAAGACGCCGGGGTTTTGTGCCAGGTAGCGCTCCATGGAACGATAGAGCTTTCCCTGCTGGGAGATCCCGCGATTCAGCTCCCGTAATTGCGGATAAAGATTCTGGTCCACTTGCCCGTCATTGCAATGAGCTATGTAATGTCCTTTGTCGTAACCCGTATATTCTTGCTGATCCCGGAATGCCCCGAGCCATTGCCGCATACGTTTCTGGTTCCGTATACCGGTGGCAGGGGCGGATAGGCCGAAAACAAAGACAACCCTTGCGCTGCGGCTATAGAAATCTGTACTTTCATTATCTTCCGTGCAGTCGAAGTATAAGGTATACAGGCGCCGCGCGGTATCGTTGAAATGCCTGATGTCGGCGTTCCCGAATTCTTCCTGGTACGCACCTTCCAAAGCGGATGCCAGCTCTTTCTTTAAGAAATTGACGCAGGTTTCATAATCGCCCCCGGGCAATTCGCTGAAAAGCTGGTAATAGCCGTTTAACATAGCGGGTTTGTTTTTATTTTGCTTTCGCGACGTCCAAAATAAAGGCTGGCTCGGATTTGGCGCCCTTCATCACAAAGGTACTATGGAGGGAGCCGATCTCCATCACCTTAAAGAGTTTGTTCATCAAAAAATCATAATAGCGTTCATGTCTTTAGTCGCCACTTTCAGTATAAAATCAAAGTCGCCGGACATATGGTAATATTCCATGACTTCATCTGCGCCTATTAATCTATACAAACCGGACGAGTGTCCACACAGGATGCGGATGCACTCGCAATCGGATATGCTTTGGCCAAGATCCTGATGGGTTTTTAACTATTTAACCGGACCTAACGTATCGCCTCATTGATATTGCCATTAAAACGACTTAGGCTAAATTCGTCATTTGTCGTAAAATCTTCGATATGCATACCCCCTAGTTGACCAGTTCCTAAGTCGATGCGCCATGTTTCCCGAAGCGTAGGCCGCGATTTTGGTTGCCGGAAGTTATCGTCATAGTAGTTGATCGCCAGCTCATCACCGCTTAGGCCCAGGATAACGTAGCCGTTATGACCGAGCTGTATGTCGCCGAGCTTTTCCCGTTGACGCTTGTCGTACATAACCAGGTTCCGGTATGCCGGTACGATACCCGCTTTCGTTTTTGGCGCCTTGGCTTGCCCCTGGTGATTAAGCTCCACCGGCATGCCGCTGTTTCCTATGCAGCGTGCGTAGACCGTTGAGCCGTGATGCATCGGGTTTGCGCCATAAACAGAACACCAATGCTCATGGCCCCAAAGCCAGATGATTTTGCGTCCCGCGCCGATCAACGAAGAAATTGTCTGCATCGGGTAGGGGAATTCGGATTCGAAAGCAGATAAGCTTTGATGGTGGGATAAGATAATAATTCCCCGTTTATCGTCCGGGTCGCCTAAGCGGACGACGTCCCGCAACCAGGCCTCCTGTTCGGGATGTAATTTAAGGTTTTCATCGGGTTTTAAACCCAGCCACCCTTTTAAGGAATAATAACCTGTATCCAGTGCGATGATACGCCAATATTTATTCTCCAGGCAGAAGTAACTTGCGCGCTGTTGCTCCAGTACTGTTTCGGTACCTGGTTCATAAATGCCCATAAATGGCAATAATTGCGTAAAATAACTCTTGCCGCCCGAATACATCTCATGGTTGCCCAGCATCGCGAAGCTGCCCAGGCTGCCATAAGGCCAGCTGCCGTTCATGCGGCTGAAATTGTAAGCAATTTCTTTGTCGTTGCCAACGAAATAAGTATCACCCATGTGGATGCTATAATCCTGTTGGCCGCATTGCGCCGCGATCAAATGCGATTCAGGAGTGTCGGATGCCCAGTCGCTTAGCAGAGCGATTTTTGCTGGTTCTCCGCCGTCCCCGATGATTTTAAAAATCCCGCCCTTGCGCTGGTCCAGGTAACGCCCATAACGATAATGCGTATTCCCCAGGTTCCACAAGTTGCGGAAAAGCCAGGACAGCACATTTTCTTCGACCAACCCGAACATATTATAGTGTGGTTTGCCATGTAGCAATACGTCTTGTATGCTTTTTAACCGGCTTGCCGTGGGCATCCGGTCGATATTGATCAGGTCTTTGGTGTCTCGCATAAAATTATCTGAAGTTTAGGTTAAATTAGCACGGATTACGCGCAGGGCGTTGCCTGAGCAGATTTTTGCAGCTTCTTCAGCACCGAATTCTTTGACGATCGCGTAACGCAGGAGGCCGATAAACCGTATATGCTTGACATCGCCCGGAACCTGGGTGAAGCCGTCCAGGTCGGTCCCGATGGCGATATTGCTTACGTCGTCCGTACAGGCGTAACGGATCCATTTCATGGTTCCGATGACGTTGTCGATAGCTTTCGCATGGGCAAAAATACCGTTGTCTTCTTCGCCGCTCAGCCAGTAATTCATCAGGATCAGTCCAAGGATGCCGCCGTGTTCCTTTACCTTGATCATGTCGTCAACATCCGGCAGGATCTGCCGGTCCTCTTCGCTGATCATCCGTGGTTCTACGCGCGTACGCACGCCGGTGTGCGAGAACATGAACGGCCTGACGGTCTTCCCGGTGCGCTTGCGCTCGTCCAGTATCGCGTAAACCTGGCGGCGGGTTTCGATCGTAGAATGCACCAGATCGATGATCATCCCGTTATCCTGGCACCATCCTACGACGGCCCTGCCAGCCTCTGTAAGGCCGTTGCTGAGAGATACAGGCCGCTTGTATCCTAGCAAGTGTGCCTCGCTTGGCGGAATGCCCCCTGCAGAATCGCAAAGGCTGTTCTGGAAAAAGTGGGCCAGCGTCAGCACGCATACACCTGCCGATTTCATTTGCTGAAGGTTATCTATATAGGCTTGTACGGTATCAAGATTTTTGCCGAGATGGTGCCCGCCTTCGAGGCCATGCAGGATAATAGTTTTGCCATCGGCCATCGCCGCATCGAATTCCGACAGGGATTTGGGGCTGGTAACGTTAAAAGCTGTTGCAGAGGCGGCCACTTGTCCGTTAAGTAGGTTAATTCCGCCCATCGCCTTTTCGAAACAGTCAAGCCCATCATCGCCGGATTCGAATTTTTCAATCATTTTTACCCGGAGCTTCCGCAGTATAGTAGCCAGCCAGGCTACGTTCCGCATATGACGAAGGCCGGCTTCCGGTACATACTGATAGGAAATAATCACTTTTACGTTCCCCTCCTGCATCCCCGGCAAATCTACATGCATGCCTCCGGGGACGAAATCGTCTTTTGGCCGATGTTCCTGGCTGATATCCGTATTGCATAAATAGACTTTAAGCGAAGGGTGACAATGAACGTCGATGATGGGAAATGTTGCATCCATATAGAATAAGGGTTAAGGTTGAATATATAAGCGAACCGCCGTCACTGCTGTTTCCGAAGCCGCAAAAGGTCGGCAGGCCGTTTTGGCAATAGATTGCTAATAGGTAAATATATAAAATATATTATATATAAATTATTTTCGAATAAAAATCGATTAATTATCTGTAACAAGGTCGCTTTTTAACCAGTGTGCCTGATAATGATAGTTGGAGGAAGCCTTTGCCCGCTGTAAAACTTCCGGTTAAAGCGATATTGCCCCATCCAAAGAATTTCGGCAGCTTTTATGTATTTTTTTATTTTGTTTAAATATTTATTATATTTAACTCACTTAAAAACTAAACCTTATCAGCCATGGACCTATCCGGCATTCCCTTAATATCCACTGTGTTCTGCCTTTTGATTTGCTGGGCTTTATTTGCTATTTGCTGCAGTTTTATCAATGAAGCTATTGCGCAATTGAAAGCAGAAAGGGGCCGTTTTATGAAGAAGTACCTTTTTCAGCAACTGCAGGATTTGCCCAACGGGGTGAATTGGGGTTCCCTTGTTTATTTGAATGGTGCCGTGGACCTGCTAAGCCGGGCGCCCGAAAAACCGACCAATGATATCCCGCCCGAACTTTTTGCCCGCGCGCTCGTGGAGGTCGTAGGCGGCGCGCATTTGGTACAGATGAATAAAGCCGCCGTAAAGGACAGGCTTATTTATAAAAACAGTTTATTGGATGATTTCAAAGCCGCTACGCTCGTGCTTAAGCCAAGCGATGTGGCTGCTTTCCTGGCACAAGCCATGCGTGATGCCGAGTTGAGAGCCACTTCGGACGGGGGGCTTGACGAGGCACTGATTTATCAGCACCTGCTTGGCAATATCTCTGATTGGTTCACCGGGCTTACCGGTCGTATTGGATACTGGTATAAAAAGAAAACCCGGCAGCGCCTGTTTATCCTCGGCTTGGTCCTGGCATGCCTGCTCAATGCCGATTCAATCCGTTTGTTCCGGTATTATAATCAAAATACGGCAGCTAGAGCTTCGCTGATTGCCTTTTACTACCGGCATGAACGGGAGCTTTCTTCAATCGCTGCGTCCCTGGACGCAGATGCTCGGGAACGACAGAAGGCAAAGGATTCACTGAACGTGATTTCCATCGCACTGAAAGCGCAACTTGATACCCTTGCGGCTTCAAGTGCGATCCCGTTGGGCTGGCCGGAGCGGGGCGGGGCTGAAGCGAGTGCCGGATATGGCGCTTGGGGAAGCATAGCGCTCCGTTTATTGGGCCTGCTCATCAGTGCTTTTGCGGCAAGTTTCGGCGCGCCGTTCTGGTTCGATGTCATCAAAAAAATATATAGCAAACCTAATCCCTAAACCATGCCTGCTTACAATATCCATAGCCATGTCTTTACTATGAGCAATGCGCCGGAGCGTTTTCTGCATTTATACCTGCCTGATATCGCTGCGGATTTAATCGATAAAGTGACGAATACCAGCGCCGGAGCAGCGGCCTTGTCGCGCCTCCTTTCTTTGCCTGTTTTCGGGGCCGGTGGCAAACGGTACGCCAGTTTCCTGCGTATCGGCAAAAGCAAGAACCAATTGGAAGTATTCGAGAACCTGCTCCGGCAATACGATGATCAGCAGATGCGTTTCATCGCGCTGAGCATGTATATGGAAAAATGCGGCGCGGGCAGCTCGTCGAGTGGTTTCGAAGGCCAGCTCGAGGAATTGATCACGATAAAGAAACAGTACCCCGAGCGCCTGCATCTTTTTATGGGCATAGATCCCCGCTGGAAATTAAACGGTACCCAACTCAGGAAAACGGTAGAAGCTTACTTCGACCAGCGTCTGGCGGTAGGCAAGGGGCAAACGGTTGCGCCTTTTACGGGACTTAAGCTTTATCCAAGCATGGGTTTTTACGCTTTCGACAAAAACCTGATGGAAACCTATGAATGGGCCGCAGACAAGGGTGTACCAGTGTTGAGTCATTGTTATTATCGCGGCGGGATCTATAACAATGACGAGGCTTACCTCCGTAACAATATCAATGTCATCAACCCGTTTACCAATACCGCTCACGGTGCAAGCTACATCGCGCAACGCAAATGGGGGAGATGGCTGCTCGGCACGAATGCTGCCTATAACAATAGCAATACCTGTTCCTACTTCCTGGAACCACATGGTTACGAGGAGGTCTTTAAATATTTCAGCAAGAAGGAAAAGCCGCTGAAGCTGTGCCTGGCGCATTTTGGCGGCAGCGAAATGATGGGTATCCAGCACGGCAGCAGGTTGCCCGACAAAGAGGAAAAGCAGCTTTATGGCATCCTTAAAAAGAACTGGTACCAGCAGGTACGGGAATTGATGCAAAATTATCCGGGCGTTTATACCGATATCGCTTACACGCTGGCCGATAAAAGCGTGCATCCTTATATTACCACAGATCTTAATGACCCGGATATCGGCAGTCGCATCATGTATGGAACCGACTACTTCCTGGCCGAACGCGACCAGCCTGAAAAGATGCTTTTCGAAACGTTCAAACAAGCAGCCTTAGCGGTCCCGCTGACCAACTATGGTAACATAACGGCCTGGGATCAGGCTGCAAAGAACAATATTTACGATTTCCTGGAAAGTACGTATCAACCGCGCAGTACCCTGATAGCCTAAATCCAAACCCATGAATAAATCTCCGAAGCCCGAACAGATGTCCGATAAAATAATATTTTCGTTCTACGAACAGTTCGCTACTAACCAGAACCACCATCAGACCATATTTATCCAGTTCCTCTCCGCAATCTTGGTGGTGCTGACAGGATACGGTTATATTTTTGCCAATACCTCGGCACTGGCAGAGTTGATCGACCTCAAGCAGCTGCCTGGGACCAATCCAGCAATGACCAGTTTTTCGTTTTTACATTTGTTCGGCACCTATATTATAGCGCAGCTCATCCTGACCTTGTTGGGTACGGTCATCCTCAATATGGGTTACGGCTTCCGCCGGGACCAAAAGGTCATCTATAACTTCCGCCGGAAAAACCTCCGGTCTGAGTATGCCGATTATTTCGGGAAAATATCTTTTAACCCCGCAGGACGGAACCTGGCCGACTACCAGCCTGAATTCAACCGGATGTTCTATTTCGGCATCGCATTGCTGCACCTGTTAATGCTGCTTTCTTTCGGCTTTAAAACAAACCTGATCTGTAGCGTCCGGTTACATGGACTGGGCGGGTTCACCTTTTGGGCCGTTTCTGTGTTCCCGGTATTGTGGAGTATCTGGCTTTATCTTAACTATTATAAAAAGTACTATTGGGTCATGACCGATAGCAAAGACTGGTGGTTCAGGGATTTGAAGAACCTAAAGCACCCACAGTAATTAGGTGCCAGGTATCATGGCATCCTGACACACTTTAAGCAATTTATGCGGAATAGGAGCGTTGCTGGTTTGAAAGCGGGCCAGCCGGAGAATCGCCAGACCGCCAAAATGAAGATGAAATCCTCGTTGCATAATTGCTTGATGAACGCAAGACGGAAGCACACAAGCATATTAAGGAATCCTTTTTCAAAGGCTCTATACGCAGCGCCAATTTTTATATATTAATTTCAAAGTTAATAAGCTAAATATGTAATTTGCTTTAGTTTAATAAATTACCAAAATTCCAACCTTATCATGGATGATTTCAAAGTATTGTTGACAGCAGAAAGGGACGGAATTTTAGATAGACCATTCTAGTGTCACGTCAATCTAAAATTGCCGGATAAAATCTTTTGAGTTTGATTCTTGCATCTTCATTGGTGAATTGCCGGTTAATTGTGGCTTCTTTATTGTTTCGGTGGGTTTGCCACGCCAATACTTCTTTTTGCATTTTTTGGATATTGTCAATTCTCCGATTTAAGCATTGCCCATCAAAACGTTCAAGTCCTATTTCCGCCATCTTCAACCAGCTTCCATGCTTAGGGGTATAAACAAATTCATACCTATCCCTTAGGCGTTTGGCTTTCGGCTCAAAAGCCTCGTACACATCATAGCCGGTACATTTATTTTGAGATTACGCGTCAAAATAAATCATTCCGATTTGCATATCGGTTTTTGGATTTTAACTTCAGGCCGTCCACATGTTAGGCAGGGCGCTTTGAAATCATATATCGACTTGGTTATTTGCCTTTAAACCACGCAAAATTAACATAAGTCGCCCTATTTTGGAACAAATGTACCCCCTGCCAGCTGTAGGGAAACCAGTATCTTTAGCGAACTATAAACCCTTATACCTTATCATATTATGTCGGCGGTTTCCTATCACTCTTTTTCTCGAGCAGTGCAAGCCATTTTTACTGCAAAATTGATTCACGCTTATTGTCAGATCGAAGGAATTATCATTTCGCGGCCAATGTTATTAACATGATGTAGCCCGTTGGGCCATCGTGGTTGCGTTTCAGCGCTATAACCATTACAGTACCACCCTTCAGTGCCCGTGTCCATGTATTATAATTGTCTTTGTACCGAGTTTTGAACACTTAATTATTTCTTAAAAATAAAGCCTTTAAATCAAAACATATTTTTATCGAAACCCCACTTCGTAATTGAACTTACCCGCACAATAAAAAACACCGTAATCAATATCTAAACAAATCACATTTTCAAACGATCAATATGGCCATAAAACAATGGATCCGAAGCAACTGCAAAAATATGCCGCTGCTGCTGTTATTGCTGATATCAGGCACCGCGTTAAAGGCGCAAACAAAGGACGCAAACGACGCGGATAGCGTGGTTAATAATCTGATCAAACGCCTTTCGGTGAGTAAGAAAAAGGCCGGCGAGATAAAGGATGCACTGAACTACCATCAGCAGGAAATGGCCCGGATAATGCAAGACAGCACGCTTGCACCCGATGAAAAAGATAAACAGTTAAAATGGATGAGGGCTGAGCGGCGCCGCATAGTAGACTCGGTATTGATGCCGGCCCGGAAAGAAAGGTTAAGGCAACTACAGACGGATACCTTGAAACATTAAACCATACACAATTACCACTCAACATGAGAAAAATATTTACCATTATTTTATTGAGCCTTATTATTCAAAGCTATAGTTATGCTCAAATGGGCGTCCCCGTAAATTTACAAACGGGTGCGCCATCGATTGGCGTACCGATATATGTAATAGGAAACGGTGATGTATCTGTTCCCATAAGTTTGTATTATGCGCCGGGTGTAAAAATATCGCAGCCGGCCGGCAATGATGATTATAAAATTGGCGCGGGCTGGGGGCTCAGCGCGGGAGGAAGTATAAGCCGTACCGTGAAAGGCCTGCCCGATGACTATAAAGGAGTAGCACCGGATACCCGGATGGGCTGGCTGTATGGCACCGGTGCAGCAGCCGTAGCTGGTTTTACGCCTCAAAACCATACCAACCCTACTCCAGATTGTACTAATGACGTAGCCAACTATAGCACCCTAAATTCATTTGTAAATCAACTTACGGATACAGAGCCGGACGTATTCAACTTCAATTTTGGCGGCTATTCAGGGCAGTTTATGTTCGGTAACAATAAAATTATCCAAACATTGCCCTATCAGGATTTAAAGATTGTGCCAACTTATTCGGCTTACGATGGGTCCATTGCTTCGTTTACCATTACTACCAACAGTGGTGTACAATACACTTTTGCCCCGACTACAACGGTTACGATGAGTGTAACACCGGTAGCCGCGAATGCCACAATTTATTTAAAAAATAAATTAAACCTATACGGAAAACAGGCTACCTATACTACCGTATGGCGCTCAACACAGATTAAATCGCCATCGGGCGGTTCGGTATCATTAACCTACGGTAATCAAATGCCGGTGGGTATTTTAATTACCCCTTCGGCCACAAAGGCCACAAATCCGTACCCCGGGCATTATCAATTGCCGCCAACACCAGCTGGTTACACTGTGGTCGTGTCGGGTATTGATCCTAGCCAGATTATAAACGGTGCTTTGCCCCGCAGTACTGATGGAACGTTGCCGTTTTGTTATTTCGTAAATAATAGTACAGGTATTTCAACTACCGTGGTACCCACATTTGTACCGGATCCGGTTGACCCCCTTCCTCCTACAACAGATATTTATCTCGGTACCAATGGTAGTTCGGGTACCATACTACCAAATGGCTCTTTATATAAAAATAGCCTTTACTATACACAGGCAATCGTAAACACGCGTACGCTGTCGAGCATATCGGAAAAATTGGGCAACCCTTATGGTCCGCTTGAGACTGACCCGGGAAATGAAACGATCAACTTTATTTATCAAGGCTCATCTTTATCAAGTTTTCAGGTTGTTGCACCCTCAACAGGCAACGTGCCCATCAAAACCATATCTTTAAATGCAGTACAGGTGAATGGGTACCGTTTTTTACAATCGGTCCAAACCTCTGCTGCATCCTGTTTAACAACGCCGCCGTATCAATTTCAATACGTGGGTACAAATATCGATACTAGTCCCAATTCTACGTCGCTGCCTTATGCCCAGGGTTATGTACCGGGCGGCCTGAATTATTGCCAGCAAGACTATTGGGGCTATTATAACGCCAACAATGCGACCACCTTAGTGCCCAATTTGTTTTTGTACCCCAATGAACCTTTAGCCGAAAGGTACCGCTTACAACCGATACCGAATTATAACGGAACTTATTTCCCTGTTGTATCGGGTGCCGACCGCACCGTGAACCCCAATGCCATTACAATGGGTACTTTATACCGGATTATTTACCCCACAGGCGGCAATGTTAAAATTGATTATGAACCCAATCAATATTTAGACGCCCGCACTAACCAGACATTTTTTGGCGGCGGCATCAGGGTAAAAACGGTAACCCTTCACGATGGGGTTAATGCCGCCAACGACATCGTAAAGAATTATACTTATTCGGGAGGGGCACTGATAAACCGACCGCAATTTGCTTTTCCGATACCTGTATATTCAGGTAATTCATCAAATGGGTATATACCACCACCCTGCACCAACTGTTCAGACCCGACATCACAGCGTTTTTTTACCGCGATTTCGGAGTATGATTTAAACGCTTATGATTTTGATTTCCCTGGCGTAATGTACCAGTTGGGTACCGAAAGTATGACCGGGAAAGGTAAAACAGTATGTCAATATATTGTCCCGGCTACCTATGGGCAAACCTCGGTGACAGGCAATAGCACCACCACCCCATGGCAGGCTACTTTTTCGCGTTATGCTACCACCACCGATGCTTCGGCGGCTTGCCTTCCTATTAGCACGATGGCCGATGGCAATTACGGATTTCCTTATCCGACAAACCCTAATTATAGTTTTGAAAGGGGTTTATTGCAGAGCGTAAAAACTTACAATGAAACGAGCCAGTTGCTTAAAGAAACAGTTTATACCTATACGCCCATATACCAGCAAAACGCTTCGCCTGGTTATATATATGGCCTCGCTTTCGACTATTTTGACAATTCAACGGCTAATGCTGCTAATGCAAAGGCATTTGCCTATGGGAAATACAGCTTGTTTGCCGGGGTGGACAAATACCAGACCAGTACCATAGAAACGACTTATGACCCTACCAATTTAACGAAGTCGGCAACTGTTCAAACGGATAATGCCTATGGTAGCCTGAACCCCAGCTTGTTAAGTATTACCAAGACAAGTGTAAGTAACGATGGGGTTAACTTTACCACCTATAAAACAAAATACAAATACATACAAGATTATACCGCTACCGGTACTGATGCTGCAACAGTAGCAATTTTAGCTTTACAGAACAGCTTTAGGAATAGCACCCTAATTGAAAAGATAAATACCATTACCAAGCCAGGTTTAAGCGAACAGGTTACCGGTGCCCAATTAATTAAATACAATACATTTTCAATTGTAAATCAGCCACAACCCAATGTGGTTTCGGTTTTGCCCGCTCAAACGTTTACCTTAAAAACAAACCAGCCATTGGGCGATTTTCAGGCATCAACGATTAGCGGCAATTTATTTCAAAGCGATCCCCGCTACCAGGTAACCGGCAATATATCGGAATATAGCGTTTTGGGCCTGCCTGTTTCAGTCGATGACGGGCATCAGCAGGCAGCGGCGACCCTTTATGATAATTCGGGATTGAAGCCCATCGCCTCTATCAAAAACGCGTTAGCCAGCCAGGTACTCTATTCTAATTTCGACGACGATTACCCCTTATTTAGCCAGGCCCATAATTTTGAGGCAGCGGCAGGTTCAAGTATTGTCCGGGTCGCCGGAAGGATGGGCATGGGCTTATCTATACCACCAGGTTTCGTGTTTACCAAAAGTGCGGTTAATAAAGGGCTGGGCAGTAGCTACGTGTTTTCATGCTGGACCCAAAGCCCGGCAAATGCTGCAGGGACTATCACCGTAACGTTAAGCGATGGCACCCATAGCAGCAGCAAGGTATTAAACTATCCCGCCGGCACCGCCGGGGGCTGGTCATATAGCAGGGTTATGATACCGGTTAGTACCTTGAACCCAACATTCAGCGTCAGTGTACAAAATGGCAGCCAGCAGGTTATTGTGGACGATATGCTGCTATACCCCGGAATGGCACAAGTTGCCCTGGCCGGATACCAAAACAAATTTAAAATCTCCGGCACCGACCCGCACGGCAATACCACCTTTTATACCTATGACCCTTTAGGCAGGCCGACCATTGTTACCGATCAAACCGGGTCAATATTAAAGAGGTCGACATATAGCTATGGCTATACCGGCTCTTACCAACTGAATGCTGGGTTTACTTACGATGTTGCCGGGGGCGGTACCGAGTTTACCGCGCCAAATCCGCCATCCCCTGTAATTGTGAACAGCCGTGTCGACTTTTTAAATTACGGGGTTGCCGCTTGCGAACAAGGAGGGATTACCAGGGCCTGGGTTTTTGGCGACGGTGCTACTTATGTAGGCGCAAACCCGTCCCATACATATACCAACCCGGGGATATATCAGGTACAATTAACAGTTTCCAGCCCGATATACGGATCGGTAACCTCAACGCAATATATAAGGGTTGCCACGCAACTGTCATTTACCTTACATGCCAAGGGTTCTGTAGTGTATGACATGTGCAACCAGCAAACCATTGTTACAGGGGAAGATGGTATAGGCGGACTGCCGCCAGGCACCATTACGTTTACGGCCACACCCAGCGCGGGAGCTACCAACTATTTTATGTGGCAAATGGCTTATAGCAATGCGCCTAATAATTGGATCTCAATACCGGGCAGCTCAAATACGGTAACCGTAAATGTAGCGAACACCACGCCCGGGCCGGGGTATAATGGCCCTTTAACCACAGCCAAATCGTTCATGCTGCAATGCATCATGAACCCTCAATCGGCAACGGAAAATGTTGCAATAAAGACCTATTCAATACAATACATAGCTCCGGGCTGCACCCCATGATCAATATAAAAAATGTTATTTCAAATTGATTTTATGAAAAGAAATTACGCTACTAAACTTTTAAAGTTGCTCTTGGGTTTAGTGTTATTGCAGTTTACCGAAAACGCATGCGCGCAGGCACCTGTAATCAGCTATACAGGCCCTCAAACCTATACTGTCAATTCGGCCATTGCTACGTTAACCCCTTCTTATAGCGGTAGCGCCTCGTCGCCTAACGGGCAAACCGTTACCTTTGCCGGCAGCGGCACGGCAGGTTCGGCCGATGGGAATGGTGTTTTGGCAAGCTTCTCAAACCCGATGGGTATGGCTGTCGATGCCGCAGGCAATGTATATGTAACCGACCGGACGAACAATTTGATCAGGAAGATCACACCTTCCGGCACGGTAAGCACATTGGCCGGCAGTGGTACAAGTGGTTATGTTGATGGCCAGGGTACAGCGGCCAAATTTAACAGCCCGACAAGCATCGCCGTTGATGCCGCCGGCAATTTCTATGTAGCCGATGAGGGCAATCAACGGATCAGGAAGATTACGCCGGGTGGCTATGTAAGCACTTACGCGGGCAACGGCACGCAAGGGTATACCGATGGCGCGGCCGCTTCCGCAAAGTTTAATAATCCTTATGGGGTAGCTGTAGACCCGAGCGGCAACGTATTTGTAGCTGATTTAGGTAATTACGCGGTCCGTAAAATCACCCCATCGGGCGTAGTGAGCACGTTCGCAACCGGTTTTAATACCGTTTTGGCTGTTGCCACAAATTCCGGCGGCTATGTGTACGCCGCGGATGCGGGCTATAACATTATTAATGAAATTGCTCCCGACGGCACCGAAACCGTACGTGCCGGCAGCTATACCACGGGTTCAACTGACGGGCAGGGGACTTCGGCGGCTTTTAACCACCCTGCCGGTTTAACTGTAGACGGGTCGGGCAATATTTACGTTGGCGACCAGGTTAACAATAAGATCAGGAAGATCGACTATTTGCGTAACGTAAGCACCTTGTCGGGTACAGGTTCAGCGGGTTCGGCCAATGGCATAGGCTCTTCGGCCAGCTTTCATTATCCCATTGGAGTAGCGGCCGATGGCCAGGGGAATATTTATGTAGCGGATTATGCAAATAATTTAATCAGAAAAATAATCAACACGAATTTTTCCATTAGCCCGGCCCTGCCGGCCGGGTTAAACTTTAATACAGGCAATGGCGCCATCACCGGTGTGCCTACAGCGTCATCTCCGGCAACAAACTATACGGTAACAGCTTATAACAATCTCGGCAGCGGAACAACCACCCTGACAATTACCGTTGCCGGGGGCCTGGACGACCCTACCCTGCTTTCGCGGAACTCTGTACGGGAAGACTATATAAAAAAGGGGGGCGTTACCACCCAGGCCGCTATCAACTCTACCAACGCGCAAACGCAGATTAGTTATATGGATGGCCTGGGCAGGCCAGTACAACGCACCGTTATGCAGGGTAGCCCTTTGCAAAAGGATATTGTACAGTTTATGGCCTACGACCAATATGGCGGCCAGCCTAAACAATACCTGCCTTATACCGCAGCAACAAACGATGGCTCGTTGCAACCAAGCCCGCTAACGGCGCAACAAACATTTTATCAAACTTCCGGACAGCAGATCGCGACGGACAATTTCCCTTTCGCCGCTGCCGTGTATGACAATTCGCCGTTGTACAGGGTACTGGAAAGCGGCGCCCCAGGTGCCGACTGGCAGCCCGGCAACCATACCTTAAAAAACACGTTCCGGCTGAATACCGCCGCCGATAATATCCGGGTATGGAACTCATCGGGGCCGACCAGTACCTACTATACTGAAACACAACTGTCGGTAAGCGACGTAACCGACGAAAACGGAAGCCATGTTTTAACCTTTACCAATAAGCTTGGGCAAACGGTATCGAAAAAAGTACAGGCAGGCGCTAATAATTACCTCGAATCCATCGTAATTTACGATGATTTAGGGAATGTACTGTACCAGGTATCGCCAGAAGGCGTAAAAAGAATTTACGGGGCTTCTCCGCCAGCTTTTAATACTGCTTTTATTGGAGCATGGGCAACCTCCTATACGTATGATGCCAAAGGCCGCCTGGCAGCCAAAAAAGCACCTGGTGCCGAGGCGGTTTACTACGTGTACGACAGTAATAACCGATTGGTATTGACGCAGGACGGCAGGCTACGGCACGCATATGGCGCAGCCGATAAATGGTACGCTACCAAATACGACGCGGCAAACCGGGTGGTAATTTCCGGGCTATATACCTATAGCCCGCCAGTACCGGCGGTCGGCGCAACCAACCAGCTAATATTGCAAAACTACCTTGATGGCCTGGTTTACAACAATACAAGCATGTTTGCCTACGAAACCAGGGCTGCGGGCACCACTTATGGCTACACCAATAGCCAGGCTTTTCCGGCTATAGCCGATGCCGATGTGCTGGCCGTTAACTATTATGACGATTACGATTTTGATAATAACGGTACACCGGATTATCAATACAGCGACCCGGGCGCTGGCTACGCGGCGATCAACGCGGCCGATGCCAGCGGGCTGTTGACCGGGAGCTATAAACGGGTAATCGGCAGCAATAGCTGGATAAAGCAAGCCGTATTTTACGATCAGTTTGGCAACGCGATACAAAAAAAGAGCAATAACCTGGTTAACCAGAGTGCCCAGGATGTTACCAGCATGGCTGTAGACGTTTACGCGGGCCAGGTTACGCAAACCAAAGAAGTAAAATCGTTAAGCGCCACTGCGGTTGTAAACAAGCCTGTTTACGATTTGATGGGCAGGGTTACCCAAATAGCCATGAATATTAACGGCGGCGCCGACAAGGTTGTAGCCATATACGAATACAACGAACTGGGGCAACTGAAAGACAAAAAGTTGGGGCAAACCGCCGGCGGGGGCTACCTGCAAACCGTCGATTTTCGCTATAACATACGGGGCTGGCTAACCAGCATAAATAACAGTACCTTAAGCCCCGATGGCGGGGCCACCAATAGTGATGGCAACGACCTTTGGGGCGAAACGATATTGTATAACCAGGCCGATGCTACGGGTTTAGGCAATACACCAAAATATAACGGTAAAATATCCGAAATAAAATGGAAAGCCAACGACCTCAATTCAACATCAACAAACCCGGTGAGGCAGCGGAGTTATGTATATGCTTACGATAATGCCGACCGTTTGATCGCTGCGCAATACGCCGCGAACAGTGGCACGGCCTGGAATGCCGAACTGGCCGGCTATAACGAAATTATTGGCGGGTACGACAATAATGGAAACATTCTATCGTTAATCCGCAACACTTGGGCATCGGGGGCAAGCGCGCCAACAACATTCGACCAACTTGGTTACAACTACCTAAACAGCAATGCCAGTAACCAGTTATTGAACGTAACAGATGCCTCTAACAATGCCATGGGCTACAAGGGTACGGCTAATACAAGCAACTCATCCACGTTTGCCCAGTACACTTATGATACCAACGGCAATTTATTAACCGATGTAAACAAGGGCCAGGCCATCAGCTATAACGATTTGAACAAAGTAAGCAGCATAGTTACGGCAGGCAATGGTAGTGTAGTGTACACTTACGATGCCTCGGGCACGCGGCTGCGCAAAACAGTGCAGACGGCATCGGGCACCACTACGACCGATTATATGGATGGATTTGTTTACACCACTACACCTTCAACCGCCATAAGCCTGGCGTATTTTAGCATGGCCGAAGGCCGGGTAACCAGCAACACCACGGCCACCACCTTTGTTTACGAATACTTTATAAAAGACCATATAGGCAACACCCGTGTAAGCTTTCAGGATAACGGGAGCGGCGTAGCTAAAATGACCCAGGAGAACGAATATTATGCCTTTGGGATGACGATGCAGGGGATAGTAGTGCGAACGGCCCAATCAACCGTGCCCAACAAGCAATTGTATAACGGCGGCTCGGAACTGCAGGGCGATTTTGGGGACGAAAACTACAGCACCCCGCTGCGTGAATACGACCCGCAAATAGGCCGCTTTAACGCCATTGACATGATGGTTGATAAATATGCCAGATGGAGCCCTTATAACTTTGCCTTTAATGACCCGGTTGGGTTAAATGACCCCTCGGGTGCCGACCCCGAAAACCAAATCCGTATGCAGCAAGCTGCTTATGATGCCAGGGCTTACGCTTACACTCGATTAGGTATCAATTTACAGAACGCTATGAATACGGAGGCAGCGAAGGGGCTCGAGACGCAAATGAATGAAATGAAAGGTCGTTATGAAGACAACTTACGAAGCCAGGCACAGGAAGCCTGGGTTAACGCTGTGATGGAAGGCGACCGAAATTATATAGACGGATATAATGCAGCGGTAAATCAAGAGCATGAAGACAACGAGTATATATATTCTAAATCTACCACCACTTATAACGCGACAACGGGCGAAGTTGTGTCTGCTCATATAGAAGTTATAAGCCAAGATAAATACAATAAGGGCATAGCTGCTAACCAGGCACGGAATGCTCCACAAGGATTAATACAACTTGTCGCTATATCCTTGGCAGAAACTAGAACTGGACGCAATCCGTTAGCAACCGCCGCTGTGGCAAGTTCGATGATAAACAGGATGAAAAAATTAAAGATAGATTTAAGTGACCCAAATTGGCTCTATAAAATTAGTCGGGGCAAAATTGAAAGTGCTTATAATGCAGTTCGTGATAAACGTGAGGATTATACTTCTATAATGGCTGTAAAAGACCCTAATTCTTTATTTGACATGAGTAACCCAGGAATAAAAGGAGCCATTAAGGCATATGAAGATTGGAACAAATTTGATTATTCGTATGGCGCGACTTTTTTTATCAAGACATCTGATTTATATAGCAAAGGGTCCGCTTATAATCCAGCAACCTCGGTTATAACAATCAAATCGTTGGAGGGGCAAACTTATTACTATGATAAATTTTAATAATATAAGTCATGATTAAGAAAAGAATTATTCTCACTTTGTTTTTAGTTTGTATAAATGTGATCTGTTTTGCTGCTAACATCCATTCGTTTACAATTGAAACAATGGAAGGAGCAAAAAAGAAAATTGATGTAAGTTACAGAATGGGCAGTGAAGGCTTAGCTATATCTTGCTCCACAGACAGGATTTATTTAGATTCATATAGCGCAACAAAGAGTATCGAAGTTCTTAAGCACAAGTTTTTGAAAATTACTTATAGCGACCTTGGAGGCACGAATATCGAAAGTGAAAAGACTGTGATTTTAACTGTGATAAAAGACAAAATAATTATCTGTGCTTACTTTACAACATTTTATAAAGTGGATTCAATAAATAAGATTAGCTTGTCGCAAACAAAGCTGAAACTGAATATTGAAAATAACAAAGGTTATATTCTGATAGCTAATAGTAATGAATATGTAGGAGATACAACAGATGTTAGTAATAGTGCCGGTAAATTAGATACATTAACCTTTGACAGAAAAAATTACGTGTTTCGTACGGGATATAAATATCTATCAAAAAGATTCAATGTTTATGATCCCAAAACAGATGAACAAATACGCCTGTTAGTGACTGGAAAAATTCCGGTGATTGACTTACTTGGATTTAAATTTGACTATATATATGGTCAATGGTATCAAGAGGATACGAAAGGTAATTTATATAAATGCACCTTTAGATAGGGAGTTAAAAAGAATGCAAATTAAGGTGGATAAGTTTGATTGCAGCCGGATTAAAGCTTTTAAAGCATCATGAAGTTTGGGTTGGAGGCGATGTTTACACGGATCCCCATGGCCATAAAACTGTAGGTTATGGGCATAAGGTTCGACCATGTGAGAAATGGGGTTATAACTCATGCAGAGGATCTTGCCCTTTTGGCTAAGGATGCCCAAGCCACTGCTGCTATTGTAAATAAGTACATTACAGTAAAATTGCGTTTGGCTCAATTTCCCGTAGGCCCTGATCGTTTTCTCCAATACGGATTTAATAAAGGACATTAATCGAGGGAGACTTGATCTTGTTACTCATGATTTTAAGAAATGGACAGATCATGGAGCTCCGTATGCAATTAGAAGAGCAGAAGATAACATTACGTTGTTTAATACCGGGGTTTGTACTTATCGTTAAATTTAATAAATATTAAGATGAAAAAAAACATTTTCTTTATCGCTTTATTCTTCATCAGTTTCAATGCAGTGTGTCAAATTAAACAAGATACGACTTGTTTTGGAGCAAATTCCAAAACTGAATACTATAAATGTCTTTCAAACCAATACCTGAATAGAAATCAGCAATTAAATAAGATTTATAAATCCATTTAAATATGCTCTTAAAAAAAATCTTTCGAGTTCTATCAACGTGTTAAAAGAGTCTCAGCGAAGTTGGATTGTTTTTAGAGATAGGTATAGTAAAGTATACGAAGATTTATATAAAGGGGGAACAATGATGCCTATCTCAGTGCTTGAGTGCCAGATAAAAACGACAAACTATAGAATTGAAGAGCTGAATGAACTATACAATGATTTAAATAGGTAACTTAAACATGTACCTCGACAACCGCAAATTAGACGATTTGAGACTGCTAATCAGGGGAGGCCACCAAATCACTACCCTTCACGATGGGAAGTAAGAAAGGCTAAATAAATACAAATTTGTTGCTCTGCCCTTGTTGGTGTTCTGGCCGTTGTTGTGACTTATGACCAACAACTAAAGCGCGGGGCGTAACTATTGCAGGTTCCACGTTGGCCCGGATTTGTAATCGCAGACCAAATAATAGCAGGATCTGCTATCCCGGGTATTACGGCATACCTCAAGGCTTGTAGTTATACTGCTCTTTGAAATATCCTCGGTTGGCGCAGGTATGCAGCTTAGGGCAGGCGCGGGAGGCTACTTGTGCCTCGCATTCAAGGTAAACTCGACTCATCCAGATGCCTATGCATGGCAGCGGAAAACAGGTGAGGAATTAGGACGGCGTTGTTAATGAAATTTATCGATCGTACAAGCTCCATAATTAATAATATTAATCTATCAGGTTTTTAATTGCCCGCAGTGAAGAAAAATCAATTACCCTTTAAAAAACTTTGCTTTATTTTATGTTGATACGGGTCGCCAGGTTAGTTTTAGTATTATTAGCAATATCTTTTATCTCATTAACCTCGTACGGGCAGGATATCGACTTCCATATCAATGCACATTTCTTAGCAGGTAAAAAAATACTCAAGCTAAAACGGGATTTTGGCGACCCATATGTATGGATACTTGCAGAAAACAATGGGGTGTACCGTATCAATAGCCTTACAAAAGCGGTTGAAGACCTGACAGCTGCATTTTCTGCATACAACGGTTTGCAGTTTATTGATATTGCCGGTTATAGCCAGGCGGAGGTATTCATAGCCACCAACACAAGCGTTATCGGGTACAAAAACGGCCAGGTGAAAGAAGTTGCTACTCAAGAGGCCTTGAAAGGCGAAATAACTTCTATCGGGCTTACCAATGATGTTGGTGTTTTTGGTCCCGGGATATTGCTGATCGGGACCACGCATGGTTTGGGCCGATATGAAGTTGCATCTGCCACACTCAGTTACTATACTTATGCTCTTTATTTTGAGCCGGTAAAGATATTCACAAGTACGTACAGAGGCACCATGCTTACCGATGAAAATGTCCCGTACTGGAACACAGCCGCTTATCCAGTATTATTTTCCCAGCAGTATAATGCTTATAGTTACTATATCCTGGATCTGGTGGAAAGCGGTGGTAAAATCAATACGGCCTTTTATGTACCCGGGGGGATATTAAATCCGATTAGATATGGGGGCAGTTTTATTTGGGGGAATGAATATGGGCTATACCAGGAAAGCATGGGCTACAATGGTGGCTTCGACCCGTTGAGCTTTCATCATTTTTTAGATAATGTTAACGTTAACAAAATAACCGACATTTTGGGGTTGACCAGTTTTTACAGCGCTTATGATCCAATCATATCAAAAGATAATTTATTGGTAGGTACCGACAATGGCCTGTATTTCAGCAGTTCGCTCTCTTTTAATTTTTTTGAACACGGAGTGGCGACATTCGTTATGTATCATTATGATGCGCTTGGGAACGTTAAGGTGAATGACGTATGTGTGAATGCAACCGGAAGATCTGTAGATGACATTGCTACCAGCTGCGAGAATGGCGTTTGGGTGGCCACAGATGATGGCCTATACCTGCTCGACCCTGATTTTTTAAAGAATTTTGATACCAGCCAATTGGTAAAAGCACTTACTGTTGACAACCCGTTGAGCGACCCGCTAACTACCTTGGACCTTTGCAGCGGCAATACCATGAAAATGCAGCTGAACGGCAATTATACCCAGGGGAATACGATACAATGGCGTAAAGACGGTAAAGACATCGTTGGTGAAACAGGTGCGTCGTTAACTGTTAGCGAAGCCGGGAATTATTCCGCTATCTTTTACTCATCCTGCAGCAATGTCCATCTCGAAACCAATCACATCCAGGTCAAAACCATCCCGGGCCCGGTATTCGCATTTGATTACCCCGATAAGCTGCAACGCTGTAGCAGTGACCCTATAACCCTGCAAACGGATAATAACCCCATTTACCAGTACCGCTGGTACCGGGATGGTGTTTTAAATAACGAGACATCATCAAGTTTAAAAGTGTACCAAAGCGGTAAATACAAAGTAGAGGTAAGCGCCTGTACCGATACCTGGGTGGCATCAAAAGAAGTGGAGGTAGACCTGATAGACTTGCCCACACCCCAGGTAACCTCCGCAAAAAACACTTATTGTGAGGGCGATGAGGCCACCGTGTCTATCGATATCCCCGCAGACCCTGCGTACACCATCAACTGGTATAAAAATGGAAATTTAATAGCAGGGGATAAAGACCTGACAAGCATTAAGGCCACCGCAGACGGCGACTATTCGGTTGCACTGACAAGTACTATAGCAGATTGCTCGCGGCAGTCGCTGCCATTTAAATTAACATTCATCTCTGCCCCGGTATTCACTTTTAATTACCAGGAGAAACTGCAATTCTGCGATGTAGCATCAACAACGCTAAAAGTAGATGACAACCCCATTTACCAGTACCGCTGGTATAAGGACGGTACACTTACCGGCGATATTACATCGACATTGAACGTTACCAAAACCGGCAAGTATAAAGTTGAATTAAGCGCATGTACGGGTAGTTGGGTAGCATCAAAAGAGGTTCAGGTTGATCTGGTCCATCTGCCTGTCCCGGAGGTTACAGTCGACAAGCCAATATACTGTGCGGGTGCAGAGGCAAACCTTTCCCTCAACATACCCGCCGATGCCGCTTATACCATTAACTGGTACAAAAATGGTAATTTGATAGTTGCGGATAAGGATATGACAGCTATAAAGGCTACTACCGATGGTAGCTATTCGGTAGTGATCAGTAGCACGGTAGCTGATTGCGCAAAACCATCGCAGCCTGTGCAGGTGGCTTTTACTCCCGCGCCTGTGTTTACTTTTAACTATCCTAATGAATTAAGGTACTGCGATGGTACGCCCGTAACACTGCAGGTCACGGGCCCGGCTGCATATCAATACCGTTGGTATAAAGACGGTGTATTAACAGGAGATGTTACAGCCGCCCTCGCCATCACAAAAACAGGCAGGTATATGGTTGAAGTGAGTTCCTGCGAAGGCTCGTGGGTGCCGTCCAAAGCGGTGCAGGTTGAGCTGGTTAAATTACCGGTACCCGTTATCACAACTGATAAACCTGCTTTTTGTGTCGGTGGCGATGCTAAGCTGTCAATCGCCACGCCGGTCAGTTCCGGCTATACCATCAACTGGTATAATGGCGGTACTTTGATAAACAGCAACACCAACCTTAGCGCATTAACCACCAACATCGGCGGCAATTATTCAGTATCCATTACCAGCAATAACGCAAACAGCGATGGCAGTTTTTGTTCACAGGAATCTGCCGTTAAAACTATTGTATTCAGCCCGCCGCCAACCGTTAGCGTCGAGGAAATAGTGACGACCACACTATGCGCGGGGCAGCTCATCGACCTGAAGGCAACCTACAACGGCGGTACAGTAAAATGGTCAACCGGGGAAACAACCGACAAGATCAGTGTGAGTGCTGCGGGCAGTTATAAAGCAACCGTTACCTCAGTTGCAGGATGTACAGCTGAAGCCAGTATTGATGTGTCGTTGTTACCGTTGCCGGTGTTCACCATGGAAAATACCAGTATTTGCTCATTCAAACAGCAAACGGTTACCTTAACAGCGCCGTCAGGGTTTTCGGCCTACGCCTGGAATGGCGTTTCGGGCAACCAAACCTACGATGTCACCAGGCCGCAAACCGTGAGTTTAACCGTTACCGATGCCAATGGTTGCCAGGCAACCCGGCAGATAGTTGTTGCCGACCAATGCCCGCAGGTAATTATCCCAAATACCTTCACGCCCAACGGCGATGGGGTAAATGACACCTGGGCCATAGCAGGGTTAGAGAGCGACCCTACGGCCACCGTAAAGGTTTTCAACCGCAATGGCATTGAGGTGTACGAAAGCAGGGGTTACGAAACAAACTGGAACGGCCAATACCACAGTAAAAAACTGCCAGCGGGTGTTTACTATTATATCATTACGGCAAAAAATAGCGCTGAGAAATTTAGCGGCTACGTTACGATGCTATATTAAACCTACTGCTCCTTAAGGCTGATTAAATGGGATATAAGGGATGAATAATATTTCAAAAAATGAAAAATGACCGGCATATTGACATTCAATTTCTCACCGCATTTTTCAAGTTAATTTTCAAATATTAATTCAACGTATAACCATCTACACTAGTTTTTTGCTTATTTTAGCGTTAAATGACAGCTAAACCTTTTCGCTACATATTGTTTGCATTATTGCTCCTTAGCCTGGCATCTTGCAAGGATTTCATTGAACCATCTATAGATAAACGCGAAGTGAAATTGCTTGCGCCAGGAGCGCATTACCAAAGCAAAAGCTACACGGTGAATTTCTGGTGGGATGAAGTAGAGGATGCCTTAACCTATCGCTTGCAGATCGTCACCCCCCAGTTCGATACCATCGGCGCACTTATTGCAGATACGGTCGTCAATAAAAATCAACTGGCCCTGAGCCTGGCACCGGGGCAATACCAATGGCGGGTGAGGGCGGAGAACGGCAGTTCGCAAACGGCGTATAGCGCTGCGGGGAGTTTCGAGGTGCTGTATTCATCCATCAAGCAGCAATCGGTGCAGTTGAGCGCACCAGGCAATAACGCGCTCACCAACCAAAGTGCCGTAACTTTTCAATGGGGCAGCATGTTCGGGGCAACCCGGTACCGCCTGCAGGTAGATACCAACAGTTTTGCGGATGAGAGCAAGATTATCTATAACCAGCCGATTGCTGCACAGCAATACACTTTTACTTTCCCTAAAGACCAGCTATACCAATGGCGGGTAAGGGCGGAGAACGATACGGCGCAATCCTTATGGTCATCCACGAGGAATATCCGTTCAGACCATATCCCGCCTGCACAGGTAAGCCTGACTTCGCCGGGTAAGGGCGAAGTCGTCGCGTTGCCGGCAAGCCTGCAATGGGGTGCCATGGTTACCGCCTCGTCATATAAGCTATACGTATTAAAGGCAGATTCTACTTCGGCATACAACGCAAGCTATCCGATGATTGTTGGCGGCCTCAGCAGCAATTTCAATTTGGGCAACTCAGGCGATCGTGTATATTGGAAGGTAAGCGCGCTCGATGCTGCGGGCAATGAAGGGCAGGCGAGCGTAATGCGTAGTTTTGTTATCAAATAAAAGGGTCATGAAAAACAAGCCGCTTACCTATGTGCTCCTTTTGGTGGTCGTCGTTGTTTGGGGGATGATCATCTACCGGGTGTTTGTTGCGGTAAGCGCAAACGACGGGGCTGATTTACTGCAGCCCATAGCAGTGGCCGACAAAAAAGAAACGCCTAATGATTATGCGCCGGTGAAAGACACCACCAAATTGATGCTTAACTACCGCGACCCTTTCGGGGCTGCAGAAGACAAAGATACGGCGGTGATTGCCGTGAATAAATTGATCAAGACGCCTTCGGTGGTTGCGAGGCCATTCGTGCCGCCCGTCAACTGGGGTTTTATCCGCTATTCCGGCTATATCATCAGCACGGGTTCGAAAAAGCCCCTCGCGATGCTGAACATCAATGGCAGAAATTTTACCTTAGCGGAAGGCGAGACATCGGAAAGTGTAAAGCTACTCAGGAATGCGAAAGATTCGGTGAAGGTAGGTTTCCAGGGTAAGACCAAATTTATCAAAATCAGTCAATAGGATATGTACAGGTATGTGATAGTGATTATATTTTGTTGCTGGATGCAGGGCGCATTTTCGCAAAACCTGCCCGGTTTTGGGGCGAACCGTATCCGGATAAACGAGGCAGACAGGAGCCTGCTTTTTGAAGTAGAGCCAGTGGGAGATGATATCGATGTTAAAACAGACCTCTTATATTTTTGGTACAGCGCGAACAGGATACATACCACGCAAGGTGGTTACAGCGGTAAATTATTGAACGGTTCATACGCCGAATTCTACCCCAACAAGAATATAAAAGAGCAGGGTGCTTTTAAAAACGGGCTAAAAAACGGCCTGTGGAAAGAGTGGACCGAAGGCGGGCTGCTGGTGCAGTCGACCACCTGGAAAAATGGTATCAAGTCCGGGGATTTCAGCAAGTTCGATGCCAACGGTTCATTAGCACAGCAAGGGAAATACCTTAAAGGGCAACTGGACGGGTACCTTTACGATCATTACGGCAAAGACTCGGTCGGCGTAATTTATTATAAAAAAGGCGTGCCGACAAAGAAGCCCACCCCGTTCATTAAGAAGCTTTTCGCCCATAAAAGGCATCAACGCGATACGGTAAAAACAGCAGGCCAGTAATTAAAAACGATGATAAGGGCATCCGCTTTATACATGGTCATCATTATCGCATTGGTCATCGCTGTACTATGTTCTGCCGTTATCGTTGCAGGGTACTTCTACCGCGCGCAATATCAAAGCAGCTTCCGTAATTCCAAACTACAGCTTAACCTGGCATCCGCTACCAATATCCTGCTGGCCGATACCGCGAATACCTACCAGGAGGAAAGCACGTTCGGCCTGTTCAATGAGGCCGATGATTCAGTTTCGGTGCAGCGCAAGCCATGGGGCATCTTCGATGTAGGCATTGCCAAAGCATTCAAGCAAGGCGACACCGTTTATAACGCCTTCACGATTGCAGATGCCATCGATACCGCCAAATGGGTCGCGCTTTACGTACCCGATGAAGACAGGCCGTTATCGGTCAGCGGCAAGGCTTTTATCCGGGGGACTGCATCCATCCCTAAGGCGGGTATCCGGGAGGCCTATGTAGACGGCAACGGTTACGAGGGCGATAAACATCTCGTTATCGGAAGGATAACAAACAGCGGAAGAGAGTTGCCCCCATTGAACCCTAAGCGGCTTAAGCTACTCGACAACACTACTGATTTAGCTATAAAGGCCAATACATGGGTGCCGCGGGAGGATTCGATCAAAAACTCGTTCCTTCAGCCGGTACGTTATCTATATCTGGGCAAAAACGCCGCAACGCTGCATGATATCGATATCGAAGGAAACATTATCATATCCTCTGATACGACGTTGACGATAGACGCGTCTACATCGCTTCGTAACGTAATCATCAGGGCTCCCGGCATCGTCATCAACAGCGGCTTTCATGGCAACGCGCAATTCTTCGCCACCGATTCCATCAGCGTAGGCGAACGCTGCGTTTTTGACTATCCATCCTGTCTGGCAGTACTGAAGCGAAGCCCATTGGAAAAAGGACGCGCGCTTATCAGCATCGGCAACCATACCGTTGTAAACGGCACTGTAGCCGCATGGCAGGAATTTAAGGCATCTTTACTGCCCCTAATCAAAATGGGGGATAATGTTTCGGTGAAAGGGCAGGTGTACTCGCTGGGGATTGTTTCCTATAAAAATAACAACCTTGTTTATGGCAGTATATTCACAGGGCGCTTCCTTTATCAGAATAATTTTTCCGCTTATGAGAATTACCTTATCGGCAATACGGTGGATGCCAAAAAGCTCTCCCCTTACTATTTAAGCAGTATGCTACTGCCTTCCATGTCAAGTAAAAACAAAGTATTGCAATGGCTCGAAAGAAAGTAAGGATGATGCTGAACGCTTCCAGCCTGGTCGAAGCCGTAATCGCGATGGTCGTGATTGTTATCGTGTTCGGTATCGCTTTAATCGTCATAACCAATGTAACGCGTTCCTCACTGAGCGTAACCAAGGCAACTGCCCAAAAAGTCCTCGATAAAGCGATCGCCGATGTTGAGCGGACGAAAGATTTGACCCCGGCCAAATCCACGTTCAGCATAGACGGATTAGCCATCGATCAGCAAATACTTCCTTATTGGAAAAACCCGGCTTTAACCGAAGTTCAGCTATCGGCCCGGAATGAGAAAGGCGACACCATTCTAACGATGCGGAAGGTGCTGATAGATGAATAGAGTAAGACTGAAGGCATACACCATTCTCGAAATCACGATAGCGATGATCGTATCGGCGATAGTCATCTCTATCACTTATACGGTATTCGGTATCGTCAGCAATGCTTATAATCAATACCGGCAAGACCAGCAAGGCGTGCTGGAGCTTACGCAACTGGACAGGCTGCTCAAGAAAGATTTTGCCATGGCGCAGCATATCGTCAAAGAGCCGGACAGCCTGGTTTTTGCAGGCCGGGACAGGCGGGCGGTCTATGCATTTTCCCCAACCTTTATCATTCGTACGTCCGGTATCACCGACACATTCAAGGTCAGTACGCAAAATATCGATTTCAGCTTCAAAGGTTTGCCCATCGGACAAACGGATGGGCCGCAATCAGGCACCGCCCTCATCGACGGATTATCGTTCGATCTGGTTTACAAAAGCCGCACGATACCGTATATTTACCATAAGCAATATAGTTCCGAAGACCTTATGACCGATACAGCCAATGCCATCCATTAACATCAACCGGTATCAGCAGGCCAAAAAGCCGGATAGCCAAAAGACTTCTGCGACCGGCATTATCGAATTGCTGAACAAGGATATCTCTTTTGGGAGCAAAGAGCTGGCGGATAAAAAGAAAGAATATCTATACCTCGAATTAAGTTCGCTGCTGATAGCCGGTATCAACTTAAAAAGCAGCCTGGAACTCATTACTGCCGACCAGGAAAAAGAAAAAGACAAACTCCTGTTCGGTACCATACTTTCCGAAGTCACCAATGGCTCTTCGCTTTCGGGCAGCTTAAAGAAAAGCGGGCGTTTTTCCGCTTACGAGGTGTTCAGCCTGCAGATAGGCGAGGAGTCGGGCAAGCTGCACGAGGTATTGCAGGACCTCGCCAAATATTTCCAGAATAAGATCAAGCAACGGCGCAAGATCGTATCTGCGCTTACCTATCCCTGCATCGTGTTGCTTACCTCATTCAGCGCGGTATTTTTCATGCTCAAATTCGTAGTGCCGATGTTCGGCGATGTATTTATCCGTTTTGGTGGCAAGCTCCCATACGTTACCGAAAAGATTATCAGTATATCGCAGGCGCTGGAAAATAATTTCCTGGGGTTCGTGCTTATTGTTGCTTTGATTGCAGCAGGCATCTTTGCTGTCAGAAAGACCGATAAGTTCAGGGAAGTTGCTTCTAAAATGCTTTTAAAAGTACCGGTCATTGGCAATCTGGTGCAAAAGATTTATCTTGCCCGTTTCTGCAATTCCATGCGCCTGCTGATCAATGCTAAACTGCCTTTGTTGCAGGCTATCGCGCTGATCAGACAGATGATCGAATACTATCCTATCGAGTCATCGCTCGGCTTGATCGAGCAGGATATCATGAACGGTAAGCCGCTTTATCAAAGCCTGCAGCAGTACAAGATATATCCGGCCAAAATGGTGCAGCTGGTAAAGGTGGGCGAGGAGACCAATCAATTAGATTATTTTTTTGCGAAAATATCCGAGCAATACGTAGAGGAAGTGGAATATAAGACCTCTACGCTCAGCAGCGCTATGGAGCCGTTGATCATTATCTTCCTGGGTATCATCGTCGGGGGGATACTCATCGCCATGTACCTGCCGCTTTTCCAGATGAGCAATAGTTTCCAATAATATTGCCTATCGCCGTATCGCTGCAATATACACCTGCATCACGAGCGGCTTGTTCTTTGAGGACTGGCGTTGGGTCGGCATTTTCAGCGTAACCGAACGGACTAAGCCGATTCCCTGTAACGCATATAATTTTTGAGCCGTCATCATCAAAGCCGAGTAAGAACCTTCAAGTACGAGTTGCTGCATAATCAAACGCTCATCCGGCGAACCGACATCGGGTAGCGGTACGGAAGTTACCTTGACTTTTCCTTCGGCGGCTACCGATGCTATCCTATCGATGATGTCGCTTCTGAAATTTGCCGTATCGGCGGAATAAGATTTGACGAGCTTGCTTAAGTTGTCGTTTTTCCTTTCGAGGTAGGCAGGCTGGTAGCTCAGGTCGCCCGCATTGTTCAATTGCGTTTTCAAACGATTGTTCAGTTGCCAGGCTTCCACAGTTTTTTTCAATGCCAGTTGGTAGCAAATGAACAGCAAAGCCGCTGACAGGATCCATAACCCGTATTTGTTCTTGATAAAAAAAGCCTTCATCATATTCAGTAATCTATCGAAACGGTGAACTTTCCAGTCTCTTCTTCATTATCGAATAAGTAGCTTTCCATCCGGATGCTTTTTACCCAGGGTCTCAATTTAGCGCGCGCTATCCATTCGTTCACAGGAAGTATATTGGCTGAGCTTCCTGTAATGGTGATATGCCTTTGGGTAAAACGCATTGCCCGCTGCGTTTTTAAAGCCGCTGCATCCGGCGGGTCGATACTGACCGATTCCCAACTGACATTTGCGGGTAATAATTGGGCAAGCTGGTCTATGAATATCGTTTTATTGGGTACGCCATCCCAGCCCAGATCTTTTAAAAGCAGCTCATTCTGTTTAATGGCATCGTTTATATTTTCGGTCTGGCTGCTGGTTTGGGTATTGCGGCTTACACTTTGCGCGAGTTCCTGATTGGAAGAATTGAGCGAGAAAAAAACAAAAAAGTTGAGCATCAACAATAAAAAGATGCCGCCCAGCAATACGGCAAGCCTTGCACGGAACTTTTTTTCCAACAGCGTATCCTGTAGTTTGTTTTCCAGTTCAGGGGCATCGGCCCGTATCGGCAGTAATTGCCCGGATAAAAGCAACTGGAAAGCAGCCGCGTAAGCCAGCACTAATTTTTCATCCAGTGGTTCGTTTTCAGCTTTGATCAGGAATGGCGACACGGCCTCCGCTGTATACTTGTAGCCGAGCCATATGCCATCTTTATTGCGCCGGAGCGAATGGCCGTTGAAATCGAACGTTTCGCCGTAGACATTGAGCTGATTGATAATATGTTCGACAGGGAAAGGGCCAAGGCACAACATCAGGGGCTTGTAGCCTGCCTCCATGATTATTTTTAGCCATTTATCCGCTTCTGAGCGGCGTATCACCGCTATATGGGAATTATCCCCGCTGATAAAATCCTGCACGTAGAAATCGTCGATATCCGCATTAGTCAGCACTTCCGAAAAATTGTCCTTATCGGTAGGGCCGCGTTTCATCAATTGTTTTATCAGGATACCTTTGCCGGTTATGACCACCGCCGCGATTGTTGCCGTTGAATTATCAATCTGTTCTTTTAAAGAAGCAAGGCCCACCGCCTTTCCCTTGAAATCCAGCCGGTCTTTATGCAACTCCAGGCCACATACCGCGAAAGTAGCATTCCCATCATTCCCGATGTGGATATGGATGCCGGTTGCTTTCTGTATCCTGTAATATGGTCCTAATATGTCCACCGGTTACCTAATTATTGTTGCCTTTATAAATACCAGCGTTACTACCTTGGACCTGGTTTTGCTTTTACTACTAAAAATATACTTCAAAATGGGAATACGTGAAAGCAAGGGTATCCCTGATGAATTTTCGGAGTTCTCCGTTCGTTCGATGCCGCCCAGAACGATCATATCCTCATTGTGCGCCCGAATCGTAGACTCGAATTTACTCGTCGATTTTGGGGGAGGCGAGCCATCAGTGGGAATGGCTGTGAAATCTGAGATATCGATATTGATGCCTAAGGTCACCTGGTCATCACCCGAAACCATCGGACGGATTTTTATGGTGAGGTTTGCGTCCGATTCCTTGTACTCGTTTGTAAAAACGGAGGTATTGGTGGCTGCAGAAGGATATAAATTTTGGGTGACGTTTTTATAAAAAACACTATTACCGATACTTAGCGAAGCTGTGTGCCCGTTTAATGTGGCCAGTTTTGGAACCGAACGCACATCAACGTTGTTATTATCTTCAAGGGCTTTTATCTTCAAATAAAAACTCGGTACTACATGTCCAAGGTTAACAGAAAAAACGCCTCCAACTTTGTTTAGAAAATCGTTAACCGATCCTGAGCTGAAAGTGTAATCGAGACCTGGAAGGACCGACCCTCCGGTTTTTACGCTATCTGCCGTACCAATCGCGAGGCCTGTTGCTACCCGCCTGGTTTTACGCACATCAATAAGTATTACCTCTATCAGGATTTGGGGCACCAGTACGTCTATTTGCTTGATCAGAGAGGCAATTTCTTCTATCTGCGGCTTCGAGCCCGACAATATCAACGTATTCTGCTCGCGGAATTCTTTTATTTCCACGCCGCGCTTCCATTCTGCGGGCACCATTGCCAAAACCGTGTCTATGGACCTGTTCTGCAGCATCACTACCTTATGGCTGCGCAGGCCTTCCAGTTTCCGGTCGCCGATCAGATAAACCCCTTCTGCCTGGTTGAAGGTGTAATCGGTCCCCTTGAATATCAGGTTCAGAAAATTCTCGTACGTCAGGTCGTTGGCGTTGATCGTATTGATCGTGCCTTTGATGTCCGAGTACACGAAATAGCTTTTGCCCATTTCCTGCGATGCCGACCTCACGAGTTCTGCTATGCCCGAGTTGGCTGAACTTACGGAAATGAGTTTTTGTCCGCCGACGGTCTGCACGGACAAGCCAAGGTTGCCGGCTGGCGCATTATTGATGGGCTTGAATATCCTTTTGACATCGGTTTTTCGGTCGCCGTTGACGTACAATTGCTCGTTATCGTCCAAAGGCTGGAAAAGGTAAAAGCTGTCATTGGTTTTTACCATCTTCAGTTCGTTGGAGAAAGCCAGCTTATCCATCGCCACATCGAAGCTCGCACCGGATATGAATGCAGTCACCATTTTCCCTTGCAGGCCTGGTGGGACGATGATGTTTTTGCCCGACAGCATCGTGATTTTTTTGGCGACAGCCGTCAGGCTATCATTGCTTAAATCCATGCTCAATGCATTGTCCAGGTCCCTGTAACGGATGTTTATCTCTTTGGCCCTCGGTCGCAACACGACGAGTTGTTCCTGATGAGCTTTGATGACTAGTATGATGCCAGTAGCACTGATATCCAGGTTGTATTGCTGGGCCAGCAGGAGGAGGATATTGCTGGCGGTAACATCGCTGAAAGTATTATTTACGGTGAAATTTACAGAGGGGTCGATATGGAAGCTGATATTATTTGCCCTGCCGATTGCCCGTAAATAATCCTGGGCGGGTACGCCGGAAATAGACAGCTGTACCTTTTTGTTCAAGCCTGGTATAACCTGCGAAAGGCTGTCTAAGGTATTTTGAATTTGCTGCAGGCGCTGGTTGTTTTGCTGCGCGAAACCCCTGGACGGGAACAGCAATGCAAGGCTTATGATAATAATTAAAGTAAGTTTTCTGTACATAAGCCGGTTAAAAATTAAATAATAAAGGGTAAATCTCTTCTAAGGAGGTATCGCCGTCCTTAAAAAGCGCAAAGGCGTTCTCTGCCAGTGTTTTTATGCCACGACTTTCAAGCCTGTCCGCAATATACATGTTGCCGTCTTTTACATCCAACGCCAGTTCGCGGTCGATGGGGATCACTTCGTAAACGGCCTTTCGTCCTTTATAACCCGTAAAATAACATCGTTCGCAACCATTCGGGATATGCTGCACCGGCACGCTCGAATAGGGCTTGAATTGTTTCGGATACAAATCGTCTGTCATCGCTGCGCTTTGTTTGCAATGCGGGCAAAGCAAACGGATCAGGCGCTGGGCTACAGTGGTATTCAGCGTGCTGGCCACTAAAAAAGGAGGGATGCCCATATCGATCAAACGGGATACGGTACCCCATGCGGAATTGGTATGTATGGTGGAAAGCACCAGGTGCCCGGTAAGCGCCGCTCGGATGGCCATATTAGCGGTTTCGACATCGCGGATTTCGCCCACCATGATCACGTCCGGATCCTGGCGCAAAAAAGTACGGAGGGCGGCTGCGAAGCCCAGGCCGATGGATTCTTTAAGCTGTACCTGGTTGATACCCTCGAGCGTATATTCAACCGGGTCTTCTATGGTCAGGATATTGCGGGTTTCTTTATTGAGCAATTTAAGTGTGGCATAAAGCGTCGTGGTCTTCCCGGATCCTGTCGGCCCACTGATCAGTAGGATACCGTTGGGGCGGCGGGCACCCTGCAGGTAATTATCCAGGTCGAAATCGGAAAGCCCAAGCTGTTTAAGGTCGATGTCAGCGGCATCATTATTTAATAATCGGAGCACCACCTTTTCGCCGAATAGTGTAGGCAGCACGGATACCCGGATATCGAATTTATATTGCTGATAGGCGTAATTAATGCGCCCATCCTGCGGCAGCCTTTTCTCGGCAATATCCAGGTTCGATAGTATCTTTATTTTATTGATCAATGCGGGGTAGTCGTCTTTCTTCAAAAGGTAACGCTCTACCATCATGCCGTCAATACGCATCCTTACCCGGCATTTCTGCTCGTAAGTTTCGATATGGATATCGCTGCTTTTTAGGTTCTTTGCTTCGCGGATCAGGTTAAGCAAAAAATTATCGGCATCCTGGCCGGTATGCAGCGATGCATTCGATTGCTGTGCACTGTCTTTAATATAATAAGTGGAGAGCAGCCTGTTGATATCCGATGGAGGCAGGTATTCCAGGTGTATATCGCAATCCAACAAAATCTCAAGTTCAGCTTGTAATTCGGCTGCCGAGCTGCCTTCTTCGCAATAAAGATACAAGCCGTTACCGGTTTTTTCTTTGGGCAAGACGCGGTAGTGCCAAGCCTGTTCTTTACTAAGCAGGTGTATGTTTTCGGTCAGGAGCGTGATGTCGGTCATTACTTTCATATCCCCGCCAATTTAATGAACCACAAATCGCTGGTGACGTCGAAGGGCGATGTCCAGCTGATGACGAGCAGCCCGCCCAACAGCAAAGCCTGGCAACCTGCGAAAGGGATGAATTTCGATTTGACCCGAAATACCAGCTGGTAGATAATCCAGGAAAGCAGTATCGCTATGCTGCTTGCGATGAAGAACAACATATAATTCAGCAGGGGTAGGTAAAAGGCCAGGCATGCTAAAAAAAGCACGTCGGCCCAGCCGAGCATCTCATCCGTGATCCATATCCATTTCCGATACCGTACAGAAATATACAACGACACCATCGCTAGCATAAAAAAAAGGCAAATCAAGGGCCCGGCAACTTCCGTCAATATCCTTGAAAAATCCCAATGCGGAGTA
Source organism: Mucilaginibacter sp. P2_D11 (assembly GCF_056404435.1). NCBI lineage: Bacteria > Pseudomonadati > Bacteroidota > Sphingobacteriia > Sphingobacteriales > Sphingobacteriaceae > Mucilaginibacter > Mucilaginibacter sp. P2_D11. The sequence continues at coordinate 428,561 of NZ_JBFUEA010000003.1, forward strand.
AACCGGAGGATTGCGAATAAAGCGGCTAATACCGGGAACAATGGCCAGGCAATACTGCGGCTCTTTATATCCTGCACAAACATGATGACCAATATAATAAGGGTAACGATCTTGGCAGCCTGCACATCAATCCGGGGTTACTTCTTTGATATTCTTATCCTGGTCTATCTCCCACACGTTGAAGGTGCCATTCCCGTTGAAGTCGACCACGGCGGTTGCTTTCGCAGTAAATCCGGTCGTAGTCGCATTGGTAATTTCCAGGCGGTAATTAGCGTGCCCGTCCTTGCTGTCGGTCGTCAGTTTTTCCTGCAGGAAACCGATGTCCGTAAGGCTATTCGAGTATTTGGAATGTTCGTAATAATAGCTTTTCTCCAGTTTCTGAATATATTCCAATTGTAGCTTGGCTTCTGTGCTTTTCGCTTTGGTGATAAGCGGCAAAAGATTGGGCAGGGCAAGGAACACGAGGATGCCGATGATGCAGAGTACCACCAGGATTTCGGTTAGCGTATAGGCTTTAAGGCGTTTTTGTAACAAATGTTTAGGCATGGCCAATAATGAACCACTAATCTAACCATTAGGTTGTTCAACTCCAAAAATAAAATCATTTATAGTTTTAGTAGGTAGCCGTTAAACGAAAATTATCATGCCCGATATTGCGTCAAGTAGAATAATTCGTTGCATTTGTGCTGAATGGTTATAAAGCGCTCCTTTTTTTAAATTTTGCGAAATATTTCAATTTATGATTTTGAAATATTAAAATCTTATTTCTATATTAGAAAACCAATTCTGACAACCTTATTACACAATAAAATGTACAAAATACCGCTCAACAAAAACTGTACTTAATATCCGGCTATCATACTATTTAATTCTTAATAATGGAGTTAAATACTTGCCTGTTTATAACCATATTTCTATCTCAACCTTATTACATCATGAAAAAAATCCTGTTTTTAGTTTACGCCTTTGCCGCCATTTTTTCAACTGCATTCGCCCAAAACTCAAATCCCTGGCCTACTACGGGTAACGTTGGAATCGCAACGACATCGCCAACCCATTCATTAACGCTGGGCTCAACATCAACCGGTGTTGCTTTGTACAAAACATCCGACCAGGCTACCAACTACGAACGGCTGATCGCTCAATTGCAGGGCAGTACATACACCATCGGGTCATATTACGGAGGAACCGGCACCCAAGCTCGTTCCATCCAGATCGGGGTAATGCCTACTGCTGGAGCGACCACGCTTGCATCCGGAAGAATTTTAACAATAAACGGTAGCTCCGGCACCACAGCGGGCGTTTTCGATTTTTTCAATTCGACTGGCATAGCCGGGTCGGTGGTGACTTTGAATACTCATATTTCAGGCGTTTCCGTACAGCAAAACATGCTGGCTATACAAGGCACGGTCAATCAGGCCGCCGGCTCTACATCAGGATACAAGGCACTTTTCATTTCCCCTTATATACTGAACACCGGAAATGGGAGCAAATATCTGATCGATGCCGGCACAAACTCGGCGGCAAGCGCGGCAGGAACGCATACTTCTAAATTTGTTCTAACGTCAGACGGGAATGTAGGCATCGGCACAGGCAGCCCGGTTTCCGCTCTTACACTTGCCGGTACAGGCAACGCTAATCCAAATATCGGCGCGGAGGTTGATTATGCTGGCGAAAACCTTACTTTTCAAAGCTATACTACTGGGCAGGCTTATACGCTTGGCAGTATTAAAATGTCTCAACCCTCTAATTATTACATCGACCGGGGCGATATGGTGATTTCTACCGCTAATGGCGGAGGTGTTGTTACTGAAAAAATGAGGATTGCCGCCAACGGCTTTGTTGGAATAGGCACCGCCCTGCCAAAGGAAGCTTTATCAGTAAACGGTAATATCCGGTCTAAACAAGTGTTGGTAGAAACCGCTAACTGGCCAGACTATGTTTTCGCCGCATCCTATAAACTTCCGAGCCTTTCAGAGTTGAAAACCTTTATCGATAAAAACCAGCACCTGCCGGATGTACCCTCAGAGGTTGATGTTCTGAAGGATGGCCAAAACTTAGGGGAGATGAACAAGCTGTTATTGAAGAAAGTGGAAGAGTTGACACTTTACGTGATAGAGAAGGATAAAGAGATGAAGGATCTGCAAAAGCGTTTGGAAAAATTAGAGCAACTGATCAACCACAATTAATTCAACGATTGTTTTCTAAACTTAAGAACAAATAAATGCTTCTTTTTAAAAAAACTACAAGGTTTGTTTTATTGTTTTGCCTCGCTGTTTTGGCAGTCGGGCAAGCTGCTTTCAGCCAAGCAAATCAATTGAAAAAGGTTTTAATGCCATCGCCCGAGGTGCAGGCATTTCAAAAATATGGAGACATTCCGGTAAGCACGTATAACGGCATCCCTAGTATCTCGATTCCCATATATACCATTCAATCGCATGATATTTCTGTGCCCATTTCTTTAAGCTACCATGCTTCCGGCATCAAAGTAAATGAGAATGCAAGCCGGGTCGGATTAGGCTGGGTGCTTAATGCCGGTGGCGTTATTTCAAGAAATGTGGTTGGCTTCGATGATTTTCAGGGGGGGCACTATCTGAACGCCCGTACCACCCGAACACCTATCCCTGATTTCGTAAACGGCGTGGGGCCGGCGTTTAGCCAGTTTGACTTTTGGAACCATCCCGGCGGTTACCCCGTATGCCAAGTGCCTATATTCAACAAAACGAGTGGAAACAGCACTCTTCAGAATCTCGATTACCGTGCGTTGTTGGATAAGACCCAAATGGATAACACCAACCTTGCCGATTTTCAGCCTGATCAATTTTATTATAACGCAGGCTCCCTGAACGGCAAATTTATCATTAAGCATAATGGGGAGGTCGTAATCCAAAATCAGGAAAAAATTAAGATTGCCTTCGCAAACAACGATGCCACATCCTGGACGATAACCGGGCAGGATGGAACCATATATACGTTCGCCAAGTACGAAGAAAGCTATAATCCCAGCGATGGCACCGGGTATATGTTCAAAACTGCCTGGCAGCTTACCAACATAACTTCGCCAAAAGGCAACCAGGTGAATTTTTATTATACAACACTACAGGGCCAGTTGCAGCCATCGAGCTCCTACAGCGAGTCAAAGGAATTGTTTAAAACGTGCCCAGGACATGAAGACCAGACCTATTTAGGAGCATCGCTGCCCGAATATCACACCGCTGTATTCGGTAATATTTATACACTGCAGGTATTAGATCACATAGATTACGACAACGGCCGAGTAAGTTTTACTTACACGGATGATAGAGTAGATTTAACAGGCGAAAAGAAATTAGTAAGTATTTCAATATTCAATAAAGATAATCAAGGAAATCTGAATAGCTTACCCACAAAAAAAGTCGTTTTCAATTACAGTTATTTTGTGTCGCCGGGAGGGAACAACACGTATGCAACAAGCACAGGAGGAGACCCGCTAAGGCGCCTTAAGCTTGAAAGCGTAGTTGAAAATGGTTATTACGGCGGTAAAATAGTTCCGGGCAGCCCATATGTGTTTAGTTATTTTGAAGGGAATAACAACAACTTGCCACCCAAAACCTCGTTTGCCGTCGACCATTGGGGCTATTATAACGGACGGGGTCAGAACACGTCCTTTTTACCAAGTTACAGCGGCGCTTCGGGCAATACCATCCAAACCTACAACCCGGGGCCTCCGGGTCCGGAGCGCGAGCCCGATACATCTTTCGTACGTGCCGGATCGCTTTACAAGATACAGTATCCCACAGGCGGCACCACTGAATTTCAGTTCGAGGCGAATGATTTTGATGATACCAAATCAATCAGCAACGATAATTCGCTATATACCAATCAAACGGCACTGGCTTCACAGACAGCCAGTTTTACCTACTATGCAGATACCCATCAGGTCATAGGCTCTAACGTGTTGGATATGAGCAAGGAGTATGTAGACGGAATGGGCAACATTGTACCCGGGAAACTTAATTGTTCATTTAGGCTGTCCGGTGGCCAAGGTGTGATAAACTCGTTGCAACAGAACCTGATGTACATTTCGGTAAAAAATGCTTCGGGGTCTGAGGTACTGCATATAGACCCGGCCAATTATACACAAACACCGCAATTTCTGGGAGGACCGTATTATACTTATTCTACAGGTTCGTCTGTTATCTCCCTGAATAATGTTCCGCTAAACCTTTCTCCCGGCGTTTATACATGGGAAGCCTACAGCACGACGACGAATTATGCCGTGTATTTAATGGATATCCACAGCATCTTTACCTGGACAACCAGGATCAATTATGATTTGAGCAACAGCAATTCCAACAGTCCCACCGCCTATTTGGCTGGCGGAGGCATGCGCGTAAAAAGGGTAATTGATCATGATGGAATTAATCCAGATAGGATAAAAAGGTTCATTTATCATTATACTGCCATGGGGGCTGACAATCAGTTGCATGAGTATTCTTACGGAAAACGAATGTCTAAACCACAATATACTTTCTGGCAGCCAGCATATGATTGGTTTTATGAGACCACAGCGATGGGGATACACTTTGATTGGTCAGCGTGGTTCGATCATATGGTACGCAGTTCTGAAAGCGACATTAGCCTTAGTGGGTCAGGAGCAGGGGCTGTAGTAGCCTATGATAAAGTAGTGGTATTGAACGGAGAGAACGGGGAGAACGGGAAAAGCGAATACACGTACATCAACGAACCGGATTATGTGCCCGGCTATGTGAATAGCAACTACGTGCAAGAAAAACCACCCTATAATTCCAATTTACCAAATACGTCCAACGGTTCTCTACTTAAACAAATAGATTACATAAATGAGGCAGGCAATTTCAAAAAGGTAAAAGAAATTACAAATTATTATGCATCGATGCAAACACTTGAAAACGAAGTGTTCGCATGGGAAAGGCGCGATGGTCTTTGGCATTATTATTTAGACGGTGCGCAAACTAGCCAGATTAATAATGGACCTGGTCCCTGCGAAGATATGGAGTTGTTGGCCTACCGCGCGATGGTATCCAAGTTCACTTATCTGCTATCAACTGAAGAAAAGTTATATGATCCTGGCGACACGACCAGGGCCATTACCACCTTGACCTATAACTTCCACGATAATAACAAACACCTTTTAACCACGCGCACGGTAAAAGTAAATAGCAAAGGCGAAAAAGTAACCAGTAATATTACCTATCCACTGGATTATTCAACGGCGAACAGCAGCAAATATATGTCCCAGGGAATAGAGGCTTTGAAAACGAAGAATATTATCGGTGCACCTATCGAAACCTATACAACCATTACAAATGCCGACAATTCCAATTCCCGTGTCACGAATGCAATTTTGCTATCCTACAACCAGTATACGGCTTTCCCCGATACCGTTTTTCAAACGCAGTCGGTAACGCCGCTTACCTCGTTCGCAAGATTAAAAGACACGACATATGTTAAAAATACCGCCTATAAGCCGCTGATTGTTTTTGATGGCTATGATACCAGGGGCAATATTATCCAGCAGCATAAAGTAGATGATGTAAATCATAACTACCTATGGGCTTACAATGGCAGTTTCCCGATAGCTGAAATGATTGGCAGCAGCTCCGTAAACACGATTGCTTATACTTCATTCGAAGAACCTGGCGGATACGGCAATACTACCGGTAATTTTCTTTACACGGGCCCAACAACATTCGACCCAACCAGCCCAACCGGCAAATACTGCTATAGCCTTGCCGGCGGCTCGGTCTCTGCCTTGTCTTCCGTTATATCCACAAGTACCTATATCGTTTCTTACTGGACCAAAAATAGCACCGCTTATACTATTACAGGGACAATATCCGGCTACCCTAAGCAAGGGAAAATATTAAACGGATGGACTTATTTTGAACACAAAATAACGGGCGTAACATCCATAACCCTAAGCGGATCGGGCCTGGTTGATGAGTTGCGGCTGTACCCCGATGGCGCTTTGATGACTACCTATGCTTTTGACCCATCTGCAGGTATGACAGAATCTATGGATGCTAAAGGCCTGGTAAATCATTTTGAATATGACGGGCTGATGAGGCTTCAAAATATCAAAGACCAGTACGGAAACATTGTAAAAAATTACCAGTATAACTATTATAGTGCTGCATACGGAAATGCTGCAAAAGATAGTTCTTACACAAGGAACAATTGCCCGGCAAATACTACCCCCGGCGCGCCTGTTTTGGTGTCAATACCCGCTAACAAGTATTATGCCTATAGTACAAGCGCAGCAAATGCTGCGGCGCAGGCAGATCTGGATTATAACGCCCAAAATTACGCCAATGCTAATTGCAGCTGCACCACAACTTCGGTTACCGTTACCTTGACAAATTCTACAGGGGTTAGCGGTTTCCAGGCCTATTTCTCGGGGTATAACAGTTTCGCCTTCCCTGCCAACGGTACCACAACCATAACCGTACCGGCGGGCACCTATAATATTACCATTAACCCGATCAACGCTCCTACAACCCGGAAGTTTACCTTGTCCAGTTCTTCCACGGGCGGCAGCACCGTCGTAACGGCACCGGGTACCACCTTCAGCAGCATTGCTGTTAATACAGGAGTGAATAACGTTTTAACCATACAGGCGCCGTGAGAACCGTAAATAAAGTAACCCGGCGTTGCCTTTGTTTAATAAACCTGTCGCTGTTATCCACCGCCGGGTTTTCGCAAACGCGCACTGCGGCTTCGTCTGCGGCAAATACCACGGGTACGTTTTACCATGAAACCAGTATTACTCTATCCAACGGTTTTTCCACAGCATCGGGCGGCAAATTCCTTGCTTACATTACCCCATTGGATTGCGTTCCGCTGGTAAATAACTTCAGCCGCAACCAGAATTATATAATTAGCACGGTGCCGCAGATAAGCGGGATAACAGATGCCAGCCAGTTTACAGGG